>NZ_JBKQQD010000054.1:0-18471 GCF_052144515.1 Mycobacterium sp. | reverse complement strand
CATCCAACCGGCGTAACGACGGCCCTGCCTGGGCGGCGGGGCGGGTACCGCTGTTGTTTCGCCCGCTCCCACCGGCCTGTGCGGGTTTCTCCATCCGCGTGCGCCGCCAACAGGTATGCGCGGTCTGTCAACGACGGCCGAATTTTGACCCCTTTTCGACGGTTGAAAGTTGACCCCCTGCCGGTTGGTTGATGGTCATTCTTCGGTTGGGGCCGCGGTCGGGACGCGGCCGAGGTCGCGGTCTTTGAGTCTGTAGCTGTCTCCTTTGAGGGCGATGACTTCGGCGTGTTGGACGAGGCGGTCGATCATGGCTGCGGCGACGACGTCGTCGCCGAACACTTCGCCCCAGCGGCCGAACTGCTTGTTGCTCGTGACGATCAAGCTGGCCCGTTCGTAGCGAGAGGACACCAGCTGGAAAAACAGGTTCGCTGCTTCGGGTTCGAACGGGATGTAGCCGACCTCGTCGATGACGAGCAGCGGGTAGCGGCCGAGGCGGACCAGCTCGGCTTGGAGCTTGCCTGCGTGGTGGGCCTCGGCGAGCATGCCGACCCAGTCGGCGGCGGTGGCGAACAAGACCCGGTGCACGGCTTGACAGGCCCTGATCGCCAGCCCGATCGCCAGATGGGTCTTGCTGGTGCCGGGGGCCCAGGAACACCACGTTGTCCTTGGCCACGACGAAGTCGAGGGTGCCCAGGTGCGCGATGAGGTCGCGTTTGAGTCCGCGGGCGTGCTCGAAGTCGAACTCCTCCAACGACTTACGGGCCGGGAATCGCGCGGCCCGGATACGGCCTTCACCGCCGTGTGACTCCCGGGCGGAGACTTCTCGCTGCAGACACGCCACCAGGAACTCCTCATGGCTCCAGGACTCGGCGCGAGCGCGATCAGCCAGGCGCTCCACCGACTCACGCAGCGTCGGCGCCTTGAGCGCTCGAGTCAAGAAGGCGACCTCGGCCGACAGATCACGCACGGTCTTGGCTGCTGTCGTGGCGCGGGTGGCCATCACGCCACCCCGCCGTCGAGGTCGTCGAGGCCCAGGGCGGTGTCGTAGTCGCTCAAGGGCCGCTGCTCGACGTCGGGTTCGGCGACCGGACGCAGCACCCCGACCCGCTCACGCCGCAGCGCGCGTGCAGCCGCAACGTGTTCGGGGTCCGAGATCGTCTGGTGCCACGCCCAGATCCGCTCGTGATCGGCGACGACCCGGCCCTCGCAGAGCACCCGCACTCGCCCCAGGTCAGCGATCACCTCGATGCGGCGACCAATCACCGAGGGGTGCACCGAGTAGTCATTGCTGTCCAGGCGGACGTAATGATCACGTGCCAGTCGTGTCGCCAAGCGGCGACCCGATACCGGCGCCACCGGCGGCAAGGCCAGCATCGCGTGGCGATCGGCGACGATGCGATCTGTCGGGGCGCACCCCAACGCCCGGCGCCGCCGGGTGTTGACCACGTCTCCGACCTGGATGTCGAGTTCAAGGAAGGTGAACAGGGCGGCGTCGGTGCCAGCTCGCGTTCGTACTCGGCCAGGGAACCCAGGACGCCGATCATCATCCGGCCCGCAGCGGTCCCCCATGCGCCTCAATCGCCTTACGCAACACCTCGTCATGGGCGGCCAGCGCGTTCCGCATGGCGTCGGCGTCGGACTCCCACCGACGAGTCGACCCCTCCACATCGGTGAACAAAAACGTCACCACCCCCGACGGAGCAGCCGCCGTCATGGCATCGCCTCGGCCCAGGCGATATGTCCCTCGAAGCCAAGCCTTCTCGCCATGTCGCGGTAGCGATCCCGATAGTCGCGGTAGGTGGCCTCATCCCCGTGCGCCTGGGCCAGCAGAGCGCGTAGTCGCAACAGCCAGATGTCGCGTATCACGGGACCCTCATCGGCTGGCGCGTCGGCCAGCCGCTCGATTGCGGCCTCGGCTTCGGCCACGTCACCCTCGGCCCCGCGATCGAGCAGTGTGTCCACCAGAACACCGGTCGCAGGTATGCCCCATGCCAGCAGCTGTCCCTCGCGGACCAGATGGTCGACGGCGATGCGCATCAGCGGGATGGCGTCGTCGCGATCTCCACGCCAAGCCCTCTCACGCGCCAAGAGCCCGTTGACGCCCGGTAAATCGCCCAGGTGGTGCCCCTGGCGCAGGAACACGTCGGTGACCTCGGCCAGCAGCTTCTCTCCGCGGCCACGCTCGGGAGCTGTTTGGCGGTGCACCATCGCAACGCCCAGCGTCAGCCGGGCGTGGGCCAACGCGAAATCGTCACCGGATCGTTCGGCAATCCGTAGGGCATCCTCGATCTCGCGCACCGCCGAATCGTCGGGCCTCAGCACGCCCATCGGTATTCCCCCGCCGTAGGCGTAGGTGACGGCCCCGGCGTAGGTCAGGGGGTCGGCGTTGCGGGCCATGGCCAGGCCGTGCCGCTGGTCGTCGCGCCATCCGCGACGACCCAGGCAATACCGGGCCATAGCCCGCGTCGTGAAGGCGAGCGCTAATGGAGACCCGAAAAGGAAGTTGCCTTTCGACGGGTCACCGTCGGCCAGGTCGATGACCCTTTGTGACCACCGCAGCATGTCAGACCACTCGGCGTTCTCCCACTTGGCGTAGATCGGCGCGAAGGACAGCCCCACCGTCAAGGTCGGATCGCCGACCGACTCGATGAGGGCCCACGCTTCAGATGCCAGCTGCGACGCCTCGCGCACCCGGCCCTGATACGCGTGATCGGCCACCAGCCCCGCCATGGCGATGGCCAGTGATGCCTGGTCTCCGGCGGCGGTGCACAACTCCCGCAATTCATCAAAGCGGTCGCCAGCCACATTCACATGGACTCGCCAGGCGATGCCGCACAACATGGTGCGCGGGGCAATGCGCATGGCTGCCCGGTTATGGTCGTCGGCGGGTAATGCCTCGGCGATCTTTCGGGCCCGCTCCCAACTCAGCCAGGCAGCGGCGATGTCGCGGTTGGTCGCCCATGTCGCGGCGCGCATGTGCCAGCTATAGGCGGCGTGCAGATCACCCGCGGCCTCGAGATGTTCGGCGATCAGCGCCGCGTTCTCCTCCGCCGCTACTGGGTCACGTGATTCGATTGCGATCGCGACGCGCCGGTGCAACTCGGCGCGATCCGATTTGAGCTGCGATTCATACGCCACGGTGCGGACCAGTGGATGGTGGAACACATACTCGAGTTGTCGGGTGAACCTGATCTGATCGATGAACTCGCCCCCCAGCAGGTTCTCAAGGACAGGATTGATCCCCAGCGTTTCCAGCAGGCCCCGGCTGAACCGCGAGCCAATCACCGCCGCCGCGCTCAGCGTGCGCTTGGCTTTCGAGTCAAGGCGGTCGATGCGCGCGGCGATGGTCGCCTGCAAGGTCGCTGGCACACTGACCTCGGCAGCATCGGCGGTCGATTCATAGACGCTGCGGTTGCCCCGTAGGACGCCGCGCTCGGCCAGGTCGCGCACGATCTCCTCGGCGAAAAACGGGTTTCCGGCGGCCCTCTCGGCGATCGTCTGGCCCAGGCCGCGAACGGAGGGGTCCGGCCCGAGCAGCTCTGAAACCAGTGCTGCGGTTTCCGAATCACTCAGCGGCGCAAGGGCGATGGTCTGAGCACCGGCCACCCGGCTCAACGCACCCCGATATTCGGGGCGGTAGGTGACCAGCACCAGCGAGGGCGTCTGCGGGATCACGGTGAGGAAATCGGCGATCGTCGATTCGCTGACCTCATCGATCCAGTGCGCGTCCTCAACGACGTAGACCGCGGGCGTTTCCCGAGCCAAGGAAGCGGCATTCAGCAGCGCCGTCAACCGCCGCCGCCGGGCATCGGGATCGATTGCCGGTAACGGAGCAGTCGGGTCGGCGATGCCCAGTAGGTCATGGAGCAGCAGCAAGTCCTCGGGGTCTGCGTCGGGAACGCGGTCGCGCACTCGATCGCGTGCGGTCTGCCCGGCAAGACCCTCGACCCCGGCGGCCGCGCGCAGCAGCCGTGCCACGGCATGGAAGGGGACCTGGCTGGTGTGTGACTCGCAGAAGGTGGTGAACACCTCCACGCGCCGACGCCCTGCGATCGCCACCACCTCGCGCACCAGGCGGCTCTTACCGATCCCCGGGGAGCCCACCACGCCGACCACCGCGCCGTGTCCGTCGGTTGCGCGGTCCAGCAGGGCCTCGACGGCGGCCATTTCCCATCGCCGACCGACCAGATTCGACTCAGTACGTCCGACTTCGCGATGCGCCTCCGGCACGCCCAGCAGCCGCAGGGCGCTGACCAGTTGATCGGTGCCCTTGATGCGGACACGCTCAACTTCACCGAGAGTCGCCGCGCCCTCGACCAGCCGCGCCGTGGATTCGCTGAGCATCACCGCGCCCGGCGGTGCCACCGATTCCATCCGCTGCGCCATGCCGACCTGCTCACCGACGGCGGTGTAACCCAAAGCACTCGAACCGATCTCACCGGCGATCACCTGGCCGGAATTGAGGCCCAGCCGCAGGTGCAAGGCGATGCCATCGCGCCCTTCGACATCCTTGGCCAGTTTGGCGGTCTCTGCGTGGATATCCAAAGCCGCCATGCAAGCGCGGATGGCGTGATCCTCCAACGCCACCGGCGCACCGAACACCGCCATGATCCCGTCGCCGGTGAACTTGTCCACCGTGCCGCCGTAGCGTTCTACAACTGCGGCACAGCGGGCGGTGAGGTCGGCCATGATTTCGCGCAGCCGCTCCGCCCCGACGGCTGCCGCGATGTCCATCGAGTGGACCACGTCGGCGAACAGAACGGTGACTTGCTTGTACTCCGCGCGGGTAGCGGCGTCTTCGACTGGTGAGCCACAGCCATGGCAAAAGCGGGCGTGCTCCAAGCTTTCGGTGCCACACGTCCGGCACGCTGCTATGGCCGTCACCCGACCCTCCGCCAATCCCGGCCCCAACGTTTGCGGGGTGCACTAAGAATAGGCGGTTGGGACCATTCCGCGACGAGCCCTCGGCGTTCACGGTGGGTGGTACCGACACGAAGTTTTGAGAACCTCATATGTCGTCATATTCGAGACGTGCGCGAGCTGGGTCTGTTACCCGCGCTCGTCCTTCGAAACACCTTTCAATATTGCGCTAAGTAGTCCGTCGAACTCAGTCTCCGCTTTAACGCCTGAAACTGTGCCGGTCAGCACTTGTAAGAGCAAAGTGCCGATGAGTGCGTTCGCCACCGCATTGAGGTCGGCGTCGGCATGTAGTCGACCGTTGTCTGCAGCTCGATGTAGCCGTGTCAGCAGACCAGCGTGTTGCGGGATGCTCAGCTGCTCATAGAGCGCCTCGTTGTCGAGTGGGCTGGCTGCAGCAGCGGCGATGAGGGCGCGCACCAATCCCGCGTTCGCGGTGTCGGCAATAAATTCGGCGTGCTCGACGAGCCATGAGCGCAGGTCGGCGTAGATGTCTCCGGTGTCCGGCACGGTGAACGATCCGCTACGTCCGTAGACATCCAGAACAGCTTCGGCCACCAGTGGTGCTTTCGACGGCCATCGCCGGTAGAGCGTCTTCTTGCCCACCTGCGCGCGGGCCGCGATATTTTCCATCGACAGCTCGGCGTAGCTGGTGATCGCCAGTAGTTCACGGGTCGCCGCGAGGATCGCAGCGTGCAGTTGCGCGTCTCGTGGCCGACCGCCCCTTGGTTGAGGCATGGCGCGAGCTTATGGCGTTAACCCCAGGTTGGCGCACGTCCGTGCAGAGGTAGACACGGTTCTGGCGGTCGAAGCGTCGAGCAGGGAATTGCAATCTCACGCGGATATCCAAGGTGATGCGGTAGCTTTTCAAATGTTACGACACGCTGCGTGTCGTAAGTCGTTGAGCTGGCATCCGTAAGAGAGGACCCCAGGTGAGCACCCTGCCGTTGTCGGTGCCGAAGAGTTGGGACGAAATCACTCCGGACTGGATGTCGAGAGCGCTGGCCGAGCACCATCCCGGTGCCGCCGTCAGTGACGTGGTCGTTGAGCTTCGCGACGATGGCACGAATCGTCGTGCCCGGCTGGGTCTGAGTTACTCGGCAGGCAGCGGTCCGGCGACCGTCTTCGTCAAGGCCGCCGATCCCGCACACAAAGAACTGATCCGCATGACCAGTGGGATGTTCCACGAGCCGCGACTGTTCAGCTCGGGAGTGCCCCTCCCCCTCGAACATCCGGTCGTGTTCACCGCCCTGATCGATGAAGACGCCTACGACTTCATGCTGGTCATGGAAGACCTCACCGCACGCGGAGCTGAACCACGTGACGCCACCAGGCCGATGACTGTTGAGCAGGTCGCCTCCGGTGTGCGCGGGCTTGGCCGGATGCACGGGCAATACTGGGGCGAGCGTGTTCTCAGACACCCAGGTCTCACCTGGCTGGAGCCGTTCCTGCCTTGGGACGGAATGCAGTATGCGCCATTGCCATCCGCCCTTGAACGCCTCGGTGAGGATGCCCCCGATGAAGTCATGTCGTTGACCATCGAGCACCTCATCGAGTCGGTGTGGAAGCCTTATATCACGACGCTGACGACATCGCCGCAGACGCTGTTGCACGGTGATCCTCACATCGGCAACACCTACCTCACCCCGACGAACGATGTCGGGTTCCTCGACTGGCAGGTGACCCGTCGAGGTAACTGGTCCCTGGACCTCGGCTATTTTCTGCAAGGGGCCTTGACCATCGAGGATCGCCGACAACACGAACGTGACTTACTTCAGGAATACCGTGACGCCCTGGGGCTGTCCCGTGAAGAGATGCCGTCTTGGGACGAAATCTGGTTGCGCTACCGGGCGTCAGTGGCACATGGCCTGACGCTGTGGCTCTGCACGGCCAGCAGTGATGGTGGCCTGTGGCAGCGTGTCGACATCGCCGTCGCTCTCGCGCAGAGGTACTCGGCGGCCTACGCCGACCTGAACACCCCTGCCGCGCTCGCCGACGTAGCGACTTGACGCAGGGGCGAGATGACGTAAGAACGAACGCACCGGGCTCGCACCGGAATCCGACATGTTCGGTCGCACGAAGATGCGACTGATTTTTGAGACTCTCGTATGTCGTCTATTTCGAGACCGCGTTCAGCTCCGATCGGGCCTGGTCGATTTGGTCGTAGGCGTACGTAGCCATGGCGGCGGTGGTCATCGCTTTACCCTTCCGTGCGAGCGTTTCGTAGGTCTCGTCGCCGAGGACGTGGCGGAGGTGGGTGATCGTTGTGGTGATTTCAGGGAAGCCCGCCGTGCTGAGGGGATCGACGGCGAAACTGGCGATGACCGCCGCCGGTTCGTAGCGTCCGAGCCTGGGCACGCCCTTGAGCTGGTGAGCGCCGGCGGTCCTCGAACTCGAGTCCTGACCCGATCACGAGGTCTCGCAGCGTGCTGGACACGAGCACCTCGTTCCGGCCCGGCAAGTGCGCTCACCGCGCCCCGATGTGCACAGCGATACCGCCAATGTCGTCGCCGTTATCTGCGCCGCCGATGCGCTGCGCCCACAGCTCGCAGTCTGCGACGCCGTGGTTTAGGCGACTGGACTACTTACCTGCAGGTCCCGTAGCTCGGGAATAACCCGCTCAGCGAGCTGGCGGACGGTGTCGATGTCGCTTCCGTACACCATCGCCAGGAATTGCTGGAGACCCGCTCGCACCAGGGGGGCATAGTGGGCGATCACCTCGCCTGGGGTCCCGGCCACGATGCTCTCGGTAGTGATCTCACGGATGAAGGGGGGCACGTACCGGTCGAGTTTCTCGGTCACCGCAGATCGAGTGTCGGCAATGATCAGCGGAAGGGTGGTGTTGGTCTTCAGCACCGAGTCGTATGGTCGTCCCAGCCGTTCGCACCAGCCCCGCAGTGCCGCGAGTCGGCGCTGTACACCTTCGTCACCCTGGACTGCGCCCGTCCACTGGTGTTGGCCAAAATTCGAGGCGTCGGCCTGCTCGGCCACCTGCCGCAACGTGACCCGCTCGCCGCCTCCGGCGATGAGGATCGGGATCCGGGGCCGTTGGACCGGCGCCGGTTTCAGCGGCTCCGCGCTCACGCGGTAGTGTCGGCTAGCCGGAGCCGAGGGGGCATCACCCCAGAGCCAGCGCAGGGTCCGGACCGTCTCATCCAGCATCTCCTGCCGCTCGCGGATACTGCGCAGCTCGATCCCCATTTGCTTGAATTCGTCTTCGCTGTCGCCCATGCCCAGCCCGACCACCAGGCGGCCAGTGCTCAGTGCATCGATGTCGGCGGCCATCCGCGCCAGCACCAGCGGGTTGCGGTACGGGACGCAGGTGACGAGCGTGCCCAGCCGGATACGCTTTGTCACCCCCGCAACAGCGGCCAAGGTGATCCAACAATCCGGATACCACACTGGATGGTCGGTGACCCAGAATCCGTCCAGTCCCAGCCCTTCGACCTGCAGGACGAACTCTGTGAGAGCGGGCAAGTCGCCTCGCGGACCATTGACGATCCCGAAGCTGATCGCCGTACGCCCCGTCTCGACCCACGGATGGGTGACCCAGGTTTCATCCAGTTGCCGCGTCCCACTTGACACCGCAGGCATCGTGATGCGCCCTCCGCCAGAATTCTTTTCCGCAGCAGAATTTATATTCTGTGCTTACAGGTGAGCGGCTGGCGTTTCTGGAAACCGCCGCAACGACGGGCGGTGACTTCCTCAAGACCAGCATGGAAATGGCACACCTGGCAGTCCCTGCCAGGGCCTCAAAATATTCTTTAGCCAGTCTGTGTCACGGCCGCTTGAACCTTTTTGCCAGCCCTAGCTGACACCGGGGAGCACACCCATCTGAGTCAGCACGGTGGCCATATCAAAATAGACCTTCTCGCATAGGAGTCGATCGCCGTCGAACTCGAAAATCCCGACTACCGGAATCTCGACGCGGCGTCCGGTTGGTGGGATGCCCGCCCACTCACCGTTATGGGTACCTGTGATCAGCCCTTCGCCGAATACTGCGTCGTCGGCATGGCGCATTCTGCCGATCTCGGCGTGCAGGTCGGGAAGGCCGACCATTAAGCCTTGCAGCAGCTCTCGAACGGCCTCCTCACCATCGCTCGGGACGCCGTTCACCTCGTAACGTGGATGGGCGAAGGTAGCGATTGTCGCCTCGATATCGTGCCGGTTTTCCGCCTCGGCGTGCTGATTGACGATTGCCTCGCGGCGCTGGCGAAGGCTGGTGATGTCCTCGACCGCTGTCATTACGGAGCCTCCTCGATGCCTCGACGAATCCCCCGATAGGGCGTCACTCTAGAACACCTGCGAGATGCGTGGGCAGCTTTGCTCATAGAAGACTCACTACCTTTGCCTAAAACGAATGAGCATCGTGACCACTGGAATTTGTCCCGAATGTTGCTGTTTGCCAGCTATGGTTTGGCTGGTAGCACCGTCCCAGCCCCTGGGTCGAAGCCTGCCGCAGGGAGGTGGGGCTTGAGTGACGACGCAATTGGCATTGGCGGTGTCGACCTTGCCGATCCGGATACTTATCAGTCCGGCATGCCTTACGAGGCTTTCCGCGAACTCCGCCGACGAGCCCCGGTTGCCTGGCACCCGTATAAGGACGGACCCGGCTTCTTTGCCCTGACGGGCTACGACGAGGTCCAGGCCGTTTCGCGGGACAGCGCAACGTGGTCGTCGCAGGCAAAAGGTGTCATGTTCCATGTCCCGCCCCCCGACCAAGTTGCCCCGGTGATGATTTTTATGGACCCGCCTCGGCACACCGCATTGCGCAAGTTGATCAACAAGGGCTTCACCCCGCGCCAGGTCGCGCGGCTGAACGATCGCATCGCGGACATGGCGCGGCAGATCGTCGACGACGTGATCGAGCGAGGCGAATGCGACTTCGTCGACGATGTGGCGGGTGCGCTGCCGTCCTACGTGATCGCAGAAATGCTTGGCATTCCACTCGAAGACGGTCGGCGACTCTACGAACTGACCGAAATCTTGCACACCGGCTTCGTCGGCGACGGCGCTAACGAGCAGGCGACGATGCAGATGTTCCAGTACGGCACAGAGCTCGCGGCGCGCAAACGTACGGACCCAGGCGACGACATCGCCACCTCTTTACTCCACGCCGAAGTTGACGGTCAGAGCCTAACCGACTTGGATTTCAACTTGTTCTTCATGCTGCTGATCGATGCCGGGGGCGATACGACCCGCAACCTAGTCGCAGCGGGCATTCTCGCGCTGATGGAGCACCCCGTGGAGCGGCAGCGGCTTGCAGCAGACCCTGCGCTGATGCCGACCGCGATCGAGGAAATGCTGCGCTACACGTCCCCGGTGACGGTTTTCGCGCGCACCGCGACCGAGGACACCGAATTGCGCGGGATACCCGTCAAGGCGGGCGACCGGGCGGCGATGTTCTACCCGTCGGCCAACCGCGACGAGAGCCGGTTCGCCGATCCCGACCGCTTCGATATTGGCCGGGCACCGAATCCTCATATGGCCTTCGGTGGAGGCGGGACCCATTTCTGCCTCGGCGCGAACCTCGCGCGCGTGGAGGCCTCGGCGATCATCCCCGAGGTGCTGTCGCGAATGAATGGCCTCGAACTCGCGGGGCCGGTCGAACGGCTGCGGTCGAACCTGATAAACGGCATTCGGTCCATGCCCGTCCGATTCACACCTGCTCGGCCTTTGACGGCCCAGTCCTAACAACGCGACCAAGCGGGCGGCTTATCAGCTGCTCTCACTGGCGCAGATCGGACTCGAGAGACATCCAATCATCAAGGGGTGCGAGCACTTTCATCTAATGCAACTCGCAGCAGTTAAACTGGTAACGGAGCGTGCTCAACAGGTGCGAGTTCTTCCTGGCCAACCCAACAGCTGCCCATACCCTGTCCCGACCCCACAAACGCTGCTGTGTTCGGACTTCGGCGGCAGTTCTCACGATGGAGCCCTCCGGCGCCTTTCCGGCAAATAGGGTGCAAGGGGCAGTTGCCTTATCTCACGCGGCGTCGTGGCCGGTAGGTTGCCGCCAAGCACAGGGAGGCGCAGGTGGCGAGGGCTGGGTTGATCGGAAGCGCCGTGGTCGGCGGCGCGCTTGGTGCGGCCGGCTGGTGGGCAGCGCGGGAAGCGGTCGAGTCGATCGAACGGAAGCCCGACCCGTATCCACAAGACCTGCTCGCCGTCGAGCCCTCGGGCGAGGAGGTCCTCATTAGCCGCCCGGACGGGACGCGTCTTCGGGCCGTGGTGGCGGGCGAGGGGGCCACTGTCGTGTTAACCCACGGCTATGGCGTCACGCTCCGGGAGTGGAACGTCGTGTGGGACGCGCTGTTGGCGGTCGGTCACAGAGTGATCGCCTTTGACCAGCGCGGCCACGGTCGCTCGATTACTGGCTCGGACGGCATCGGCTCTGAGCCAATGGCAGCCGATCTGGTCGCCATCTTCGAGCACTTCGACGTTAGCGACGCCGTGCTGGTCGCCCACTCGCTAGGCGGATTCATCGCGATCCGCGCCCTGCTTGACCATGCTGACCTGGCGCGACGACTGCGTGGTCTCGTGCTAGTCGCGACTTGGGCCGGCCGGATCCTCGACGGAGCGCCGCTGATGCGGTTGTTGACCCCACTCGGGCAACTGGGAATTCTAGATCGACTGGTGCGCACCAGGACTGGTGGTTTGTTGTTCGGCGCTTCCCAACTAGGAACTCGCCCGTCACCGGCGATGATCTCGACGTTGCTCGATATGTACACCGAGCAAGACCATAAGGCGCTACTCCCGGTCGGGCTGGCCTGCAGACATGAGGACCGCTGTCCGCGTCTGGGCGAAATAACAGTGCCTACTGTTGTCATGGTCGGTTCTGCGGATCGCACCACGCCGCCGAGCCACTCGGCAAGGCTCGCCGCCGGGATACCCAACGCGCGGCTGATTACCGTCCCGGGCGTCGGCCAAATGCTGAATTGGGAGGCTCCAGGGCCCGAACTTCTGGTCGACGTTATCGGGTCATTTCAGAAGCAAGATTGACCACGGACATCAGGCAGCAACAACGGTTGCGACGGAAAATATTGGGACACAATGCAACTCGCAGTAGTTCGATAATCGAAGGTATGTGAGGTCCGGGCCGCCTAGTGGACACGTCGCCGTGGAGGCCCTTGTATTGTGACCACGGTATGGTTCTGGGATCCGCCACAAAGATGAGAAAAACGCGTCCGCCATTTTGATGAGAATTCTGCAAAGTCGCAGGTAGAGGCATCGCCATCCGCCACCGAGTTTGGGAACCTACAAGCGGCAGCGCCGGAGGCGCTTCCATTTTGCGAATACGATGGCGGCATCCGACTGTGGCATACCCGGCTCGGCTGGGAGGAAGCTCGTCCGTCGCACTGTCGCGCCTGCGGCGCGCCGCTGGATGCTTACCGGGTACTTGTCGGGATAGCGCAATGTGTCTGTGCCAGCTTGCACCGCACTCACATGTGCCGGAACTGCGGTGAGACGACTTACACACCGCCCCTTAGTGACTCGTGTCTACTGCAAAACCTCGACGGGCGCTGTTCCCGAGACATAGAGGATAGGTAGCCCCAGACAGGGGGCAACACGCGCCGCAAGCGCTGTCACTGCCCGTCGGGGCACCATCGTTAGGGGTGCGGGAATATAGCTTCGATTCGGGGCCCGTCTGTGGACCAGAAGATCTTGTACGGCGGACGGCCGATGACTGGCAGACGCATGCGGATACCATCGGGAGTGGTGATCGCGGTGGACAGCGACTGAGCCTGGCCGGGAAGGCGGAAGATGAATTCGATGGTGTCCAAGACGCTGTTATACAAGTCGACGTCCGGACCGTTCTCCAGCGCGTCGAGCTGGGCGTCGGCGACTTGCGAGTAATGACCCTCAACACTCACGTTCTGCGGGCCCGCGCACGACGTACCGTCGGAGCTGCCGCGGCGCGTGCCAGCAGGTCGCGTAGCTCGGGATCGGAATCGAATTCGTGCTGAGCGTCGGTCACCACCTGCGCTGGCTGCAAAAGCAAACTGCCATCAGGGTTTTCGCGCATCACAAAGCGCTGATTGGGATGGCCGGGCAGCACTGCGCGGCTGCGGTCATCGGTTTCTATAACTGCAGGTTCAGTCACTACATAAGTATAGCCCATATTCCCATAATGGGCAGGAGGCGTATCGTCGACGAATGAGACCGCAGTGAGCGCTTCAAGCTGACGCACGCAAGGCGAGTCGGTTGTTAGACGTTCCTGGCTGAGCAACGGCTTTTACGTCTTTCAGGAAGGATCGTCGCCGCCAACGGGCGCGAATGTCGTCGAAGTTTAGGGGTCCGGCGGCCGCCCGGCGGTGTCGTTGACGAACACGCCGCGGGCTGGTTGCTCGGCGCGGGTTTTATAGCGAATGTTTGCCCAACGTTGCCCGAACGGCGCGTCACCTCGCGGCATACTCGATTATTGGTTCAGAGAACACCTGACCTCCCGGCGACGTGACTTGCTGGTTGTTCGTCGCACCTTATTATCGGGATTCAGAAATCATCTGAGCAACAAGATCTTTTAGCAATTCAGCTCTAGCGGACTACTCAGCATCGGCGACGGCGGCTGAGCGCGTCTGCATAAACCACTTGCGAGTTCGGGTGAGGCCGGTAGTCTCGTCGGCCTCACCACCACGGATGCCCCAGAGGTCGTACGCCCAACGCCGGAGCACGGTGCTCTCGTCCTCGCTCATCTCCGTGAGCACGTCACGTGAGTCGAGCAGGTATGCCACTGCAACGACCTCACCGGTCGACCAGACGTAGCGGTAGTTGTCCCAGCCGTCGGCACGGACGGCGCGGCATCGGGCAACGAGGTCGTCCCGCCGATGCGGCAGGAGGTCTTCTGGCAGTCCCGCCAAGATGTGGCTCGCGAGCTGCCCAGGTGTGTGGTCCGTCATTTCATAATCGTCTCTGCTCGGTCATCTCTGTTCGTTGGCCAGCCGGCGCGGCTCCTGCTGCAATTCTTCCTGGCGGGTGTGACAATTCGTAACCTTGACAGGACGGTTTCATGGTGTTTTGCCCGGCGCGATGATGCTGATGCCCAGGGCGGCGGCGGCCTCGGTGAGGCGATTGTCGTAGGTAACCAGGGCGGTGAATGCTGCCGTGGATGCCGCGGTTTGAGCAGTGGCCAGGTGTATCGCGTCCAGTGAGCGCAGTGCGGGGTCTTGGTAGGCCGCCGCGGTGGCGCGAATGACAGGGTCGATTTCGAACCGGTCCAGCCGTGCGAGCACGACGGGCACTGCAGGTAATCCTTCTGGGGCGACTGCCCGGATGGCTCTTGGTAGCTCAACTTCGGTCAAAGCGGATGTTATCCAACGGGTTTCGGTGCGCTGGTCGAGCCAGTCAGCCAGATCTTCAGATTCGGTTTCGATTCGGATCAGCTTGACCAGAGCCGAGGTTTCCAGATAGATCACCGGGTTAGTATCTTTCGGCAGCCCGCATGCGCTGCAACAGTGTGCCGGCGTCGAGCCCGCCGCGGATCGGAACCGTGGGCCGAGGCGCCGGGCCGCGCAGGGTCGCCGGTTGCACCCTGCCGGTACTGATCAGCGCGTCGAGAGGGCCGGCGGAAGCCGGGATTATTCGGGCGATGACCTCGCCGCGCTCGGTAAGGGTGATCTCCTCGCCGCGCTTGACGCGGGCCAACACTTTTGAGGTCTCTTGGTTGAGCGTTCGTATGGATACTTCACTCACAGTGCCAACGTACTACGTTGCAGTTCTACATTCCAGGTTCGGGTCACCCCGGTACATCGGACGTGACGCTGATGAGGCGGTAGGGGAGGCGTATAGCCGCCTTCAACCGTCTGCTTCAACGCGAGGCGCTGTGGTCCGTGGCGCTCTGGTCGGTGGCGAGGCCGTAGAGACGCATCCCGTCGGCGTCGGCCTCCCACCGACGGGTCGAACCCTCAACATCGGTGAACAGAAAAGTCACCACCCCCGAAGGAGTAGCGGCCGTCATGGCATCGCCTCGGCCCACTTCATGTGGCCCTCGAAGCCCAGCGACGTCGCCATCGCGCGATAGCGATCCCGATAGTCGCGATAGGCGGCCTCGTCACCGTGTGCCCGGGCCAACGGCGCGCGCAGGCGCAGCACCGCCACCTCGTTGAGCGCAAATCCCGGTTCGATCGGCGCGGCCGCTAGGCGCTCCACCGCGTTTTGCGCTGACCGGATGTCGCCGTGTGAGGCGCGGGCCAGCAGAGCCTCTACGAGAGCGGTGACGGCGTGTGCCAGTCCAAGCGCTTCGCCGCAGTCGAAGAGGTGATCCACCGTCTGCGCATCGTGTCGATGGCGACGTCGAAGTTTCCTGCTTCAGTGTTAAGTTCCGCCAACCCGATGTCGGCGACCGCCGCACCGAGGACGTTGTTCTGCCGAAACAGGGCGTCGCGACCTGTGCGGAGCAGCTCCCAACAGACGCGCCGATCCCCATCCTGCCGCCGGATCAAGGCAAGTCCGCGAGTGACGCGGGCAAGGGCAAGGCCGACATCGTTACCGCACTGCTCGGCGAGTTGCATTGCTTCAGCGGTGTCCTGTTGCGTGGCCTCGTCCGACGATATGGTGCCGGTTAAGATCCCGAAGGCGTATCCGTGGGTCATAGGTATAACCAGTGCAGCCGGGTTCGGATCGATGCCGCGCTGCATCGCGATCGCTCGTCGAAGATCGCGACGCCACCCGCCGCGGCCCAAGCAGCTCCCAGCCAGCCCGCGGTAGAGATGTGCCATTGCCAGGGGTGATCCTAAACCGGGAATTGTCCCCTTCGTCGGATCACCGTCTAACAGATCGATGACTCGCTGGGCCAACTGATCTGCTGTGCCAATCTCACCGGCGTGCAACTTGGCGAACATCGCTGCCGAAAGCACCCCAGTCATCGACACGGGGTCTGCGGCAGACGCACACAGTCGGATCTGCTCGGAGGCCAGCTCGGATGCTTCGCGCAGACGAAGTTGTAAAGTCAGCGGTGTCAACAGCCCGTACATGGCGATGGCCATCGACAGCTCTTCATCCGTTCCGGAGCACAATTGCCGCAGTTCATCGAACCCGGCATCGGCCACGCTGCCGCCGACCAGCCAGGTGGTTAAGCACAGCATCGTCTTGGGCGCAATGCGCGATGCGGTACGGCCCGGGGCGTCCGCAGGCAGCGCGTCGGCGACTCGGGCTGCCCGCTGCCAGCTGAGACGTGCTGCGGCGAAATCACGCTTGGTCAGCCACATCCCAGCGCGCATGTGCCAGGCGTACGCGGCAGGCAGCTCGGCGGCGGCCTCTAGGTGGTCGGCGATCAAGGCGGCATTCTCATCGATCGATCCCGGCTGTTGGTCTTCGATGGCGGTCGCCACTCGCCGGTGTAACCCGGCGCGATCCACCTTGAGCTGAGCCTCGTAAGCCACCGCATGAATCAGCGGGTGGTGGAATACATACTCCGGTCGTGAGGTGAATCTGACCTGGTCGACGAACTCGCCCCTCAAAAGCTCTTCGACAACCACCGGCTGGATGCCCACAGCAGCGAGCAGCTCAGGTGTGAAGCGTGAGCCGATCACCGCCGCCGCGCTCAAGGTGCGCTTGGCTTTCGGGTCAAGCCGATCGATGCGCGCGGCGATGGTGGCCTGCAGCGTCGCAGGCACGCTCACCTCAGCGACCTCTGCCGTCGAGATGTATGCGCCCGGCTCCCCGCGCAGCACGCCACGCTCGGCCAGTTCCCGCACGATCTCCTCGGCGAAGAACGGATTCCCGGCAGCGCGATACGTGATCGTCTGGCCAAGCCCGCCAACAGAGGGGTGCGGGCCGAGTAGCTCGGAGACCAGTGCCGCGGTCTCCGAATCGCTCAGCGGCGCAAGGGTTATGGTTTGTGCATCTCCCACGTGAGCTAATCCGCCACGATATTCCGCGCGATATGTGATCAGCACCAGCGAGGGCGTCTGCGGGATCACCGATACGGAGTCGGCCAGCATCGACTCGCTGACTTCGTCGATCCAATGGACGTCCTCAACGACATAGACCGCTCGGGTTTCCCTGGCCAACAACTCGGCATTGACCAGTGCGCTCAACCGCCGCCGACGGGCATCAGGATCGATTGTCGGCATGGGAATCTCGGGATCGGCGATGCTCAGCAGGTCATCTAAGAGCACCAAATCCTCGGGGTCCGCGTCAGGAACCCCGGTGCGCACTCGATCGCGGGCGGCCTGCCCGTCAAGAACCTCGACGCCGATGGCCGCGCGCAGCAGCCGCGCGACGGCATGGAAGGGAACTTGGCTAGTGTGCGACTCGCAGAAGGTGGTGAACACCTCCACACCGCGGCGACCCGCCATCGCCGCCACCTCACGCACCAGACGGCTCTTGCCAATGCCAGGCGAACCCACCACGCCGACCACCGCGCCGTGGCCCTCGATGGCGCGGTCCAACAACCCCTCAACGGCGGACATCTCCCAGCGCCGACCGACCAGATTCGACTCAGCGGGCGCGGCACCTCGATGCCGTTCCGACAGGCCCAACAACCGCAGAGCGCGGACTGGTTGATCAGTGCCCTTGATGTGGACCAGCTCCGGTTCACCGAGGGACGCCACGCCTTCGACCAGCCGGGCGGTGGAGACGCTGAGCATCACCCCACCGGCAGGGGCCACCGATTCCATCCGCTGGGCCATGCCGACTTGCTCACCGACGGCGGTGTAACCCGCTGCCGCCGTGCCGATCTCCCCGGCGATCACCTGCCCGGAGTTCAGTCCCACGCGCAGCTGTAAGGCGATGCCGTCGCGACGGGAAACCTCCTGAGCCAGATCGCTGATGCCGCTGTGGATCTCCAGTGCAGCCCGGCGCGCCCGAAAAGCGTGGTCCTCCAACGCCACCGGCGCACCGAACACGGCCATGATCCCGTCGCCCGTGAACTTGTCCACCGTGCCGCCGTAGCGCTCTACAACTGCGGCGCAGCGGTTGACCAGCTCGGCCATGATCTCGCGCAACCGCTCCGCGCCCACTGCCGCGGCAATGTCCATCGAGTGCACCACATCGGCGAACAGGACCGTGACCTGCTTGTACTCCGCCCGGGTATCGCCGTCTTTGACTGGTGAGCCACAGCCGTGACAGACCCGGGCGTTCTCTAAAGGCTCAGTGCCACACGTCCGGCACGCCGCTATGGCCGTCATCCGACCCTCCGCCGATCCGGGCCCGCGAGTTTTCACGGTTCTCCCAGGATAGGGCGCTAAACGTCCGCACATTGGACGTTATCGGTGAGTGAACGCCATGTTCGCGAACCCGCGACTTCAAGATCCCTTATTTCTCCTCTTGAGGTCGGTATCCCGGCTCGGCTGGACCCGTTTCGGTTCGCCTGCATCTTCGGAGTGCCACACCGTTGACCGCTGTGCTCACCAGTCGGTATGCAAGCGACACGCGAGCGTTATGCACCGGGTTGTCGGGCGAATTTTCGCCGACCTCGAAACAGGTGAGCTTCGTTAACCTTTCGTCGCATCCCGACGCCGGTCTGATAGCCAGAACTCATGGCGCCGACGTGATGAGCGCCATGCCGACTTAACAGGATGCGTATCATCGAGGCGCGGTGGTCGCCACGGCGAG
>NZ_JBKQQD010000053.1:0-46536 GCF_052144515.1 Mycobacterium sp. | reverse complement strand
CTTCAGCATGCAGATCACCGCCAGGCCGATCGGTCCGCAGCCGATCACGATCGCGACGTCCCGCTTGCCCACCTCGCCGCGCCGCACGGCATGCCACCCGACGGCCATCGGCTCGGTCAGCGCGGCTATCTGGGGCGCCAACCCGTTCGGGACCGGAAACGTCAGCGACCGCTCGACGAGAAGCTGCTCGGCGTAGGCGCCGGGTGCCATTGTCGACAGTCCGATCCCGTGCACCTCTTTGCCGCGCCGCAGCAGCGGCATGGCAACGACCGGTGTGCCGGTCCGCGGGGTCTTGCGTGTGCCGGGGCCGTAGTCGACCACCTCGCCGCAGAACTCGTGTCCGAATACGACGTGCTGATTCGATCGCATGAAGGCGTGGTAGCCCGATTCGGCCATCACGTCGGCGAGTTCGTCGCAGTGGTGGCGCGCATGCAGGTCCGATCCGCAGATGCCACACTTCAGGACATCGATCAGCAACTGACCCTTGGCCGGTGTCGGGCTCGGCTGGTCGACTACCTCGAGCTTCGCATTGGTGCAAGTCACCGCCTTCATCTCGCCTCGCCTCTCTTCGATCCGACGCCGGTCGTGGTCTTTCCGGTCAGGTCGATGTTCATTCCCATGGCGATCTTCCTACACGGCGGCGGGCTTGGCCGGTCCGGAGTAGCTAGAGGCTCGAGATAGCCGTCGTTCAGGAAGACGCGCGCTTCGGACGCGCCGACTGCGTTCCCGCCGCTTCTTTCAGCTCCTGGTAGGCCTGCAGAGTGTGGTGGGCGAGTCGCGGTAGGTCGTCGAGCGCCGCGGCGTTGGCAACGAACCCGAAGTCCATGCTGTCGTCGTAGGACGCCAACGTGGCGTTCAGCCCGATCGAGGCCGCGAGCGCGGAGACCGGGTAGACACCAAGTAAGCGTGCACCGTTGAGGTATCGGGGCTCCTTGGCGCCCGCCACGTTGGATATGACGAGGTTGCACGCCGGGTGCCCGACGCGATCCAGGTGCGTGGAGGCACCCAGGCCCGCGAGCGCCACGAGTCCGACCGCGTAGGTCATCGCCGCCTCGGTCGACATGCCGCCGAGTTCCTTCTTGCACGTGGCGACCGAGTCTGCCACCTGGCGGATCCGCCCCGGCATGCTCGCGCCGGGCTCGCCGAGTCGTACGAACATCGCCGACACCCGCGTGCCGATCGCCGTGTCGTCGTCGGCACGCAGCGACACCGGACACATCGCGATGAACTGGTGCGCGAAGGCGCGGCCGGTCTCGCGCAGGTAGACATGCAGCCCCCCATCGACAACGGTGACCGCCACGTCGTTGAGCGTCGCCCCGAAGTGCCGACCGACCTCGCGCATCTCCTCGAGCGGCAACGAGAGCGTTGCGAATCTTCGCCCGATTTGGAGCGGCTCGTTGGTCGGGGCGTGCTGCGCCGCGAACGGCAGGCTGCCCTCGAGATGCGACCCCACGAGACCGGCGAACACCTTGCGCAGCGCGCCGACCGAAACCTGGTTGAGCGCCTCGACCTGCGTGATTGCCCCACGGATCGAGTCGGCGATTCGCTCTGCGAGCGGCGTCGGCGGGTGCGGCGCGGGTGCCGGCGCGCTGAGCGCAAAGCCGGGCGTGGGGACGGTGCGCCGATCGGACGTGCTCAGGCCTGCATATATCCGCTTCAGGCCGGATTCACCGTCGATGATGGAGTGATGAGTCTTCGTGTAGATCGCGAACATTCGGTCCGGTACCCCGTCGATCATCCAGCTTCGAAAGAGCGGCCGGTCGCGATCGAGCATCGGCTCGTGCAGGTCGGCGACGAGCCGCAGCAGGTCGTCGTAGGAGGCTCCGGCGGGCAGCGCCAGGTGCCCGATGTGGTAGTGCGGGTCCCAGCTCGCCACCTCTCGGAAATGCGGCCCGCCGCGACCCAGGAGCTCCGGCACATAGTTGAACGGCGGCGCCGGCGGGTAGGCCCGTGACGCCTCCACGATCTCGCGCACGATGGACGCGCGGCCGGCCGGCTTTTTGAACAGCAGCATCGCACCCACGTGCGTCGTGCCGGCCGGTGACTCGATCAGCAGCCATGAAAGGTCCAGCGGCGGAATCGGTTTGCTCATGGTAGATCTCCTATCCGAACTTCAGGCAGCCGTTGACCGGCATTCAGACTGGGCGCTCAAGAATCCGAACCGTGAGAGGATGGTCTCTCAGCAGATCAGAGTCGACGAGGGGATTAAGGCCCCGCTACGGCAGTCGTAAGTCCCTCAGCAAGATCTGCTGCTCGAAGTTGCTTCCTAAGCCGCTTTCAACTGTCCGCTAGTGCGACCCCTGATGCACGGCTTTCGGACCGGAACGTGTGTTGCATCGCCGTTGCCTGCCGAGCGTCGGCAACGCTTAGTGGTTTATCCGCGAAGAGCCGCGACGGTGTCGGACACCGTGGTCGCCGGACGGAGTGTCCCGCGTCGGCAATGGCTTTGGCGGTGACTAAAGCGCCCAGTGTGAGACTCTGCAACGGATTGCCGCTGACCTCATCGGCGGGGGCAGAAAGGAAGGAGAAGCGTGGCTCTTAGTTTCAACGACGTCATCGGATCCAAGTACCTGCTGTTGACGACATTCACAAAGGACGGCCGCCCCAAACCGACGGCGATCTGGGGGGTGCCCGAGGGTGACCGGCTGCTTGTCATCACCGACGACGGGTCGTGGAAAGTCAGGCGCATTCGCAACACACCCAGGGTGACGATCGCCAGGAGTGGATCGTTGGGCAAGCCCAAAAGTGACCCGGTTGAGGGGGTCGCCCGGGTCCTGCCGAAGTCGGAGACGCGGCGGGTCTACAACGCCGTGCTCAAGCGGTACTGGTATCACGCTTGGTGGTTCTATGCGCACTCGATCGTGCGCGGTGGCATCGACAAGGTGCACATCGGCCTCGAGATCAAACCCGCCGGCTAGAGCCCGGCACCTCGGACGCCTCGACTAGTTGACGGTGATGACGGGGTTCGCGGGCACTGTTCGCCCGGCTATCGGCGACCGGTGCGCTTTCAGGCGGCGTGAGCTACCGAGGCAAACCGGTCCGGGTACGGCGACCCGTCACGGATTCGTAGATCGCAATGAGGATGACGGCAGCACCGACTCCGACGAAAAACGGAATCCAGGCGATCCCCCCATTGGCATTGTGGTATCCGAACTTGCTAGCCGCCCAGGAGCCGATCAACCCACCTAGGGCCCCGAGTACAACCGTCATGATCATGCCGATGTTTTGTTTGCCCGGCATCACGAGACGCGCAACCACACCGATGATCGCGCCCACGATGATGGCGAGAGCTATTGATCCAATCATTGCAGCTCCTGTCGTAGCGGCGCCCGTGATCGGCGCCGTCTTCAACGGGTTCCCGCACCGGCGGGCTTGTAACACACAAGTTGAGCAGGGCAGCGCTGTGATGACCGTTGCAGCGGTAACGGCCAGGTGCAGCTGGCCCGAGAAGCGGCCACCCCTCAAGTGTTAGGCACCCCGAAAGCAGTCGGGCGCGCTGCAGCGGGCGCCGCCGAGCCGAAATGTCGACTTGAGAGGGCAAACCGTCGCGGCTGAGGCGAGATAATTGTTCGCATGGATTCCAAGCGGGTTACGCGGTAATAGGGGATGAAAACATGCGCCGATTAATCGCCGAAGTAGCCGTTGTCGGCATCTGCATTTTCGCCGCCGGCTGTCACAGTCAAGCCAACCAAGGCACTAAAGCGTCGACCACCACGTCGACCACCAAAACGAAACCACCTCCGCCTCCGGTTGCAGAGGCTGCGCTGAAGGGATTTCTCCTGAGCCCCGAGGAGATCAACGCTGCTATGGGGGCAACCGACATGAAGGTCACGAACAGCCGCATCGCGATGTCTGATGACAGCGCCACGATGACGCCCAAGGAGTGTTTAGCCGTCGACGGCTCGGCGCAGGCCCAGGTCTATGCCGGCAGCGGTTTCATGGCTGAGCGCGACCAGACACTCGACCGCCAGGAGGGCGATAACTTGACTCATTTCGTCGAGCAGGCAGTCGTGCTATTCCCAACCGCCAAACAAGCCAGCGACTTCTTCACCGCCTCCGCGCAGCAGTGGCAGGCGTGCCACGACTACACCCACATCCAGTCCAAGACGCAGTGGACTGTGGGGGCGACATCCAACACCAACGGCGTCCTGAGCACGATCTCAACTCTGCAGAACCCTCCTTCCACGGGCTGGAAAGCTTGCGGACGCGCGCTCGCCGTGAAAAACAACGTCGTTGTCGACGTCAACACCTGCAGCGCCGACCCCAAGACCTCAGCCATCGACATCGCGAACCAGATCGCTGGCAAAGTGCCCGCATAATGGGCCACCAGTTATGGCGACCGCGATGGTCGGCATGGGGCCTCTGGAGAGACTCCCCGCGCCGGTTCGAGCACAGAGATGGACGAGGGACGTTACCGGACCGACGGCGGGTTCGTCACCACCATTTGATTACGCTTGACCCGTGACGCAGGAGGCGAACCGGACACCGTCGATCTTGGCGTTGGTGGCGGCGGCCCGCGTTGGGGTGGGAGCCGCGATGCTCCTGGCGCCGGGCCGGTTCTTCAAGCCCGGATCCGGTACCGAGACGCTACTTATGCAAACGATCGGGATCCGCGATCTTGTCCTCGGGTCGGGTGCCTGTGCCGCCTGGGTGCACGGCGGAGACTTCCGGGGCTGGGCGACTGTTGGTTTGATCAGCGACAGCGCCGACCTTCTTCTCGGACTACGCAGCAGGCCCCTCGTCGGTACCAGGAGCGCGCTGATCGCCACCCTGGCCCCCGTGCCGTTCGTGGGCGCGGCCGTGCTCGGCTTCGTCCGGAGTCAGAAAAGCGCCTGACGTCTTGACGGGCCGAGCGCCCTATTCGGACTTTTTTTGCCCCGGCTGTCACGATTGACTACGTGACCACCGCGATTGTGGTGACGACGCTAGTGCTCCTGGGCATCGGCATCGTTGTCAATGAACTTCTTCGGCTGAAGAGGTGGCTGAAAAATTCGCCCCCGAGTGCGCCCCCTGGTGAGGACGCCGCAGCACCTCCCGAACAGGATTAGGTGCTGAGGCTGCGAAGGGCCGCGACGGTGTCGGCCACGGTTTCGCGTGGATCGCGGTAGGTGATGCCGAGTTCTTGCTCGCTCGGCGAATCATCCGACGACGGCATCTGCGTGTAATACTGCATTCCCGCCGAGGTGAACGGCGTGTCGAAGGGCAGAAACGGCGTCGCTTTGTCCAGTACTGCGCCCGCGGCGCGAATCACGGCGTCGGGAACCGGCACCGCCAGCATCGGTGTGTCGGCGATCTCGCCGAACATGCTCGCGAGCTCACCCACCGGAACCCGGCGACCCCCCGCCATGTAGCGGCGCGGTCCGCGCCCGGGCTCTAACAACGCCACGTGCAAGGCTGCCACGTCCCGCGCGTCGACGATCAACCATGCCGCACCGCGCCCGGGAACGACGTGCAGACTCAATAGCGATCTGACGCCCTCGCCGGCCTCACCGAATTGATCGCCGACCGGAGGGCCGAGCACCATGCCGGGATAGGTGACGTTCACCGGTGCGCCGGCGTCTTGCAGCCCCCGAGCATAGATTTCGACCTGCGCCTTGGATTGTCCGTATCCATCTGTCCCGCCGACCACCGGCAGATCCGCCCGCAACGTCTCCAAGTTCGGATGAAACAGCGCCGTGAAGCTCGACACGTGAACGATCGGATCCAGTCCGAGTTCGACGGCCTGTCCGAGGACATTTTGCGCACCGCACATGTTTGTGCTCAGCATCCGGGGCGTCTCCCGCGGGTCGGTTGCGACCAGGGCGGCGCTGTGCACGACGGCGTCGCAGCCCTGCAACGCGTCGCGCACCGAGACGCGATCAGAGATGTCTCCGACGGCGAAGTCCGAGGTATCAACCCCCAACTTGGCGACAGATGTGTCAAGCCGTGCCGGGTTTCGCACCAGAAACCGAACGGAATGACCCGCGTCGGCAATGGCTTTGGCGGTCCACCCGCCTACGAATCCCGTACCCCCCGTGACCAAAACGCGCATGGTGCGATTCTGCCCCGGCGCATCGGCCCGCTCGCCGCTGGGGCTCGAGCTACAAGCGAGCTACAGGTGACTCGCGGCGTAGCCGGCGGCTTGACCCGTCATGCCGTTCACCGCGTAGAGGACGTGCGCGACGCCCGGGCTGCCGCCGGATTCGCAGATCGCGTCGCCGTCAGCGCACAACTCGAGGGTTTTGGGCTGATACAGGGGACCGATGGTGATCAGCGGTGCGCCGTACTGCTGCAGGAACTGAGCGGACGGCGTTCCGAAGAGCGCGACCGCGGCGACATGATTCGCGACCTCCGGCGGCATCGGCGGCGGTACCGCGGCAGCGGGCACGCCCGGCGGCACGGCGGCCGAGGTGACATAACCGGCCACGGCGGCGCCCTGGGAGTATCCGCCCAGTACCTCGCGGGTCCTGGGGCAGTTGGAGGCCATGGACTCAATGTGCGCACCGGCGTCACGAATGCCGTCGATGACCGTCATTGGAAAAGCGGCGTTGGAAAAGTCAGTGCTGGCGGGGTAGTTGACCGCATACACCCCGAGTGATTTGGGTCCAATCTGTGAGCGCAGGGCGTCGACGAAGGGTCCCCCGACGCTGCCCAGGCCTGGTGGCTCCCCGGAGCCGCGGGCGAAGACCACCTCGACGTCGGGGCACGGATCGGCCGACACCGCCGGGATGGGTGCGCTGAGCAGGACCGACGCACTCAACATCGCCGCCCCGACGACGGCGCCCGCTAGCCGCCGCGCCTTGCTAGCTTGGATCAATTTGAAGACGTCCATCCTGTATCCCGCCTTGTATCGCGCCCACATCACTTCAAGTCGCTTCAAGTTGCCCGATACCTTTATTCGACGCTGATCACGGTACGGATTGCCGAAAGGTTCAATCTTTAACCGGCCGCGCTCGGACCGCGAAAACCAAACGAACCAGCAAGCCCGCCGGTATTGCTCGCAAGCTTGCTGGTCCGTAAGGGTCAGCGCAACGCGTTACTTCTTAAAGGCGTCCTTCACTTTCTCACCGGCATCTTTCATGCTGGATTTGGCCTGGTCCGCCTTACCTTCGTTTCTGGTGTCGTGATCGCCGGTGGCCTTGCCGATGGCCTCTTTGGCCTTACCGCCCAAGTCCTCGATCTTGTTCTTCACTTTGTCTTCAGCGCTCATGCGCGTCTGCTCCCTCGTTGTTGGATACGTGGTTGGTATCTGCGTTGGCTGCCCGACAGCCCGAACGCGTCCTTGACCTTTTCGCCGGCATCTTTCAGATTGGCCTTGACCTGATCCCGCTTGCCCTCGGACTCGGTGCGCCGGTTCCCGGTGATCCTGCCCACGGTCTCTTTGGCCCTGCCGCCCCAGTACTGGGCCTTGTTGCTCAGTTTGTTTCTGGCGCTCATCGCTTGCACTCCTCTGATTGCGACTGTCAGGGGTGAGTACCCGACGACGCGGGATCGTAAAACGGGCCGCTGCGCGGGTGATACGTTCGTGTCGTGAAGGCCCCGGCAACGCTGCTGGCAACCGATGATGGGCTGCCGCGCGGTGTGTCCGGTGCCGCCGACCCGCATTTCGCCAACGTCGTCAAGCTCTTCGCGCAGCTGTTTCCGGGGCGCCGCTTCGGCGGCGGAGCCCTGAGCGTCTATATCGACGGGCAACCCGTCGTCGACGTGTGGACGGGATGGTCCGACCGAGCCGGCACCGAGCCCTGGACCGCCGACACCGGCGCGATGGTGTTCTCGGCGACCAAGGGCGTTGCGTCGACGGTGATCCACCGGCTGGCCGACCGGGGTCTGCTGTCCTACGACGAACCCGTCGCCGAATACTGGCCGGAGTTCGCGGCCAACGGCAAGGCCGACATCACGGTTCGCGATGTTCTGCGGCATCGATCCGGGCTGTCGCATCTGAGGGGCGTCACCAAAACGGAGTTGATGGATCACTTCCTTATGGAGGAGCGCCTGGCCGCCGCGCCCGTCGATCACCTGCGTGGCGTGCAGGCGTATCACGCGCTGACCTACGGGTGGTTGCTGTCCGGTCTGGCCCGAGCGGTCACGGGTAAAGGCATGCGCGAGCTGATCCGCCAGGAGGTCGCGCGCCCGCTCAACACCGACGGCGTGCACCTGGGCCGGCCTCCCGAGGGCTCGCCGACCAAGGCGGCGCAGATCCTGATCCCGCACGGCAGGCTGCGCGCCCCCGTGTTCAACTTCATCGCTCCCAAAGTGGCCGGTCTGCCGTTCTCGGGTGCCCTGGGCGCCATGTACTTCCCCGGCGTCATATCGCTGGTCAAAGGCGACACCCCGTTCCTGGACGGTGAGGTCCCGGGCGCCAACGGCGTGGTGACCGGTCGCGGCTTGGCCAAGATGTACGGCGTGCTGGCCAACAACGGCCGCATCGACGGCAAGAAGTACCTGTCGGAAAAGCTGGCGAGCGGCCTGACGGGTGAGTCGCGACGGAAGTGGCCGGACGCGAACATGGTGGTGCCCATGCCTTTTCACCTCGGCTACCACGAATCGCCGGTGCCCGGCTTACTTCGCGGGTTCGGTCACGTCGGCCTGGGCGGAACCCTCGGCTGGGCCGACCCGGAGGCCGGCAGTTCGTTCGGCTTCATCCACAACCGGCTCTTGACGCCGTTGCTGTTCGACATGGGATCGTTCGCGGGCCTGGCCCGCCCGCTGCGCAATGCCATCGAAGCCGCCCGTCACCAGGGCCCGCTCGAGGTGCCGCAACTGGGCGCTACCTATCCCAAAGCCGCTCGGCGACGCGCGGCCGTCGGCGAGACAGCGGCGTCGGGGAACCGTTAGCGGCTACAGCCGACTCGCGACCAACGTTGCGGCTTGAGCCGCCATGCCGGATTCAACATAAGAACCGTGCGCTTGTGGGTTCATGCCACCCGAACATGCCGGGTCGTCGGGAGCACACATGTCGATGGTTTTCGGGGCGAGAAGCGGACTGATGTCGGGGAAGCCGCCCGATAGGGCAGTCGCAAGCATGCTCTTCGGATTGCCGAAGAGCGCGACCGCCGCGACGTGATCGGCCGCTTCAGGCGGGATCATTGTGGAAGCCATATCGATGACGCCCGCGCCTTGAGACATTCCGCCGAGCACCAGTTTGGTGTTGGGGCAGCGCCCGACCATGTCCTGGACGTGACCGGTCACGTCGTTGGCGCCGATGGGCGCGCTCTGGGCGAATTGGAAGGTCCCAGGATAGTTGACCGCGTAGACCCCCAACGAGCGCCCACCGATCTGCGATCTGAGCGAATCGATGAATGCCTGGCCCACATTGCCGACGCCGGGCTGCTGGCTCGTGCCGCGTGCGAACGTCACTTCGACGTTGGGGCACGGATCGGCGTGAGCGGGAGGGCTGACCGCCGGGCCGATCAGCAGCGCCGACATCATCGCGATCGCAGCGCCGAAGACGCGAGCGATGTGGGATGCATTCATGGCTCAATGCTGACACATCGCCCGCAGCGGCGCTCCGGTCAGCTTGTCGGGATGTGCCCGCGGGGAAGCGTCAGCGGCAGGTCGGCATAGGTGACGATGCCGGGTGCAGCGGCGACGACGGCCGGGATCGCGTTGATGGTCGGCAACGCCGTCATGATGTGGCCGAGCACCATGAAGTCGGCGATCGTCTCGGCCTGGAAATACGGCGGCGGCAGGAAGCCGACCTTGGTCGTTACCGACGGCTGCCCGTCGACCTGGATGACCCAGCCGTCCTGCTCGATCTTCCAGTCGGGTTCGAGGGTCTGTCCTTTGCGCCACCGGACGTTGAGGTCGATCACGGTTTTGCCGCCGACGATGCCCTGCCAGCTCACGAAAACGCCCGCGACGCATCCCGCGGGTATCGTCCACGATCCGAGGTCGAGATCGGCTGTGGTTTGGGCAAACTCGGCAACCGGGCGCACCTCGTCGAGTTCGACGCCGAGCGCGTCGGCCACCAGCCGGACGGCCTCACCGAAAATGGCCGTCCCCTTTGCCGCCATCTGCTGCAGCTCCGGGTGGTCGATCGGTTGGCCAAAGCCCACCGGCTTCTCGGTTTCCGGCGAGTCGTAGAACGTGGTGTCCGCGGCCTCGTTGACGCTGACCTTGTCGATCCGGTTGCACACCATCGCCGACACGATGGCCAGCAGCTCGGCGAACCCGGGGCTGACGCCGGACCCGAAGATCGTCGAGCCGCCCTTCTCGCAGGCTTCCAGGATCCGGTCGCGACCGTCGCCCAGGTTGTGCCCGGTGATGAACGACGCCGTTGTCACCACGTTGACGCCCGCGGACAGGATGCGGACCAACTCGTCGACGTTGATCCACATCGGGTTGTAGACCACGCAATCCGGTTTCAGGTCGAGCAGCGCGTCGACGTCATTGGTCGCGGCCACCCCGAGCGGTGCGAGGCCAACCAGCTCGCCCGCATCACGGCCGGCCTTCTCCTTCGACCAGGCATAACACCCCACGAGCTCGAGATCGGGGTGGTCGGCGATCGATTGCAACGAGCTTCTGCCGACGTTTCCGGTGTTCCACTGCACTACGCGATAGCTGTTTGGCACTCGCTCAGCATAAGGGGAGCAGGCCGAGGCTCAGTAGCTGGATTCGCCGGCCAGGATCTCGGCCAGGAAGGCTTGATTCGCGGGGTCCGCGGCCGCGTCCAGCCGTGTCCGCGCCCAGCGACGGACCCGCGCTCGCGTTTCGCGTGACTCGGACAGGTCGGCGCCGATGATCACCGAGGTGTTCGTCCAATCGTGGTCCCAGGCAGCCGATTCCGTGAGTGGCCGCTGCTGCGCATCGAGCAGGGGCAGGGTGGCGTGGCCGTCGGCGTCCAGGGCGCCGCTGGCGCCGACGGCCCCGGACCGCACCAGTACCGTGACGCCGGTCGCCGGGTCCGGCCCGATGACGGCCGCCTGCACGACGGCCACCACCGCCGTACCTGTCGCCTCGACGTACCAGTCGACGGTGTCCTCGGCCGCATCGAATATCCCGGGAGGGACCCCGCTCCAGTTGATGGACGCGACGCCGCGGGCGATCGGGGCCGCGCCCCGCAGACCTGCGCCAGCACCGGCCGCCAGCGCGTAGTCGTCACGGCGTCCGGTCGGCAGATCCAGAGGCACACTCGAATCATCAATAACGGCAACCAGTTCCGTCCATCCGATGCCGTCGACGCCCATCTCGTCGGCAAGCTCGGCGCCGGCCCGCACCAGGTCGCGTATGCGCGCATCGTCATCGCGGACATGCACGATCAGGCCCGGGGCGTGCGGCTGCAGCAACTCGGCCACATCCGAATCCAGGGTGTCGTCGGTGAAGAAGCTTTGCGCCCCGACGGTCAGCAGCGCGACTTCGACGTCGAGAAGAGCGCGGTCGAGGCCGGCGATGCCGTCGCGTCGACTGGCCGGCCACCAGCGCCGCAACCAATGGCCCACGGCGAGCCTGCGCAACGGGTCTAGCGATCCCGGGACGATGTCGACACCGGTGAGCTCGATGGTGTGCGGGTCTTTGGTCGTTTCGAGGGCCTCGAGCGTCGAAGCCAGCATGACGTGCCCAGCCTCGCCGAGAATGTGCCACATCCAGTCGGCGCGGGAGGGGTCGGTCAGCGTGATCTGGCTGGCCTCGGGCGGGCCGTCGATCGTCCAGGACAGCACCGCGCCGCTGATCTCCAGCACCGCGGCCAGCGGCGGAGCCTCGGTTTCCTGACCCGCAATCCATAGGCCCGAATCGGCGATCAGTCTCAACCGGCCACCTGCAATTCCAGCATCGCCTTTATCCGTTGCCGGTGGTCGAGGCTCACCGACCTGGCCACGCCCTCGAGCAGGGAGCGCACGTCGTCGACGTCGTCGCAGGGCTCCTGCCAGACGTCGCGTCCGTGCAGGCGCGCCCACAGTCGGCTCAGGTACGGCTGCGGGTAGGCGGCGAGGTCGTCGATCACTTGCCGTTGGCGCGGATGGATGGGGCCGCCCTCGGCCAGGTAGCGCCGCGCGTGCAGGACGTACGCCTCCTTACGCAGCCGGGCCTGGATCTGCGCCGCCAACGCGTAGCGGCCAGCGACGGATCGGTCCAGCGGTGCGAGCTCGACCGCGACCTCGATGCCGGCCACCAGCGTGGCCTGTTTGTCCTCGCTCAACAGCCCCCACGGTGCAGCGGCCCGATCGACTTCCTCTTCGCAGAGCAGCGGGATGTCGGGCAATGCGTCGCGGTCCAGGGCACGGCGCAATGTCGAACGCACCCGGTCCACCACGCTGCGGTCCAGCGGACGGTCGCTATCGGACTCTCCGCAGACCTTCGGTTGTCGTTGTGGCGCAGAAGAACTCAATCCGAGCTCGACGATCGACCACGGCAGCTGCGCCCATTCGATGCGGGCCAGGGCGCCCAGGTTGTACGGCGTGGCGTCGGCGATCATAGCGGACCAGACATGCTGGCGCGCTGCGGCTGCACGGTGTCTGTTGGCGGGGCTGATGGCGGGTCCCAGCACGGTGCTGAGCTCGGCCAAAAACGGACCCGTCACTGTGTCGCCGGCCCGCACGTCGCGCCAACTTCGATCGAGTTGGTCGGCCAGCATCGCGACGACGTCCTGGCTTGCCACGTACTGCTGGAGTACCTCGATTGCGGTGCGGTCCCGACCCTGGTGGATATCCTGCAGCACCGCGACCGCTGTTTGATGATCGTGTGGCGTCGGTGCGCCTTTCGTCACCGCGAGCTCGAAGCAAACCGGGAAATAGAGTTCCTGTGCATTTCCGGTGCGAATCCGCAGCCGGCGGCGTTCGAGTTTGAGTGTCTCGAACCATGCTGAGGCGGCGCATAATTCGGGCCCGTTGCGCACGATCAAGTCGTGCATCGCCGCGGCCGTTTCAGGCGTCACGACGAGAAGCGAATACTGCGGATTCGAGCGCAAGCGCAGCACCAACGGGTCGATGATGCGCTTGACGGTGCGGCTGAGCGGACCGCCGTCGTCGCTACTGAGCACGTTGACGCCGGGACCGATTGCCCGCCAAGCCTGCTCGATCACCGCCCGGCGTGGGTGGCCCACCGCGACGTCAGCCGTCACGTGCGATCCCGCGTTCATGAGCACAGGATAGGGGCATCGCAAAAAATTGGACATCGAAAAAGTTGGGTTTGGTAGCCGGCCGGCGCCGAGAGGCTGGACGCATGAAGAAGCCAACGCTGCTGCTGGTTGGCGCCGAGATCGTGCTGCTCGCAACCGCCGTCCTGTTCCTCGCCTTTCAAAATTTGTGGAACACGTTGATCGGCGTTTCCTGTGTGGTGGTGGCGTTGGTGTTGGTTGGCTGGCTGGTTTTTGCACCAACCGAGAAGTCCGCCGACGGCCGGACCGTCGGCGTCGGCACCGTCTGCGCTGCCGGCGACCGCCAGATCACCATTCAGGTGACCAGTGTGCACGGAGAGAAGTTCATCGGCCGCTTGGTTCATTACGGCGGCGATGCGGTCGCTTCATGGTTGCGTCCCGGAGCGATTCTCTTGGTCGCGTTTGATCCCACTGCCCGCGAACGGCTTTCGTTACCTGACGACATGTTGGCCGTCCGTGCGACGGACGTGTGCTCAACGTGAGCGACGTGAACGTCAGTGAGCGCCGTCGACGGTAAACGTGACCAGCGCGGCCCAATACAGCGGGTTGGCGGTGATGTCACCACCGCGCCACCGCCGCATCTGTTCGCGTTGCCAACGATTAACCGCGCACCCCGCATCGGCGGCTTCGTGTGCCCGATCGACAGCGACGATCACCTCAGACATCGGATCGGTCGCCTCGGCACCGGTTGCCGTAAATCGCCGATAGGCCGCCGTGGTGGGCAGCGACCACAACGTGGCAGTCACCAACTGTGCGCCGCCGAGGATCATCGCCGCCACCAGGCCGGCCGCCTCGTCGAATTGGTAATCACCGCCCGACGCACAAGCCAGCAGGGCTACCCGGGGCGGCATCGGCAACCGCAACGACATCAGGTCCGACGCGGTGAGCGGACGATGGTCGCCGATGGAGTTGGCATCGCCGGGAATCCGCGCCGTACACGCGAGGTGAAGTGCGGCCCGGTCGGCTCGGCTTCCGCGCTCGGGGTCGCCGTCTGCCGAGCTCGCGTGTCCGACGTAGAGGACCCGACTCGGCTGCTGGGCCAGCAGCTCGGCGAGCCACCTGCGGTCGGCATCCTGACGCCGGAACAGCTCCACCGCCGCATCGACGTTCGGGAGTACCGGACGGCGTTGCATCAGTTCGGCGAAGTGCTGCGCCACTCGCGTCCGCGCTGACGGCCTCCCGAGCACTGACCCGAGCGCGGAGTCCGGGAGCTGCCCCGGCACCCGGGGGTCGAGGACCAGCAGAGGAGGACCGTCTTGCCTTGCGTCCCATGCGGCAGGTGTCCGCGGCGAGTGCACGATGTTCTGCGGTACCGCCATCAACACGTCGGCCAACTCCATCAGGCGATAGCCGTCGGTGTGGTCGTTGATATCGGTGAGCTGCCAAGGGATTCGGGCGGCCACCCGGCCGGCGGTCGTGATCGCATCCGCGCGGGCGCGCAGCAATTCCTCTGCGGTAGGTCCCGACTTCGGCAGCGCCAACAATCCCCAGGGCACACGTGCCAGTCGGGCGCTGGGGGAGACGAACAGCAGCGCGCGCGGCGAAGCCGTGCACTCGGCCAATAACTGCCACCCGGGCGAGCCGATCAGAAGCACACCCAGGATGTAGGCGACCATCAGTTCGGTGTGTGGGGCGGCGAAAGGCCCCCTGGTCAAGGCTCGTTCGATGGCGTCGCGCCGGCTCTCGGATTCGCGCGGCTCGGGCAACGCATCATCCAACTCCTGCAGGGCCGCGAGCAGGAGCGGCTCTTCCACCACCCACGTGACGGTTCGCGACGGCTGGCCGACCACCCGCAAACTGGCGTACGTGGCGATCCCGACGTCGGCGAATCTTAAGACCAGGGTCAGCCGGTCCGGGTCGCTCATGGCCAAGTCGACCACGCGGGTTCGGCGGCTGTGACGTCACGGCCGTATCGCTGCAACGCCAGCGCGCAATAGTGACTCATGATCGGCGGCGCATCCGGCTGCATCTGTAACGGTGGCAACGGGCCGAGCCGGGTTAGCGAAATGCCTTCTTCCGCTCTGGATCCGGCTGGCCCGGCCGCGGCTGTGGCTGGCTCTGGCTCGCCGTCGAAAAGAACGGGTGCGGTCGCGGTTGACGCCCATTCGCCGATGTCGCGCTCCGGGTTCCGTTGGGCTGGTTCGGTGCTGAAAGTTCCTCGCGCACTGTGGTACTCGACCAGCTCACTGATCAGTTCGGTGTTCGCCCACTCCCAGGCGACGGCGAAGGCGCTGGCCAAAATCGGTGCCGAAATGTAAGTGGCCCACCTCGATCTCGCGTCGGCGTCGGCGATCGAATACCGCACCGAGTCGACGGCCAGCGCCGCCGGCACCTTGAGCTCCGCGGCCTGCCCGAGTTTGGCCGCCGCACGCCGAAATTCCGGGCTGTCGACCGCGGCCCGGATGACGCCCAGCGCTCGGGCTTGCCGGGCTTGGGCTTCTTCCCACGTCTCTGAGGGATCACCCGCGGCGTCGAAACCCAGGTCAGTCAACGCGTCCGCCCGCCACACCGTGCCCAGGTGGTTGTCGAGCTGCGCGTACTGCAGCCAACTGCTGCGGGGCGACGAGTCCAGCCATTCCCGGGCTTGGGCGATCAGCTCGACCGCTTCGGCGAAGCGACCGCGGAAGATCGCTATCCAGCTACGCTGCAACAGAATACGGTGAATGTGCAGCGGTTTGGCCAGTTTCCGCCAGTGCCGCTCGGCGTGCTCCCAGCACTCGTCGGCGGCCTGCAGGGCACCGCGCGCCAGCCGGGTCAGGCCGAGATAGAGCCAGCAGCGCGACACGTCGTGAGCCCGGGCGTGCCGCGCGATGACGGGATACGCCTGCGAGACTAGCCGTTCGGTCGTCTCGCAGTCGCGCACCGACCAGGACGCAGCGGCTCGCTCTAATTCCGTTCTGGCGGTGGCTAATTCCCATCCGTTGGCCTGCGCTCGGGCCCCGGCGCGCCGGAGCCAGGGTTGGGCCTCCGATAACCGCCCCGTCTCGACACAGAATCTGCCGTACGCGGTGGCTGCGACCACCTGGAGAAAGTAGCCGGCCTCGGTGCGGCCGGCAGGCTGGTCGGTGGCCGCGAGTGCCTTCTCCCACAACGGAACCGACCGCGCATGTAGGTCGTCGTCGCAGAGCGCGGTCGCGCAGAGGATCTGCGCGTAGGTGAGCAAGAAGGCGTGCTCGTCGGCGAGGGCGGGGAACTCCTCATCGGAGTCCGCATCGCCCAAGGCTTTCAGGGCTGTCTCGGCGCCCACGTGATCGCCCTGCGCCGCGGCCAGACCCGTTTCCAGGAACTGCGCTCGCCGTGAGTATCGGCAGATCATCTGCGCCACTTCGGTGCCGGACATCCGCACTTGCGTGGCGGCCCTCGGCATCATGCCGGCGGCAATTCCCGAATAGATCGCCAGGCAGTCGCGGATGCGCCGGATGAACTCTCGCACGCCGTCATTGGCACCCCGAACGAGGTAGATTTCACCAAGCTGCGCAAAGACTTCCAGCATGAAGTCGTCTCGGTCGGCCTGTACGATCTGTGGGACCAGCGAAAACAGCATATCCCGGGCCGCGACCTCGTCGGCGGCAAAGATCAGGCGACGGGTGCGCTCCAATTCGCCAGGGATCGACACGGCTGAATCATAAGTCTGTTGCTGGGCAAACCGGAGCGGCGGACGCGTGAGTGACGCACGTCCGCCGCCCGGAGTCGGACCGATCAGCCGCAGGTCACCTTGATGTTGAAGTCCTTGGTGATCATCCCGGCCATCGGGTTCTTCATGTCGGCGCCCTGCGCCTGACCGGTGATGGTGTAGGTCTTGCCATCGACGGAGACGTTGGCCGAGCCGACCTTTGCGCCCATGTTGCTGACGGACAGCGCGTTGCCGTCCACTACCATCGCCAGCGACTCCACCTTCGGGGTGGTCTCGTCGGTCATCACGACGGCCAATGCCTGCTTGCCGGCGGTGGATCCGCTGCCGATGTCGATCTTGCCGCCCTGCTTGACGCAGGTCACCGTGGCTGGGTCCACGCCCGCCAGGGCGCTGCCGCCCACCAGAACCTGCGCGCCCCCGCCGCCGGTGGAGACGCTGGACGCGGGACTGGCCGTGTGGCCGCCGCTCGAGCATGCCATCAGGGCCGACGCACAGCCAATGGCTCCAATAGCTGTCGCGAGAAGACGTTTCACTGGACTTCCTTCCATTCATGTCGCCGCCCGGTTGGCGGCGTCATGGGAGCAAGTAGAGACCGGCCGCGTTGCTACCGATCCCAATTTTCTTGTGCAACCGGTAGGCTGCCTCGACGTAACCCGACGAAGGGAGATTGCCGATGACCAAGGTGAAATGGCTGGAAGGGCCTGAGCCCCATGATTTTCCGGCCGCGTCCGACTACTTGGACATGCTTGCGGAGCCGCATATCGTCAAGCAATTGACCGAGAAGCTGCAGGCCGGGACTGTCGTGCACAAGAAGGCCAAAGACATCCTTCGGGCGGCGCAGCTGAACCTGCTGCCCAGTGACAATCCGCACGTGACCGCGGATCTCGCGAAGATCAAAAAGGGGCAGCCGCTGTCGCCGATTCTGCTGATCCGCGGTGACTATGCGACCGGTGTTCCGCTCCAGATCGCCGACGGCTATCACCGGGTGTGCGCCAGCTACTACACCGACGAAAACACCGACATTCCCGTCGTCCTCGTGGCGTTGAGCCAGTAACAGGAGCCCCGACGTGAGGCCGACTGTGCTCAGTGCTCGAGTGTCTCTGTGATTGAGATCGAGGCCTTGAAAACTGGGCCAGTCACGGTGCAGGTGCTGACCGTGTCATCTGGGCGTGTCAATGCCCTCGATGTCGAGGTGCTGCAAGAGTTCACCGGCGCCGTTCGCGAGCTGCAGAGCTCGGGCGCCGGCGCGCTCGTTGTCACCGGCGCCGGCAAGGTGTCTCCGCCGGGGTCGACCTCGACCAGGTGCTGCAGGGCGGGGCTGACTACACCGATCGGCTGATCCCGGCGCTGTCCGACGCGTTCGACGCGCTGTTCTGCTATCCGGGACCTACGGTGGCCGCAATCAACGGTGCCGCCATCGCGGGCGGGTGCGTGCTCGCGTGCGCTTGCGACCGCCGCCTGATCAGCCCCGACGCGAAGATCGGGGCATCAGAGGTCCGCGTCGGAGTGCCGTTTCCGGTCGCCGCACTGGAGGTGGTGCGTTACGCGTGCGGAGACCGCGCCGAGGAAGTGTTGCTCGGCGGTCGCCTCTATCGAGGGGATGACGCCGTCGCCAGCGGACTTGCGCACCGCGTCGTCGCCGACGATCTCCTCGAGGCGGCGGAGGCGGAGGCATTGGACCTGGGCGGCATCTCCGCCGAGGCCTACGCCCACACGAAAGGTCAGCTGAGAGCGCCCGCCCTGGCGCGGATCCGCGAGGGCGGCGAGATCGACCGCGAAGTCAGCCGGTTGTGGAGCACCGACCACACGCGACAGCGCCTCGCCGACTCCATGGAAAGCCTGCGGCGCCGCGGCTGACCGGAGTCACTCCGTTCGTGGTTCATCCAAGGTGACCGCGCCCCGCGTGCTCCTGCGCCGAAGGCGATGTGACGCCTTCCCGGTCGGGCGGCGGTTACGCAACCCACCCCGGGGCTCCTCGGTGTCTTCGGTGCCTTCGCTGTCTTCGCTGTCGTCAGCCGCGGCGCTGTCGGGGCTTTCAGGTTCTGCGGTGGGAGCCACCGCCGCTGCCCCCTCTTCTAGGGTCTCCTCCGCCGGCTCCAGCGTCTCGGTCTCGTCGGGTTCGCCGACCGCGGCTTCCTCGGTTTCTTCGGCGTCTTCAGGCTCTCCCGTGGCTTCTGGCGTCTCTTCTTGCGACTCCAGGTCAGCCTCGTCGCGCTTCTTGCGGCGGCCAATGCGACGTTGTTTGGGTTTCTTCGCCTTGATCGGTTTCGGCGGTGGCGGCGGCAGCTCGGCGACAAACGACAGGTAGAAGGCGAAAAGCCCGAGCAGCGCGATGGCGGCGGCGCCCCCGTAAACGGCGAACAGATACTGTCCCGCGGCGTCCAGGCTGAGCCAGATCTCGCTGATCGCGGTGCCGATGATCAGCACCCCGGCCAGCACGTGGGCCACGATCGACCAGGTCCTCAGGGACAGCGCCAGCTGCGGGGTGCCCAGCTCGGGCTTGCGGGTACGCAACAGCGTGAAAACCACCGGTAGCGCGGCCAGTCCGATCAGTGCACCCGTCACGATCCGCAGCGCCGTACCCAGAGTTTGCGACGTGTCGCCCATCAACTCCAGCCAGCGCGGCAATACGAAATAGAAGTAGAGGGCGCCGGCAACGAGGAAGAACACTACGTGCCACGGCACGGCAATCTTGCGCCCCATACCCCTCCTCGCGTTGGTCAGTTCCCGCCAGCCTAAAGGTGACCAGCTCGATTCCCAACCAAATATCGTGCATGTTCCTGCGCCGGACGATTGCGGAGGATGCGGGATTTGAACCCGCGAGGGCTGTTAACCCAACCCGCGTTCCAGGCGAGCGCCATAGGCCACTAGGCGAATCCTCCGTGGCCATGGTAGCGGCTGACTCAGGCCGGCTGTGATGTGGTCGCCGACGTTCGGTCGAACCCAGGTATTAGACTCGCCATGGACCCCGCGCGGCGTCTATCCTGTGAACTCCCCCAGGGCCGGAAGGCAGCAAGGGTCAATGGGCTCTGTCGGGTGCGCGGGGTCCCCTTAATGCTCGAAAGGTGCCCCGCTAGCAACATGGTGTCGCTCGATTCCCTCACCCCCGACGAGTTGGCCGCTCAACACGGACGCCACCAGCAGGATTATGTGCAGCTGCAGGCCATGAAGCTGGCCCTGGACCTGACGCGCGGCAAACCGTGCACAGAGCAGCTGGACCTGTCCAACCAGCTGCTGAGCCTGCCCGGAGACGATTACCGCGACGAGGAGGGCACCGACACCCGCAACTACGGCGGGCTGCACGGCCTGCCCGGATTGCGGGCCATATTCGCCGAGCTGCTCGGCATCCCGGTGCAGAACCTGATCGCGGGTAACAACTCCAGCCTCGAGCTGATGCACGATCTCGTCGTCTTTTCGATGTTGTACGGCGGCATGGATTCGACGCGTCCCTGGAAGGATGAGCCGAGCGTCAAATTCCTCTGCCCCGTCCCGGGCTACGACCGGCACTTTGCCATCACCGAGACGCTGGGCATCGAGATGATCCCGGTCCCGATGCTTCACGACGGCCCGGATGTCGATCTGATCGAGGAGCTGGTCGCCGCGGACCCCGCAATCAAGGGGATGTGGACGGTTCCGGTGTTCGGCAACCCCACCGGAGTGACCTACTCCTGGGAAACCGTTCGCCGGCTGGTACAGATGCGGACCGCGGCATCCGACTTCCGGTTGTTCTGGGACAACGCGTATGCGGTGCACACGCTGACGCATGACTTCGTCCGCCAGGTCGACGTCCTGGGGCTGGCCGCAAAGGCCGGCAACCCCAACAGGCCGTACGTTTTCGCGTCCACATCGAAGATCACCTTCGCCGGCGGCGGTGTCAGCTTCCTGGGCGGCTCCCTGGGCAACATCGCCTGGTATCTGCAGTACGCGGCGAAGAAGTCGATCGGCCCGGACAAGGTCAACCAGCTGCGGCATCTGCGCTTCTTCGGCGATGCCGACGGGGTGCGCCTGCACATGCTGCGGCACCAGCAGATATTGGCGCCGAAATTCGCGCTGGCGCTCGAGATTCTGGATCAACGGCTCACCGATTCCAAGATCGCGTCCTGGACCGAGCCCAAGGGCGGCTACTTCATCAGCCTCGATGTGTTGCCCGGCACCGCCCGGCGAACCGTCGCGTTGGCCAAGGACGCCGGTATCGCGGTCACCGAGGCGGGCGCGTCGTTCCCGTATCGGAAGGATCCGGACGACAAGAACATCCGGATCGCGCCCACTTTCCCGTCGGTGCCGGACCTGCGTAACGCGGTCGACGGGCTGGCGACCTGCGCGCTGCGGGCGGCGTCCGAGTCGCTGCTGGCGTCCGCGTAGTCGAGCGTGCGCTGACCCGCCCTGCCATCGTCACACCGCAGGCTTGATTGCCCGCCTCCTCCTCGCGCCACTCCGCGGCGCGCGTCGTCACCGGGCCTGAGTAGCCTGGCTGACCGTGGCCCTCTACCGCAAATATCGACCGGCAACCTTCGCCGAAGTGGTGGGGCAGGAGCACGTCACCGAACCGCTGTCGATCGCGCTGAACGCCGGGCGGATCAACCATGCATACCTGTTCTCCGGGCCGCGTGGCTGCGGAAAGACGTCGTCCGCGCGCATCCTGGCCCGGTCGTTGAACTGTGCCCAGGGACCGACGGCAACACCGTGCGGGGTTTGCGATTCCTGCACGGCATTGGCGCCCAATGCGCCCGGCAGCATCGACGTGGTGGAACTCGACGCCGCCAGCCATGGCGGGGTCGACGACACCCGCGAACTGCGGGATCGTGCGTTCTACGCGCCCGCGCAGTCGCGCTACCGGGTGTTCATCGTCGACGAGGCGCACATGGTGACCACCGCGGGGTTCAACGCGCTGCTCAAGATCGTGGAGGAGCCGCCCGAGCACCTCATCTTCATCTTCGCCACCACCGAACCGGAGAAGGTGCTGCCGACGATCCGGTCGCGCACCCATCACTATCCGTTCCGGCTGCTGCCGCCGCGCACCATGCGGGCGTTGATCGCGCGGATCTGTGAGCAGGAGGCCGTCGTCGTCGACGATGCGGTGTATCCGCTGGTGATCCGTGCCGGGGGTGGTTCGCCGCGTGACGCCCTCTCGGTGCTAGACCAGTTGGTGGCCGGAGCCGACGACAATCACGTCACCTACCAGCGGGCGCTGGGGTTGCTGGGCGCCACCGACGTCTCCTTGATCGACGAGGCGGTCGACGCTCTCGGCGCAGGAGACGCCGCGGCGCTGTTCGGCGCGGTCGAATCCGTGATCGACGCCGGTCACGACCCAAGGCGCTTCGCCACCGACCTGCTGGAGCGGTTCCGCGACCTCATCGTGCTGCAAGCAGTTCCCGATGCGGCGTCACGCGGCGTCGTAGACGCCCCGGAGGACGTGCTGGACCGGATGCGGGAGCAGGCGGCGCGTATCGGGCCGGCGACCCTGACGCGCTACGCCGAAGTGGTGCAGGCCGGGCTGGGTGAGATGCGCGGGGCGACCGCGCCGCGCCTGCTGCTCGAAGTGGTCTGCGCGCGACTGCTGCTGCCCTCGGCCAGCGATGCCGAGTCGGCGCTGCTGCAACGCGTCGAGCGGATCGAGACCCGGCTGGACATGTCGATCCCCGCGCCTGCGCCGGCCGAGCCGACACCCCTGCCGGCCGCCCAGCCCAGCCGGTCGCCGCGGCGGGCCGCGCCTGCCGAGTCGAAGCCCAGCCCCGAACCGACTCCAGTGCCGCCGGCCGAACCGACTCCGGTGCCGGCCGCCGCCGAGCCGGCCATTGAACCGGTCGCCATACCGGGTGAACCCAATGCGGCTGCGGTGCGAACGATGTGGCCGACAGTGCGCGACAAGGTACGCCAGCGCAGCCGGACTACCGAGGTGATGCTGGCGGGCGCAACCGTCCTGGCGATCGAGGGCAACACGTTGGTGTTGACCCATAGCTCGGCACCACTGGCCAAGCGGCTGTCCGAACAGCGCAACGCCGACGTCATCGCCGAAGCGCTCAAAGACGCGCTGGGGGTGAACTGGCGGGTGCGTTGTGAGACCTTCGCAGCGGAGCCCGCCAGTTCAATCCCAGCGCCACCACCCGCGGGCGGGGGAGTGAAGCCGCCGATTCCCGAAGCGATTCCAGCGCCGACGGATGTCCCCGCTGTAGTGGATTCGGGTCAGCAGGACGAAGACGACGAGGAACACATGCTGGCCGAAGCGGGCCGCGGCGACCCGCAGGCGCCGCGCCGCGACCCGGAAGAGGTCGCACTTGAGCTGCTACAAAACGAGCTGGGTGCGCGCCGGATAGACAACGGCTAATCACGCTAGGCCGTCCACCAAGGCCGCAGCGGCAGGCTGTCGTCGCCCCACGCGTGGACCTTTGCGGCCAATACGTGATGCAGCTGAAGGTTGTTGCGTTCGAAGGCCACTCGTGATGCCGCCATGTACAAACCCCACACCTTGGCGATCGGCACACCGACCTCGCTGACCGCCTCGTCCCAGTGCTCAACGAGGTTGCGGCACCAGTCGCGCAGCGTCATCGCATAGTGATGGCGGAGGTTCTCCTCGTGCAAAACCTCCATGCCGGCTTCCTGGATCTCGGTGACGACGCGTCCCGAGCCCGTCAGCTCGCCGTCGGGAAAGACGTAGCGGTCGGTGAATCCGCCGGCAAAGGAAGTCGATTTGTTGTCGTGGCGGGTGATGCAGTGGTTGAGCAGCAGACCGCCGGTGCGCAATTTCGACTTGAGGAAGCCGAAGTAGGCAGGGTAATTCTTGACGCCGATGTGCTCGGTCAGCCCGATCGAAGACACAGCGTCGAATCCCGCCTCGCGCACGTCGCGATAGTCGCAATGCCGCACCTCAGCCAGCCCCGCGAGCCCTTCGTCCTCGATCGCATTTTGCGCCCACTTCGCCTGCTCGGCCGACAGCGTGGCACCGATGACCCGCACACCGCGTCGGGCGGCGTAGCGCACCATGCCACCCCAGCCGCAGCCGACGTCGAGCAGGTGGTCACCCGGCCGTAGCCGCAGCTTGTCGAAAATCAGCCGGTACTTGTTCTCCTGCGCCTCTTCCAGCGTCGCGTCGGCGTGCGGATAGACCGCGCAGGTGTAGGTCATCGAGGGTCCAAGTACCCATTCGTAGAACGTGTTGGAGACGTCGTAGTGGTGGTGGATGGCCTCGGCGTCGCGGGTCTTGCTGTGCAAATAGCCGGCGGCGACCCGGCGCCACCGGGGCGGGGTTTCCTGCGGGGGCGGCGCGACCGGCAACAAATGTTCGACGCCGATCGAACGCACGACGTTGGCCAGTACCAATACCGACGGCCGTCTGAATTTGACCCTGTCGGTCAGCGTCTTCAGTAGCTCGTACGGATCGCCGGGATGCACGCCGTAGGTCTGCAGATCACCCGATACGTACGCGCGGGCAATGCCGAGTTCGCCGGGAGCGGTGGCCAGGTAGGTGGCGCCGCGGGGGGTCCGAAGATCCAGGCCCAGTTCGGCATCGTCGTCTCCGGCGCTGCTGCCGTCGTAGGCGGTGAACTTCAGTGGCTGCTGGCCGGTCGCGGTGAAGATCGCCAAGATCTCGGCCATGCTCAGTTTGTGTGATGCGCGCGCGGACTCTCTGATTGCCGTCATCGCCGTTGCACCGCCTTTGCGTAAAGATCGAGGAGACGTGAATCGGGATCGTAGGTTTTCTTCACCGTGTTGTAAGTCTCCCCGCCGTAGAGCTGGTCAAACTCTTCGCGGGTGTAGAAGGAGTCGGAGTACAACGACTTGTGCCCGTCGAGCGCACTCACCTTGGCCTCGATGCGCCGGTTGGTCTCGCCCTCGCTGTCCCCGGCCGGCACGGAGGACCAGAACCCGATGTTGACGTACGTGCGGTCCGGCCGAATCGGATACAGCGGCCAGCCCTCATGATCGCGAAGTCGTAACGGGCACAACCAGATTGGCTCGATTGGCACGTTGTCTAAGAACCACTGCAAGAACTCGCCGGTTCGCTCGACTGGCACCTCGACATCCTGCACCACCCGCTCACGCGGCGGCCGGCCGTTTCGCCTCTCGATCCGGTCGGCGATGCCGAAGCGCTGGTCTGCGGCTATTAGCTTCGAGTAGACGCTGCTGCGTCGGTAGCGGCGCGGCCACCAGCGCCGCAGTCGCGGGTTCTGTGCGCCGAACGCGCGTGAGCACCAGAACCAATCTGTGTCCCAGCGCCAGAGGTAGTCATGGATCGTCAGCCGGTCTTCCTTGACGCCTTCAACACCGGGGCTGCCCCCGTCGTGCTGGATCGACCGGTAATAGATGCGTTGCCCGGTGTAGTCGCTGACCGGTCCCGGGGTCGTGGTGCGCGTGCCGACGCACAAATAGCTCTCGTCGGCACTGAACACCACACCGTCGAGGTAGTGCACTGGGACGCCGTCGCGTCCGCCGGTGTCGATGATGCGTTCCATCGCCGCGATCAGCTCGGTCAACGAGTGGAATCGAATGTGCCGCAACGCTACAAAAGGCGCGACAGGCTCCAGCGCTATCCGTAACCTGGTTGAATACCCCAGCGTCCCATACGAATTGGGGAAGGCGCGGAACAGATCTGCGTGTTGGTCGGCAGTCGCGGTGATCAATTCCCCAGCGCCGGTGAGGATATCCATCTCCAGCACCGATTCGTGTGGCAGACCGTTGCGAAACGACGCCGACTCGATCCCCAGGCCGGTGACCGCACCGCCGAGGGTGATGGTCTTCAACTGCGGAACCACCAGTGGTGAAAGTCCATACGGCAGAGTCGCGGCCACCAGGTCTGCGTAGGTGCACATGCCGGCCACGTCGGCGGTGCGGGCTTCGGGATCGACGTTGATGACATTCGTCAACCCCGAGGTGTCCAGGCCGGGCGCATCGCGTTTGGTGCGGGCGCGAAACAGGTTTGAGGTGGGCTTGGCGAGGCGGACGGCCGCCGTAGCGGGGATGGATCGATAGCTCGCCAACAACCGCTCGACGCCCGCCGTGTGTATGGCCAGTGCAGAAGCTTGGACAGGCACCAGATATACCCTAGTCCCGGATAACGCCCCCTGCATCTACGCACGGGCGACACCGCACATCAACGACGGAGGAGTAGCGCCTGATGGGACAGGTGAGCGCGGCCAGCACGATATTGATCAACGTCGAGCCCGCGGCCACACTCGACGCGGTGGCCGACTACCAGAAGGTCCGGCCGAAAATTCTGTCGCCGCAGTACAGCGAATACGAAGTGCTGCAGGGTGGGCAGGGGGCGGGCACGGTTGCCAAGTGGAAGCTGCAGGCGACCAAATCACGTGTCCGCGACGTGCAGGTCAACGTCGACGTCGGCGGCCACACCGTCATCGAGAAGGACGCGAACTCTTCCATGGTGACCAACTGGACGGTGGCTCCGGCTGGCCCCGGATCCAGCGTCACCATGAAGACCTCGTGGACCGGCGCGGGCGGCATCGGTGGCTTCTTCGAGAAGACCTTTGCTCCGCTGGGGCTGAAGAAGATCCAGGCCGAGGTGCTAGCCAACCTCAAGAAGGAACTGGAAAGCTAGGCCGCTGAGCACACTTTGCGTCTGCGCGCTAGCGCGCCTGGCCCTGGCTGGCCAGAAAGCTCGCGACACCGCGAACCAGCGCGTCGGCGTATTTCTGCCTCCCGTCAGCGGACTCCATCAACGCCGAATCCACGGGATTCTTCATGTTGCCGCACTCGACCAGAATCGACGGATACTGCGCGAGGTTCAGACCGGCCAAGTCTGCGCGGCCATACAGGCCATCCTGGCCGATGTAATTCGCAGGCGGAATGCCCGAGGCCTGCATCTGGTCGCGCATGATCCTCGCGTACTGGATAGACGGTCCGGCCTGCGCTGCGTTAAGCGGTGGGGCCGAGTAGTTGACGTGGAACCCTCGCCCCGTTGCGGGCCCGCCGTCGGCGTGAATACTCAGGATCGCGTTGGGGCGCAACGCGTTGGCCATGTTGGCGCGCTCGTCGACACACGGTCCCAGCGCGTTGTCGTTGCCGCGTGACATGGCGGTCCGTACACCCAGGGCGTTCAGCGCAGCGCGGACACGCAGCGCGGTGTCCCAGGTGAACGTGTGCTCTTGATACCCGTCGTTGGTCGACGTTCCGCTGGCCTGGCAGTCCTTGGTGCCGCCGCGACCGGTGGGCACCTGACGGCTGATGGATGCGTCGTTGGCCCCGTTGTGGCCGGGATCGATGAACACGACCATGCCGGCGATATTGGAGGGGGTTGCGGTCGCGGCGGGCATGGTTGCTGTTGAGGCTGCGACGAGTACGCCAACGACCATCCTGATCCTGACACGTAGGCTGACTCGTACGCTCACTGCGCCAAGGTAACGTTACGCGGTCTACGCTGGGTGTCTCGAATCGCCCGATATCCACAGGCGAGACGAAGTCGGTATCAAAACGCGAGGGGACTGTCATGCAACCCGGAGGCGATATGTCGGCGCTGCTCGCCCAGGCGCAGCAGATGCAGCGGAAGCTACTGGAAACTCAGCAGCAACTCGCGAATGCCGAGGTGCATGGTGAAGCCGGCGGGGGCCTGGTCAAGGTCCTCGTCAAAGGCAGCGGCGAGGTGGTCGGTGTGACGATCGATCCCAAGGTCGCCAACCCCGACGACGTCGAGACCTTGCAGGACTTGATCGTCGGCGCGATGGCCGATGCTTCGAGGCAGGTCACCAAAATGGCGCAGGAACAGCTGGGGGCACTGACCGGCGCGCTGGCGCCTCCTCAGCCCCCGGGGCCCCCGCCACCTCCGGCGCCGGGGTTATGACTCCTACCCAACATGTTTGAGGGACCCGTCCAGGATCTGATCGACGAGCTTGGCAAGCTGCCCGGTATCGGACCCAAGAGCGCGCAGCGTATTGCGTTCCACCTGCTGTCGGTCGAACCGCCGGATATCGACCGGCTGACCGCCGTGCTGGCAAAGGTCCGCGACGGCGTGCGGTTCTGCGCCGTGTGCGGCAACGTCTCCGACGAGGAGCGCTGCCGGATCTGCGCCGATCCGCGCCGGGACGGCTCGCAGGTGTGCGTCGTCGAGGAGCCGAAAGATGTCCAGGCCGTCGAGCGCACCCGCGAATTCCGCGGCCGCTATCACGTCCTGGGTGGTGCGCTTGACCCGCTGTCCGGAGTCGGTCCCGATCAACTGCGGATCCGCGAGCTGCTGAGCCGCATCGGTGAGCGCGTCGACGACGTCGACATCACCGAGGTGATCATCGCCACCGACCCCAATACCGAGGGCGAGGCGACCGCCACCTACCTGGTCCGGATGCTGCGCGACATCCCCGGCCTGACCGTCACGCGGATCGCGTCCGGGCTGCCGATGGGCGGGGACCTGGAGTTCGCCGACGAATTGACGTTGGGCCGCGCGCTCAGCGGCCGCCGCGCGATGGTCTAACGGGGCTCTGACGCCGTGTGGGCGTCCGCGTCTTTTATTTGGTCACGACGGCGAGGTTGTTGCTGGTACCCCACGCTTGTTCAAAGTTGGCCATGGACACCTGCTCGTCGCGGCCGGCTGAGGAACCGGTGTCGTTGAGATGCACCACGCCGGTCCTGGTGTCGATGCCGGTGACAACCACGAAGTGGTTTTCCACACTGCGGTCACCGGGTTTGTTCCAGATGATTTTGTCGTTGAGTCCGACGATCACCTTGCGCCCTTGATCCAGATCTTGGATGAGCGAGTCGGTGTTGGTCTGGACCGCGGAGGCCTGAATCCCGTAGTGCGCCATCAGCACTGGCAGGTCGTTGTTGCTAGTCCTGCTGGCCGGGCGGTAGATCGGTCCGGAGTGGTTCACGCTCGGGACGTTTTCAGCCGCGGCGGTGACCTCGTCCTCGGTGGGCTGGTTGCCGGTGATCTCGCCGACCACATCGGCCACCGCCATCTCGCCGCAGTCGTAATCCTGTTGCTGGTAGCGCCAATACGGCGCGGCGGCAGCCGGGTCGCCGTGCATCCCCTCGGCGTTGATGTGCGGGGCGGGAGCGGCCGGAGCGGCTTGGGCCGCGCCGGCGAATCCGACCCCGGCGACGCTCAGGGCGACCGCGAGCCCGGCGATGCGCGCCGCCGCGGTGACCCTGGTGTTTGACGTGTTAGTCATCAGGTCCATTCTCTCTGCCAGCGTGCGGCGCGTGGGTGTATTGAGAAAAGACTCAGCGATAGCCCTTTACGGATTCTCAAAGGATTCTTGAAGGCGACTCAGCGCGCCGCGAGTCGCTCGCGGCGCAGCAGCTCCACCTCGGGCAGCTGCAGCGGCGCTAGCTCACCCACCACCTTGCTGAGCAGCAGGTCAGCGAGCTCTGGGTTGCGGGCCAGACATGGCCCGTGCATGTAGGTCGCGACCACGCTGCCCTGAACCGCTCCGTCAAAGCCATTGCCGGGGGGGTCGCGGCGGTTACCCGCGCCCCTGACCACGGCACCCAGCGGCGCCGCCGCGGGGCCGAGCACGGTGCCGCCACGGTGGTTCTCGAAACCGGTGAGGCGTTGGGTCAGCCCGGCCAGCAACGGCTTGCTGACCAGCTCGCCGATCGTGCGCGCATCCTGCGGTGACGTGGTCGCATCCAGCAGGCCCACGCCCTCGACCCGTTCGCCCGCCGACGTCTCGTACCAGTGCCCCAGCACCTGGACGGCCGCGCAGATCGCCAGCACCGGCGCACCGCGCTCCGCCGCTCGCTGGAGTCCCGGATGCTTGATCAGATGCCTGGTGGCCAGCCGCTGCGCGTAGTCCTCCGCGCCGCCCAGCGTGTACAGGTCCAACGACTCCGGGACCGGGTCGGCCAGCGTGATCTCGACGATCTCCGCGGTGATGCCCCGCAGCAGTAGCCGCTGGCGCAGCACCACAGCGTTGCCGCCGTCGCCGTAAGTGCCCATCACGTCGGGCAGCACCAGCCCGATCCGCACCGTTGAAGTCGAGTCAGCCATGCCGCGCCAATCTGCGCTGCAGCTGAAGGAAAGCGGTGTAATTGGCGACGACCTCAACCCGCCCGGGCGGGCAGGATGCGATGGCCGCCACGGTGTCGTGCACCAGGGTGTGCCCGACGCCGGCATACCCCAGGCGCACCGCCAGGTCGGTGCCGCGTTCGCCGGCGGCAACTAGGGGCGTCTTCGAGGCGGTGTCTTCGAAGTGCTCGAAGCGCACATCCCACAGCCAGGACAGGTCCTCGCCGTCGGGTACCTGCCCGTTAACCGAGATGACCACCCCGGCCGCGTCTTTGTCCACCATCGACAGCGCCTCCTGCCAGCCGGCCGGATTCTTGGCCAGCAGCATCCGCACTTGGTGCGCGCCGATACGCACGGTCCGATAGCGCCCGGCGACCTCGTCGACGCCGGAAACCGCAGCTACTGCTTTCCCTGGATCGGCGCCCAGCGCGACGGCGGCGGCCACGGCTTGGGCGGCATTGCCGCGGTTCACCGAGCCGGGCAATGCCAGCCCCATCGGCAGGGCCAGCCCGTCGGGTCCGTAGAGGTTGTCGTCGTCGAACCACCAGTGCGGACTGGGCCGCTTGAAGTCGGCGCCGGTGGAATACCAGTGGCCTTCGTTAAAGGGGGGGTCGCGGACGATCACCTCGCCGCTGCGTGGGCAGCTGACCGAGTCGTTCGCCCACGCACCGCCCGCGGCCACCCACACCACGTTCGGGCTGTCGTAGGCGGCCGAGGTCATCAGCACGTCGTCGCAGTTGGCGACCACGACCGTCTGGGGGTGCCCGGCCAGGCCGGCCCGCAGCGCGCGTTCAATGACGTTGATCTCACCGACCCGGTCCAGCTGGTCGCGCGACAGGTTGAGCAGGACGACGACGTCGGCGTCTACCGCGTCCAAGACGTGCGGCACATGCATCTCGTCGACTTCCAGGGCGGCCAGCCCCGCGTCGCGGTGAGCGGCCAGCGCGGCCACCAGGCCGGCATCCATGTTGGCGCCCTCGGCGTTGGTGGCCACCCGTCCCAGCGTGCTCAGCGCGGCCGCGGTCATCCGGGTGGTGGTGGACTTGCCGTTGGTTCCAGTGACGACGACGGTGCGCCGGCCCGCCCCGAGCTGACGCAGAATCGTGCGATCCAGCGTCATCGCGACCAGGCCGCCGATCATGGCCCCGGCCCCGCGTCCGGTGACACGCGACGCCCAGCGTGCGCTCGCCCCGGCGGCCAGGGCTAGACGCGCACGGGTGGTAACCACCCGGGCAGTTTAAGGGCGATCGCAAGCGCGGCGCTTTTTGCCGGGTGCAGCGGGTCGCCCTCGTCGAGTTAAGGGCGATCGCAAGCGCGGCGCTTTTTGCCGGGTGCAGCGGGTCGCCCTCGTCGAGTTCAAGGCGATCTGATTAAGTGCCGACACGAGGCGTGAGCGAACAGGCGATGTCGGTCTGACGTGCCATCCTCTGCGTATGAACGCCGTGAACCCGAAGTCTTGGGGGCGGCCGGCCAGCGAGCCGGATGGGGGATGGGCCGTCATCGATGTCGAGACCTCGGGCTTTCGGCCAGGTCAGGCCCGAATAATTAGCGTTGCCGCACTCGGCCTCGACGCCGCCGGTCGAGTAGCGCAATCCGTGGTCAGCCTGCTCAATCCTGGCGTGGACCCGGGTCCCACCCACGTGCACGGCCTGACGGCCGCCATGCTCGAAGATCAGCCGCAATTCGCCGACATCGTCGGTGACGTGGTCGAGGTACTGCGCGGCCGCACGCTCGTGGCGCACAACGTCGCGTTCGACTACGCATTCCTGGCCGCGGAGGCCGAGATCGCCGGAGCCGAACTCCCCGTCGACACCGTCATGTGCACCGTCGAGCTGGCCCGGCGGCTGGACCTCGGCGTCGACAATCTGCGGCTGGAGACGCTCGCCGCCCATTGGGGCGTGATCCAGCAACGGCCGCACGATGCCTTCGACGACGCAATGGTGTTGACCGGGGTGCTGGCAGCGGCCCTGCAGGGGGCGCGCGAACGTGACGTCTGGCTGCCGGTGCATCCGGTGACGCGGCGCTGCTGGCCCAACGGCCGGGTGACCCATGATGAACTGCGACCGTTGAAGGTGCTGGCGTCCCGAATGCCCTGTCCCTATCTCAACCCGGGGCCCTATCTCCGCGGCCGGCCGCTGATCCAGGGCATGCGGGTGGCCCTGGCGGCCGAGGTGGCACGGACCCACGAGGAGCTCGTCGAGCGGATCCTGCACGCCGGGCTGGCCTATACCGATGTCGTCGACCGCGAGACCTCGCTGGTGATCTGCAACGAACCCGCCGCCGAGCAGGGCAAGGGCTACCTGGCCCGGCAATTGGGGGTACCGGTGGTGTCCGACGCGCAGTTCATGGACTGCGTTCGTCGGGTGGTCGGCGGCACCGGCATGGAGGAGTTCGTCGACGTCACCTCAGTCGACGACCAGCTCGCACTTTTCTGACCACCCTTGAATCACTATATCTGTAGTGGTACTGTCATGCGCGATGGTGACCACTACAGATGTAGTAGACAAAGGCGCCTGGTGGTCCGGGTTCCGTCGGCACGGCTACTACTTCCGCCAGGCAGCGATGCTAACCATTTCGATCGGCGTCGTCATGCACACCTACCGGGTGATCTTCGGCGACGCTCTAGCCGTGCGACACGTGGTGACGTTTACGACGGACCGGATCCTGCTCGTCCCGATGACGTATGCGGCCATCACCGGCATCCTGGTGTGGCGGCGCATACGGTTCGCCAACAAGCGGCATCGGGCGCTGTTTACCGCGTCGCTCGTCTACATCGCGGCCAGCGTGCCGCTACACATCTACCTTGACTATGTGGTCAAGGACCTTTCGTTCGTCACGTGGTTTCCGATGTGGTTCAGTTACCTGTTGCTGATCGCGGTGTATCCGGTGTTCCTGACGATGTTCTGGCGACTGCGCTACCAGGACTGATAGGACGATCTTAGAAAGACAAATGCCCCCGAACCCCGAACGTCGCGCCCAAATCCTCGACGCCGCGATCGGCATCCTCGCCGACGTGGGCGTCGGGGGTCTGACGCATCGCCAGGTCGACGACCGGGCGGGTGTGCCCGCCGGCACCACATCGAATTACTTCCGGACGCGCCAGGCCTTGCTCGAAGCCACGGCCGCCCGCACCGTCGATCTGCATTGGCGGCGCGTCCAGGCATTGCAGGCGCTAGTCGGGCCGCTCACCCAGGACGGCGTCAAAGCGCTGATGACGCGGATGCTTTCCGACCCCGATGATCAGACGCGCCGGTACACGCTGGCCCGGTTCGAGCTGTTCATGGAGGGCACGCGCCGGCCCGAGCTGCAGCCATTCCTGAAGGAGCTGCAAAGCGCCGCGGTGACGTCCGCCACGCTCATCTTCGAGGCGGGGGGCTTCACCCCAACGGCAGAGCAAATGGACGAGCTGAGCCGCCTGCTCAACGGCTATGTATTCAGCAAGTTCACGATCCCTGGCACCCATGACGCAGCCGGGCTGGTCGACCGCCTGGTGCGCGCGTTCTTAGACACCTAACGCCGTCAGCCGCGCCCCTAGTTTCGGGAAGCGCGGTTGACAGCCGACACCACGGCGCGCAGCGACGCGACGGTGATTGACGGCGCGATACCGACACCCCAGACCGTCCGCCCATGGACGGACGCTTCGACGTACGCCGCGGCCTGGGCCTCTTCGCCGGCACTCATGGCGTGCTCGGAGTAGTCCAGGACGGATAAGTCGAACCCGACGGTTCCCAGCGCGTCGACGAAAGCGGCCAGTGGGCCGTTGGCGGAGCCCTTGATCTCGGTCTCCACGCCGTTTATCTTCACGGTCGCGGTGATGCTGGTGGTGCCGGTGTCCTCCTCGGAGGCATCGACGCGCTGCTTGATCCGTTCCAGCGGCAGGATTGGCGCCAGGTACTCCTCGGAGAACGCCTCCCACATCTCCTTGGGTGAGACCTCGCCGCCTTCGCCGTCGGCGATCTTCTGGATCACCTGGGAGAACTCGATCTGCAGCCGTCGCGGCAAGGCCAGGCCGTGGTCGGCCTTCATGATGTAGGCCACCCCGCCCTTGCCGGACTGCGAGTTGACCCGGATCACCGCCTCGTAGGTGCGCCCGACGTCCTTGGGGTCGATCGGCAGGTACGGCACCTGCCAGAGCATGTCCTCGACGTCGGAGTCCGCGGCGTCCGCATCAACCTTCATCTGGTCCAGGCCCTTGTTGATGGCGTCCTGGTGGCTGCCGGAGAACGCGGTGTAGACCAGGTCGCCGCCGTAGGGATGACGTTCGTGCACCGGCAGCTGGTTGCAGTACTCCACCGTGCGCCGGATCTCGTCGATGTTGGAGAAGTCGATTTGCGGATCCACGCCGCGGGAGAACAAGTTCAGCCCCAGCGTCACCAGGCACACGTTGCCGGTGCGCTCGCCATTGCCGAACAGGCAGCCCTCGATCCGGTCGGCGCCCGCCTGATAGCCCAACTCGGCTGCGGCGACGGCGGTTCCGCGGTCATTGTGTGGATGCAGGCTCAGGATCACCGACTCCCGGGTGGCCAGGTTGCGACTCATCCACTCGATCGAATCGGCGTACACGTTGGGCGTGGCCATCTCGACGGTGGCGGGCAGGTTGAAGATGATCGGGTTGTCCGGCGTCGGGGCGATGATCTCGCCGACGGCGTCGCACACCTGCTTGGCATACTCCAGCTCGGTGCCCGTGTAGGACTCCGGCGAATACTCGAACCGCCACTGCGTTTCCGGATGCTTGGCCGCCTCCTCGACGCACTTGCGCGCGCCGTCGGTCGCAATGACCTGCACCGCGGCCCGGTCGGCGCGAAAAACCACGCGGCGCTGCAGGATTGACGTCGAGTTGTAGAAGTGCACAATGGCCCGCGCCGCGCCCTGGCACGCCTCGAATGTGCGCTCGATCAGTTCCGGGCGGCACTGGGTCAGTACCTGGATGGTGACGTCGTCGGGGATCGCGCCCTCAGTGATGATCTCGCGGACGAAGTCGAAGTCGGTCTGGCTGGCCGACGGGAACCCGACCTCGATCTCCTTATAGCCCATGCGAACCAGCAGGTCGAACATGCGGCGCTTGCGGGCCGGGCTCATCGGGTCGATCAGCGCCTGGTTGCCGTCACGCAGGTCGACCGCGCACCACAGGGGAGCTTTATCGATGACGCGGTCGGGCCAGGTCCGGTCGGGCACCCGGATGGGCTCCACTTCCTCTGCGAACGGTCGGTAGCGGCCGACCGGCATCGAGGTGCCGCGCTGGGGATTCCACGTGGGTTGGCCGGGCCCGGGTGGGCCGGCGGGTTTGACGATGGTCCGCGCGGAGGTATAGGCGTCGGGGCTTGCGGATTCAGGAAAGTTGTTCACGGTAGTTGCTCCGGGGAATATCAGAAGGGACCTCAGACCGGCGCATCGCGAACACCCGCGACGGGAAGCCGGTCTGGATCAGACCCCGTCGCGGCGTCCGAGGAGGAGCACCCGCTGCACGTTTGTGCACTTTACCGTGCTTGAGCCCGGTGCCAAAACGGCGGTCACATACGTCACACGGGCCTCCCGGGTGCGGCCTAATGTGGAAGCGATTTAGCCAAAGGAGGCGCCAGTGAGCGAGCACGAAGTACGAATGATCGTCTTGTCGACCGACGACCTGGACGAATCGATCCGGTTCTACAGCGAAACCCTGGGGATGCCGCTGAAGTTCCGCGACGGGGCGCACTTCGCGGCCCTCGACGGTGGGGCTGTCACTCTCGCGTTGGCGACCGCGGTGGACCATCCCATACCCGGGCAGGTCGTCGTCGGCATCAAGATCGCTGACGTCGACGGCGCTGCCAAGGCCGTTGAGGCCACTGGCGGCGGCATCGTGAAAGGCCCGTACGACGACACACACGAGCGTCGTGCCGTGGTCTACGACAACAAGGGCAACGGCTTGGTCTTCTACAGCCCGCTGGCCCGGTGAACGCACTGCCATCAACGGGGCCTCTTCGACATTAAGACGGCTATCGCCGCTCGACATATGCTGCGGCGGTGACCTATTCGCTCAGCGGTGCTACGCCACTTCGAACGGCGTCCGCCCTCTCAACCTGCCGTCGGTTCCTCGCCTGCACGGGACAAAGCGGAATCGAAGGTGCGACCCGGCCCAGTGGCACTACTCATAGGGACGCGCGCCACTCGGAGAGAAATTAGGAACGCACCACGCATGCTAACCCGCGGTTGGCGGTCGCACGGTCGACCCACCACAGAGATCGGAGGGTCCAATGACCGTTCTGCAAGAGCCCACCCGCGTCACAAGCCATGGGCTGGCACATGACTGGGGCCACGTTCGTGGTTACGGCTGGCGACCGCAGCTACCGGATGCCCGGGACAAGCTCTATGCGGCCAGACTCACGGGACCGCTACCCACCGAGTGCGACCTGCGCCCGTCGATGCCGCCGGTCTACGACCACGGTCAGCTCGGATCGTGCACCGGAAATGCCATCGCCGGCGCAATGGAGTACGAGCGGGATCGGCAGGGCTTATCCGACTTCATCCCGTCGCGGTTGTTCGTCTACTACAACGAACGCGCGCTGGAAGGCACCGTGTCCAGCGACTCGGGTGCCGTCATCAGGGACGGCATCAAGGTGGTCAATTCCGACGGCGTGTGCCCGGAAACGCTGTGGCCGTACGACATCGGGATGTTCGCAGTGAAGCCGCCGAAGCATTGCTTCGTCGCCGCGGAGACGGACAAGGCGGTGCAGTACGAGGCGGTCCAGACGCTGGGCGACTTGAAGGACGCGATCGCCTCGAATCTGTCGGTTGTGTTTGGGTTTACCGTCTACCAGAGCTTCGAGTCGCCGGCCGTCGCTCAATCGGGCGTGTTGCCGATGCCCGAACCGGGTGAATCCACGGTCGGCGGCCACGCGGTTGTCGCGGTCGGTTACAACGATTCCACCAACCAGGTGATCGTTCGCAACTCGTGGGGAGCGTCGTGGGGCGACCAAGACTACTTCTACATGCCCTATCAGTACATGACGGGGTCACAGGCCAGCTCGAACAGCTCACCCATCAACGGGGCGCATCTGGCCAGTGATTTCTGGGCGATTCAGCTGGTTTCCTCATAGACGGGATGCTCTGGGCGGTTGTCTCCGCTGCGGGGCTGACCGGCTGATCGCACGCGCGCACCGGTTGGCTCGTCGACGTGCGTGTGCTCGTCACACGTATTCTGTTGTCGACCTAATACCCTCCGCACCCGAAAGAGCAACAGTGGCGCTCGTCGTGCAGAAATACGGCGGATCCTCGGTGGCCGACGCCGACCGGATCCGCCGCGTCGCCGAACGCATCGTCGAGACCAAGAAGCAGGGCAACGACGTCGTCGTGGTGGTCTCGGCGATGGGCGACACCACCGACGACCTGCTGGACTTGGCTCAGCAGGTATGCCCGGCCCCGCCGCCGCGCGAACTCGACATGCTGTTGACCGCCGGTGAGCGCATCTCCAATGCGCTGGTGGCCATGGCGATCGAATCGCTGGGCGCGCAGGCCCGCTCGTTCACCGGCTCGCAAGCCGGCGTGATCACCACCGGCACGCACGGCAACGCGAAGATCATCGAGGTCACACCGGGACGGCTGCAAGCCGCGCTCGAGGAAGGTCGCATCGTTCTGGTCGCCGGATTCCAGGGCGTCAGCCAGGACACCCGGGACGTCACCACGCTGGGCCGGGGTGGCTCCGACACCACCGCGGTCGCCCTGGCCGCGGCGCTGGGTGCCGACGTCTGCGAGATCTACACCGACGTCGACGGGATCTTCAGCGCGGACCCGCGGATTGTGCTCAACGCGCGCAAGCTGGAGACGGTCACCTTCGAGGAGATGCTCGAGATGGCCGCCTGCGGCGCCAGGGTATTGATGCTGCGGTGCGTGGAATACGCGCGGCGCTACAACATTCCCGTGCATGTCCGTTCGTCTTATTCGGACAAATTGGGCACTGTCGTCGTCGGATCGATCAAGGACATAACCATGGAAAGCCCCCTTTTGACCGGAGTCGCACACGACCGCAGCGAGGCCAAAGTCACCGTCGTCGGCATCCCTGACACTCCCGGGTATGCGGCCAAGGTCTTCCGCGCTGTTGCCGACGCCGACGTGAACATCGACATGGTGCTGCAGAACGTGTCCAAGGTCGAAAGCGGCAAGACCGACATCACCTTCACTTGCTCGCGCGATAGCGGGCCGACCGCGGTGGCCAAGCTGGACTCGCTGCAGGATGAGATCGGATTCACCCAGCTGCTCTACGACGACCACATCGGCAAGGTGTCGCTGATCGGGGCGGGCATGCGCAGCCACCCCGGGGTCACCGCGACCTTCTGTGAGGCGCTGTCCGCCGTCGGCGTCAACATCGAGCTGATCTCCACCTCCGAGATCCGCATCTCGGTGCTGTGCCGCGACACTGAACTAGACAAGGCCGTCGTTGCGTTACATGAAGCGTTTGGCCTCGGCGGCGAGGAAGAAGCGACGGTGTATGCGGGGACGGGTAGATAGATATGGGCGCAAATAGCGTGTCGATAGGCGTAGTAGGCGCCACCGGGCAGGTGGGCCAGGTCATGCGGACGCTGCTCGATGAGCGCGACTTCCCGGCGACTTCGGTGCGGTTCTTCGCCTCCGCCCGCTCGCAGGGCCGCAAGCTCCCGTTCCGCGGCCAGGAGATCGAGGTCGAAGACGCCGCTACCGCCGACCCGACCGGCCTGGACATCGCGCTGTTCTCTGCCGGTAAGACGATGTCGCTGGTGCAGGCGCCGCGGTTCGCCGCGGCCGGGGTGACGGTGATCGACAATTCGTCGGCGTGGCGCAAGGACCCGGACGTGCCGCTGGTGGTCTCGGAGGTGAACTACACCCGCGATGCCGCCAACCGGCCCAAGGGAATCATCGCCAACCCGAACTGCACCACCATGGCCGCGATGCCGGTGCTCAAGGTGTTGCACGACGACGCCCAGCTGGTCCGGTTGGTGGTCTCGAGCTACCAGGCGGTCTCGGGTAGTGGCCTGGCCGGGGTGGCCGAGTTGGCCGAGCAGGCGCGTGCGGTCATCGACGATGCCGAACAGTTGGTGCACGACGGCGGCGCGCTGGACTTCCCGCAGCCCAAGACCTATGTCGCGCCGATCGCGTTCAACGTGTTGCCGCTGGCCGGATCGCTGGTGGACGACGGTTCCGGGGAAACCGACGAGGACCAGAAGCTGCGCTTCGAGAGCCGCAAGATCCTCGGCATCCCCGACCTGCAGGTCAGCGGCACCTGTGTGCGGGTTCCGGTATTCACCGGGCACTCGCTGTCGATCAACGCCGAGTTCGCCCGGCCGCTGTCGCCGGAGCGGGCCCGTGAACTGCTCGACGGGGCGCCCGGCGTGAAGCTGGTTGATCTGCCGACCCCGCTGGCCGCCGCCGGCGTGGACGAATCGCTGGTCGGCCGGATCCGGCGCGACCCGGGGGTACCGGACGGGCGTGGTTTGGCGCTGTTCGTCTCGGGCGACAACCTGCGTAAGGGGGCGGCGTTGAACACCATCCAGATCGCTGAGCTGCTGGCCGCTCAACTGTGACCCGCGGGTGAGATCCGCCCGGACCGCGCAGCGCTCGATACTTGCTGCGTCGGTTCTGTGTTTGCTTGCGCCGCAGTGCCTTTCGGTTGCCCGCGCCGATCCGCCGGCGCCCGTCCCCGAGCCGATCCTGCAGCCGCTGGCGCCGGGTCAGGTGTTGCGGATCGGGCCGACGGCCGGGACCGGAACGCCCACCGGTGACTACGGCATCGGCGCCACCGATCTGTGTGAGTTCGTCGATTTCCCCACCGAGCTGCTGCAGGTCTGCGGTGACAGCTTCGCCGGCCAGGGTGTCGGGTTCGGTGGCTGGTACTCGCCGGTCGCGTTGCACGTCGACACGTCGTCGGTCGACGACCCGTCCGGGGTGCGCTACACCGGAGTCACGGGAATCGGCAAACCGCTGCTCGCCGACCCCACCCCGCCAGGGGACTCGCAGCTGCCCGCCGGAGTGGTGGAGATCAACCGGCACAACTATTTGATGGTGACTACGACGAAAAACCTGGAGCCGCAGAACTCGCGGCTGGTGCTAGCCGAACCGGCGCGCGCCGCTTGGCAGACCGTTGCGGGGTCTCGGCGTGCCGCTTCCTACCAGAATGGCTCGCAGACCCAGATCAGCGGGTACTACGACCCGATCCCTACCCCCGATTCGCCGACCGGGTGGGTGTACATCGTCGCCAACAGCTTCACCCGCAGAGATCCGGTGGTGTTGTACCGGGCCACCCCGCAAGCGTTCACCGACCGGTCCCGGTGGCAGGGCTGGGCGGCTGGACCCGGCGGCGGTTGGAACAAGCCACCAACGCCACTCTGGCCGGACAAGGTTGGCGAAATGTGCATCCGCCAGATCGACGGCAAGACGGTGCTGTCCTATTTCAACGCCGACACGGGCAATATGGAGGTGCGCGTCGCCAACGATCCGACATCGCTGGGCGATGCCCCGATGACCACGGTGGTAGAGCACGACGAGTGGCCCGATCCGGCGGAAAGCCTGCCGCCGCCGTATGACAACCGGCTCGCACAGCCGTATGGCGGGTACATTTCGCCCGGCTCTACCCTCGATGAGCTGCGAATTTTCGTCAGCCAATGGGACACCCGGGTCCGGGTGAGCGCGCCGTACCGGGTAATCCAGTTCGCCGTCAACCCGTTCAAGCCCTGATCAGAGGCCATATTTCGGCGAGCGCCTGCTCGACCAGCCCCGCGGCGGCCTCGCGAGTCCGGTCGTTCGCATCCGGCCACAGGTGGCTGTAGGTGTCCAAGGTGAGTCGCGGATGCCCACAAACGGGATCTCCGCGACGTAATCAGTCGGCGCCACGCGCCGGCACAGAAAATATCCGGCGAAGTTTCCAGGTGCCTCGGCAATCCCTAAATGAAAACACCCAGAGCTAAACTAGCTGCCGCGGCGGCCTGACTTGATGATCTCGAGGCGTTCCTTGAGCAGTTCCTCGAGTTCCTCGATCGAGCGGCGTTCCCGCAGCATGTCCCAGGGTGTGCGCGGCACCTTGACCTTCTTGGGTTCGGCCAAGTCACCACCCTCGATCAGGGTGCCCTCCATGCCGTTGCGGCACAGCCAGGTACCGGGGATATCAGCATCGTCGGCGAAGGGGACCTCGAACTCCTCGCCGTTCTCGGTGCGGTACCGCGCGATCTGACGCGGCGCCAGGTCATGGTTGCGGTCAGTCTCGTAGCTCACGGCTCCGAGGCGACTGCCCCTCATGGCGCGATCAGCCATCATCAACACTCCTCATTGCACGTATCACCGCATATCTGTGCAGGTTACGCCCCGGCCATGCCCCCTGCCCGCTGGCGTCGTGCGCGTCGAGGACTGGTGCCTCGGCCCGACAGGCACAGACGGCGTGCCGAACGTCTACCGCGGCTTCACCGGGACGCTGCGGATTGTCGACTGCGACGAGCGGGTGGTCTCATGGCTCATGGGTATCGAGACAGACACATGGCCGCCGCGAGGCGGTGCGGTAATCCTGGAATCGAGGTGAGTCTAGATGCTGGCGCTGTGCCTCACAGCGGGCGCGTTCGCGGCATTCGTCGGTCTTGGTTACGAATGGTCTCTGCTGCGCACCGTGTATCCGGCCGTTCCTGCTGACAAAGGGTGACGATTTCGACGCGATCCATCGGCTTGAAGAGCGCGGAATAGTTGAGATTGTGCCAATTGCCCTTCTCAAGATTGCCGCAACGCCGGTTCTCTATTGGATCGCTACGGCAAGTCAGCGAATCTGGGTTGAACTAGCGCTGCTTGGGTTAATCGTATCCTTCGCGTGGGGATTTGCGGTCCAGATTCCCGCTCACCTGCGATTGAACAAAGAAGGACATAATCGCGAAAAGCTTGCGAGGTTGGCTCGGAACGAGTGGGTAAGGCTCGTGGCCGTGCTGTTCGAAGCCGCTGCCTATGCGGTTCTGTTGTTCGAGAATCTATAGGATGGATGGAGTTGGTCTATATTGGTCCGGTCCTCAGTCATGTGCGTTTTAGAAAAGGTTAAGAGCTAATGGCTCGCCGGAGTCTGAAATCGCTGACTGCGGCTGTGGCATGATGATCAGGTTGGTAAGCGCAGCCTGATGCTCACTGGGCCGCCACCGAAGTTCCACGGAACTCGGGACATCCTCCCAGGCCGTTGTTCGCAGTGGTTGTCGAGGGCCCGCAGGAAAGGGGCGCTGCGATGGATTTTCTGGTATTGCCGCCCGAGGTCAATTCGCTGCGGCTGTATGCCGGTGTGGGGTCGAGTTCGACGTTTGCGGCGGCGGCGGGCTGGGATGGGTTGGCGGCCGAGCTGCGGTCAGCAGCGGCCTCGTTCGCGTCGGTGACCACGGGCTTGTCGGGTGGGTGGTGGCAGGGTCCGTCGTCGGCGGCGATGGTGGACGCGGCCGCCAGCTATGTCGCGTGGCTCGTGGCTGCGGCGACCCGGGCCGAGGAGGCGGCCACCCAAGCCGGGGTGATGGCCGAGGCGTTCCAAGCGGCATTTGCCGAGACGGTGGATCCGGCGGCGGTCGCGACCAATCGCGCGCAATTGGTGTCGCTGGCGGGGTCGAACCTGTTCGGGCAGAACGCTTCGGCCATCGCAGCGATCGAGGCCGAGTACGAGCAAATGTGGGCCCAGGATGTGGCCGCGATGGTGGGTTACCACGCGACGGCTTCGGCGGCCGAAGGGCAACTGATGAAGTGGCAGCTGCTGCCGCAAAGCTTGCCCGCTCAGGGTTCGGCCTCATCCAGTGGGACGCGCATCACCGTGCCCGGTGCTGCTCCGGGGCTCCTCACCGGACATGAGACACCTCAGCAGTACGCGGCGATTAACGCCGCGATTGGCGAGAACTGGTTCCCCGCCACGACCCCAGAGGTGGTTAACTACCCAGCCACCGCCGGCGTGGCCAGCGGCCTTACCGCGCCCACCGCCAACCAGTCCGTCGCCATCGGTCAGCAGGCATTGAACGCCGACATCCTCGGCGCCGTGGCCACCGGACAACCGGTGGTTGTGACAGGTCTGTCGGAGGGCACGGTCGTCATCGACGCCGAGGAAGCCTATTTGGCCACCGCCCCGAACGCGCCACCACCAAACATGGTGACGTTCGTCGAGTTCGCCAACCCTCAGCGCGGCCTGGCCGACACCTACTTCCACGCCGGCGTTACTATCCCCGGCGCCGGATATACCGTGCATGATGCGCCGGTGAGCCAATACAACACCGATGTCGTGTACCGCCAATACGACGGCTGGGCTGATCCTCCCGACCGTCCCTGGCACCTGCTGGCCGACCTGAATGCGATGGCGGGCGCGAACCACTTACACACACCTACCGGGTTGGCCTCGCCGTCGCAGGCGGTGGAGGTGTCCTCCGTGACGGACTCGCTGGGCGGCACCACGACCACGTACATGATCCCAACCGCGACGCTCCCAATGCTGATACCACTTCAGCAAATGGGTGTTCCGTCCCCGATCGTCGGTGCCCTGAATAGCCTGCTTACGCCTATCGTCAACGAGGGCTATTCACAGTTCGACCCGAACGGTGGCCCTTACTTCAGCCAAGGCCACCTGGTGTGGTAACTACCAATGCCGCGTGAGCGCGGCAACCGGCCCACGACACAATGTAGCCATGACCACCACATCCGTAGCTCAGCGTGACGCCAACCAGAAAGCCGCATACCGAATCGCGGCGCTGTTGCTCGGCGTGGGCACCACGCACTTCTTGGCGCCCCAGCCGTTCGACACGATCGTCCCTGCCGAGCTGCCCGGAAGCCCGCGGCTCTACACGTACGGATCGGGAGTCGCCGAGGTAGGCATCGGAGCGCTGCTCCTGGCCCGAGGCACCCGGCGATTCGGCGCGCTGGTGGCCGCCGCGCTGTTCGTCGGAGTCTTCCCGGCAAACGTCAACATGGTCCGGTTGTGGTGGGACAAGCCCTGGCCGATGCGTGTTGTCGCCCTGGCCCGGTTGCCCCTGCAGATTCCGATGATCACCACAGCGCTCAAGGTCAGGCGCAACAGTTAGCGCGCAATCGGTGCCCACTGGACAGTGGATTTAACGTTGTGACATTGGGCTACAGGCGAGGCACCAGACCGTTAGCCTGACGCTTGTGCCTGACGCGGCGAAGATCCGCATCGATTTCACCGGAGCACCGGAAACGATGCTCGCGACGTTGCACGCGAGGGCGTTGGACGCAGACGCCGGCACAACAGTCCTCGGTGACACCTTCGCCAAGGAGTTGGTAAGCCGCATCGACTACGACTGGCGCAAAACCGGCGTCACAGCACGCAATGCTTCCGCGGGCACCGTCCGCAGCATGCAATTCGACAATTGGGCGCGCCAATTCCTCGCACGGCGCCACCGCGCGGTGGTGCTGCACCTCGGCTGCGGACTGGACGATCGCGTCCTCCGGCTCGACCCCGGCCCCGATGTCGAGTAGTACGACGTCGACCAGCCCGAAGTCATCGCGCTGGTGGAGCAACTGTATCCCGCCCGTGAGCACTACCACCCCGTCGCGGCCTCCGTCACAGATCCGGCATGGCTGAGCGCCATCCCAGCGGGGCGTCCAGTACTGCTCATCGCCGAAGGCCTCACCTACTACCTGACCAGAGACGACGGCATCGCGCTGCTACGCCGCGTGGTCGAGCAATTCCGTTCAGGCGAGCTGCATTTCGACGTCTGCAACTGGCTTGGAATCAGGCTCCAGAAAATCAACCCCGTCATCCGACGAACAGGGTCGACGCTGCACTGGGCAGTCAACGAGCCCAACGACATTCTGCAGGCTGTTCCAGGTGTACGGCTGCTGGATGCGATCGCTGTCTTCGAAACCGATGCGTTCAAACAACTGCCGAGTGGCATCTACCGGGCGCTCGGAAAAGTCATGCTGGCTGTCCCGACGCTGCGGACGGTGTCACAGCTCCACCGCTACGCATTCTGAGCCCGGGCTGAAATATAGGCCTAGTCAGCACCTCTACGCGGCGCGTTGGGACTTTGCCCCGCATCTGATTTTCTCCACTGAGTAACCAAGTAGACGACGATCAGGATTGCAATTGCACCGCCGACAACCATTTTTGCTAAGTCCGGGCCCCTCGACGGGTACAGGCCGATCCGTACGAGGTGAACGCGCCCAAGTACCTCGAGTAGGACGAAGACGATGCCCAGAAGCGTGCCGGTTCTTCTATTCGACAGCAGCGATATGGCTGCGGCAACGTAGAAAGTTCCAACGAGGCCAGTCCGGAAGGAAGGTTTCAGCGGCTGGGATAGCAATCCCATCCAGTTGCCGGTGATTCCAACCCATATCTCGGACAGCCCCGCGAAGAAGCAATACCCGCAAACGATCGCTACTCCGGTTCGTTTTGGTTTCGCGGAGGTCCTTGCCATTGGCAGCCAGCACTTAGCCCTGGCTGGCGACTGAGCGCCCGAGATAGGCCATAAGCCGGGCAGTTGGCGTCGAGCCCTCTGGCGCGGATCGGGCCGGGCCGAAGCCGCCAGGTCGCCGCAGCATGCCCTCCGGCAGCGACTCCACAAGCCCACGGCACAACGCCAGCAGGTCATCGGGCAGCTCGATTAGCCAACCTCGTGACCACTGCACGTCCCAGCTGTGCAGCGCCAAGTCCGAGACAGGATAGGTAAGCGCCCGGTGCAGCGGAACCTCACCCTCCGGCGACGGCCGCATCGCATCGAAATCGGCCCCAGGCAGCGCGTCCTGCAGCCGCGCAGCCAGCTCACGAAGCCGTGCCGCCGGGTCGTCGCATACCCAGTCGGCCGGTTGGGAGGGGCCACCCCACACCTTCCCGTCCTCGAGTAGTGTCACGATCTTCGCTGCGCTACCGGTGGCGTGACCCATCAGGTCACGCACGCTCCAACCCTCGAGGTTGGAAGGCTGGTCCCAGCTTTCGCGTGGCGTATGGTCCACAGCGTCGATGAGCAGGTCGATCGCCTCGGCGGCCATCACGCCGATCCGTGCGGTCGTGTCGTTCATGAGCGCATCGTAGGTCTCCGACTTTTCCGGCCTTACCGCGGTCCAAGCTTCTCCCGAATCACCCACGGGGCCTGCGCGTTTGCTGCGCACCAGTAAACGCAGGCGTTTCCGCCACGGCTGAATCAGCTTGCGCCGGTTTGCCTTCTTGCGTACCCGCGCGATGGAGCCAAACGAACTTGTTCTGCCCAGCGGCGCCTGCGAGAAATGGCTTCACCAGCAGCGGATAGGCCTCCATTGCCTGTGCCCGTAGCAACAATTCAGGCCTTTCGAGCGCATACTCTTTGCCGTTCCACGTGAGGGTGCAATTGCCGGCAGCTAAGACGTTTTCGAGCCAGTCAACATAGGGGTATGCCGCCGCAAGCACGAACCCATCACCGAGCGGGTAGGCACTCAGCGGCGTCACATAAGCTCGGCCACTACGCCGACCGACGTGGTGCAGTGTGCTGAGATTGAAATAAAGCATTCCCAGCCGGGTTCCGGCGACCTTGCGCAAATACGGATTCGCCCGCTTGGTGAGCTGGCGCGTCCGATCACTGAGCCATCTCACCTGCATCAGCATCCCCCAGCCGAGTAAGAGTAGATACAATGCCGCCACAGCGCCGGCCACGATAGCAGGCAGCGTCAAAAGTATACGTAGAAAACGGATTAACGGCGTTCGGCTCGTCATGGTGCGACCTCCTGGTAACTCTCCGGGCCAAGACTGCCTGCTGGCCGCAGTGACACCGGCCTGCGGATCCGAGCACCACTTTTCGCTTCGGACCGCCCGCCGATCTAGGGTCGCAAGTCCCTAGGAGCCTGGGTCGGTAAATGGCTCGGCGGGTCCACCGGTGCTGCGCGGCATGGTCGGTTTCATTGTGCGGTCAGGGTGGGGATTTCGGCATTTCGTCGCCGTGAGCGCACTTCAACGTCGTG
>NZ_JBKQQD010000052.1:0-2594 GCF_052144515.1 Mycobacterium sp. | reverse complement strand
CGCCGAAGTTGTAGCCGAACAGTGACTGGTTCCAATCGAACGTGCCATCGATGGCCTTGGAGTAGGGGTCCAGCAGCAGTTTGTTCGGGTTGCACCGCTGACCGGCGCCGGGGTCGTGTGGCCCGTGCACCCGGTACCCGTACCGCTGGCCGGGTTCGATATTGGGCAGGAAACCGTGCCAGACGAAGGCGTCGACCTCCGGAAGCACGATCCTGGTTTCGGCGCCGTCCGCGTCGAACAGGCACAGCTCGATCCGCTCGGCCACCTCGCTGAACAGCGAGAAGTTCGTCCCGGATCCGTCGTAGGACGCCCCGAGCGGGTACGCATTACCCCGCCATACCTCGGTAACAACCGGGGCTGCCGCGCGATGGCGTCGTCGTCTAGGTCGGGTGGTCACATCGCAGACTCCCTTGTCGTGGTGCCCACAACAACGTAGCGAGTGACGGGCCATGGCGCGCGTCGCTGGCCCCATCAATTGCGACGGGACACTCAGTCAGCCGCCCGATGCCGACCTACGGTAGTACCTCAAGAATGCGCACGGCGATCCCGCCGAGGCGGTGAATCCGGTCGCCGCTTGACATAGGAGCAACTTTCGGGCGGGGTACGCCCGCCCGCACTACCCCTCGTGCACCAGCCAGACGACGCCCAACGGGGCAAGCGTCATACCTCGACGCTTGTTACAAGAAGCTGCAACGCTTGTGGCACGACGAGAGCTGCGCGTACCGGTGCGACGGCGCCGCAAACGTCTCGGAGGAGCCACCCAGCCGCCAGCGGCAGAGGCCCCGAATCGGTTGTGGGCCAGCAACGACGGCCGACCCATCAAGATTTTTCGATGACACGTACTCGCGAATGCCTGCTCAAGTCGAGATCACCGCGCCGACGACGTTGGAGTTCCAGATTGCTGTCGCGCCCGCCGGCGCTGTCGACGGTCATGGCGACGGACACGCCAGTCGCTGTGCCGGTTCATCGGCGGACTCCGTACCCGGGGTTAGGTTGTGCTGTGACGGATCTGCGTCCTTCACCTACGCGGTCAAGTCAGTGGCCGGTACCGACTTGCGGCAAAGCCCAGCGATGCCCTCTGGGACGGCTGTCCCCTCCGGCGGGTTGCTTTAGACGCCCGCCACGCCGAGCGGTTGTCCTATCCGGTAGGTGACCATCATCGCGATCGTTCTGCCGACCACGATGCGGAGTACCGCGCGGCGAGGGTCGGCGCCGCCCAAGCGCGCACTGATGGTGCCGGTCGGGGCCAGGGCGAGCAGCACCGCGGCGAAGGTGACCGGGATCCGGGGCGGAGCCAGCATCGCGATCAGCGGTAGCAACGCCCCGAGGGTGAACGAGACAGCGGAAGACAGCGCCGCCTGCCAGGGGTTGGTCAGGTCGTCGGGGTCGATGCCTAATTCGACATCCACGTACGCTCGCGAAGACATTGTGGGCCGTCAGCTCTTTCGCCACCGCACGGGCGGTGGCCGGACTGAGCCCCTTAGCCTTGTCGTCGAGTTCTTTGGCCGGGTTTCGGCGAGTTCTCGGCGTTCCATGGCCAGCAGTGCCTTTTCGGTGTCGCGTTGGGTGCTGACCGAGACGTATTCGCCCAGCGCCAGTGCTACTGCTCCCGCTACGAGCCCGGCGCTACCTGCGGCGAGCATCGGCCCGCGGTCAGTGGTCACTGCGGCCACACCGACGACGAGGCCGGCCACCGATACGATCCCGTCGTTGGCGCCTAATACACCGGCGCGCAACCAGTTCGACCGGGCCGCACCATTGGCGTGCGTGCTCGGTTGGATGCGTCGCCGCTGAGCCCGTCTGGGCATCGGGTGGGTCGGCATTCATTTCCGGGTCGGGGCTCACAGGCTCACAGCGTATTCGGCTCAGCGAACGTCGACTAGCAACCCAAGGCTTGGCAAAATACACATGCTGCAAGCCCAACTGTGTGCCAGATTTGAGTCGTCCGCATTCCATTCGTTGGGGACATTGAAAACCGCACTCTCTTCTTCGCCGTGTGGCCCCGTCCCCCCTTGTTCACTGCGCGCCCCCGCTGTGGTTACCTTGCCCGGGTAGCGTGCGGTTTGAGGTCGGTGTTCGGTTCGAGCGTCGGTCACCCGCTTGGTGTCTGGTCGGGCAAAGCCCACAGAGGACCTCGCCGGCCGGAAGGGACCCCAGTTTGATGAATGACGATCGGCGAGTCAGCCGGGGGGTAGTCGAGGCCGACAGCGCGCCGCGGTTGCAGCTCACGCCTAACTCGCTTGCCTCGACGTACGTCGACGGGGCATGGTGGCCGCGATCAACGCGGTTAGCTATCGAGCTGCCCGCCCTGGTTGCGGCGCTGTCCGATCGGCTGGGTCAGGTCACCGTAGTGGGCTACCACCTCAACGGGTGGTCGGAGACGCCGCCGCAAGTCCAGATCGCCGGCCAGACAGTCCATTTGCAGGGCTTCACCTCCGAGGAGCCGGCCAGTGTGATCCTGATCGGTCGCGACGGGCGTCGCATCACACTGCGCGTGATCGCGCCCGACGCCAGTGAACAGGTCGCCCGAGAAGAACTGGACGCGGCATCGAAACGCGCCGGCGGTGGTATCGCTGCGACCAGCGAGGCCGAGC
>NZ_JBKQQD010000051.1:0-8891 GCF_052144515.1 Mycobacterium sp. | reverse complement strand
CTAGGCTGTGGCGCGTGGCGATCGCCATGATCGCGTCCATCTCGCAGGCCACGCCGGCATAGTGAACAGGGACGATGGCCTTGGTTCGCGGAGTGATGGCTTCTTCAATACGGGTTTCATCAATGTTGAGTGTGTCAGGCCGAATATCGACAAAAACTGGCACGCCGCCGCGCAACACAAAGGCGTTGGCCGTCGAGACAAAAGTGAATGACGGCAGAATGACTTCGTCCCCCTCCTCTACCTCCAGAAGCAGCGCCATCATCTCCAGCGCGGCGGTGCATGAGGGGGTGAGCAGCGCCTTGCGGCAACCGATCTGCTGTTCGAGCCAGGCATGGCAGCGTTGGGTGAAGGCGGCATCGCCGGCGAGGCGGCCGGAAGAGTGGGCTTCGGCGATGTAACTGAGCTCCCGTCCGGTCATGTAAGGCACGTTGAACGGAACTTTAGGATCCGACATTCGCGCCACCTCTCAATCACCAGACGGGATCGCGTGCCATCTCCGCGGAGACCAGAGAGGATTCGCGTGCAGTTCGTCGGGGTAAATCGGCGGAAGCCATCTAGCGATCTCCGCGAAATAGGAGGCCGTGCCGTCGTTGAATTCTAATGTCTGCCAGTGCATGTTGCCATTCCCGTTGGTCTCGACCATGTCGTATACGCTACAAGTAGCGCGCCACGCCCGGCGGACGTTTCGCGCAGAACCGAGGCAGAATTTCCTCTCTCGTTTTGCCGCCGAGTGAATGCTGGCACAAGTGGGGGATGAAGGTTGGTCAACACTGCTTCAATGACTATGGAGCTTTAAGCTTTGTCGTCGCGCGGCCAAATCCGTGGGAGCCCTTCCAGTGGGCTGATCAGTTGCTAGACCCAACCGCATACCCAGCTGCTGCGTTGGTGCCGCATGTGATCTTCGCGAGTCCCGCTGCGTGGCTGCATGCGCCGCTGCTGGGCCTGTTCGGCTACCTGCTTGCTTTGACTATCGCGGTCTTTACTCCGGCTGTCTGGGCGTCTCGGGGTTCACGTGGTCTCGAGCGGGTCGTGGTGTTTGTGGCCCTAGGCGCCGCGGCTATTCCAGCGTGGGTGGTTATCGATCGGGCCAACTCGACTGGATTTGTGGCGCCGATCGCGCTGGCCTTTCTGGTGGCGTTGCGCCGACGGCGGTGGGGGCTGGTGGCAATCATGGTAGTTCTTGCCGCGATGGTGAAACCACAGTTCGCCGTGCTCGCTGTCGCATTGTTCGCGGCCCGACAATGGCGGATGAGCGGCATCGCGCTCGGAGGAATGGTGATCTCCAATCTCGTCGGCGTACCTGCTGTGGTGGCGGGATTTTCCCGAAACAGTCGGACAGTCGATCCACAACATCCTCAACTACAGCAGTTCGTCCTCAACGCTTGTCGGGCCGTACAACGTGTCCTTTGGGAAGGGCGTCCTCTTGGCTACGTCCCGGACGGCTTTCTCGCGGGCCCGCGATCGCTGATCGGAGCCATCGTACTCGTCGTGGTCGTCGTCTGCGTCCTTGCTCTCGGGCGACGCATCTCCCCGGTGATGGTGTTATCGCGCTGCTGCCCACTCCCGCGCTGTTCCCACAGTAGCGTACCACTACTACCTCGTGTTCGCCTTACCGATCGCTGCGCTAGTGGCCCGGAACCCAGATGGGCCGCCAGGTTTGGGGATTTTCGACCGCACCCGCGAGCAGGGGTCGGGACCCCCGGTGACCGCCGTCGCGCAGTCGGCATCTGTGTGAGTCTGGCCGCTGCCTTCACTATTGCCCAGATCGCGCTGCCGTGGGCGCCGGTGCAGGTTGTCAACGCTATGCCGGTCGTCGCCACGACGGCGGGCCTGACGCCGATCCTCTGGCTGGTTGCGTGCGCGGCGATCATCGTTTCATACGCGCGAAGACCGGCTTCCTGCGCTTCGACGGACGCCCTCACCACATCCAGGCCGCGCGAATATATTTCGGTAGCCGCGTCTTGACCCTCACCTGGTTGCTGCTCATCAGAATTCCAATGTCGCGATGGGCCCCCTTCTCCCCGAGCAGCGACCTCCGACCCTTGTGGCCAGCCGGTGAGGTTCCTCCAATATGGGGCCGTCGGCAACCCCGACGTGGCCGTCGAGGTTGGCGAGATGCTGATGAAAGGTTGCCCTAGATCGCTTCGCTGATCGGCAGCCAACTTAATCCTGTTCTGGCCATTCACATCGGCGCTGCGCGTGGGTGTGCGCACACACGGAGTCCCTGCCTGCGCGGGGCGACGAAATCGCGCATCAGTTTTTTCGTTGCGGCTGCCTGCATTAAACCCGCCAAGGTGGCTTTCACGCCGACGGGCATGTCGCGTTCAGGCGCGACTTTCCCCCAACGATTAAGTCCCGACCGGATTGCGGCAGGCAGAGAGGCGTGTCGCCGAGCTCCTCCGCCACAAAAACGAGCTCGTTATGATATTCGACCGACTGCGGATTCTCGTACGTCGTGGCTATCTGGGCGCTCGGGCCTCGCCGCGCCAAGCATCCCTCCCCGGATGACAACCGCCGCGCGGAGTGCCCCTGCTCGCGGCCTCGGCTTTTGCCAATCTTATGGAGGTGAGCCGCTGCTACCGCGGGTGCCTCGGTAACGTGTGAGACTCCGGGCCCTATGACCTGTGGTGGCGGTGAGGTCAAGTCGAGTGTCATCAAATTGCCTTTGCCCCAGACTTTTCAGATGCGTCTGCCGGTCCTCGTGTGTCTGCTTGGCGCCCATTGATCCCTTCCACTTTCCGGGGGCATGGATATGGACACAATACCTCACTTTTGGTTCCCTGCACCGACAGGCCTCGAGATTCCGCCTGGCGCAGCGGGATTCGCCTCTTATGCGGGTTATGGCCAAACCCGGCCGGCCGCTTTGCGAATACCGCTCGATATTGCTCCATAGCAGGAGCATTGGGTTACACTCCCGCGTGGCTGGGTTGAGCGACCCTACTCTCGTACCGTTTCGCGCAGACCCGAGGAGAATGCACTGAACCGACGCCTCAAGGTGCTCCCGGATTTCGTCTCGGCGGTCCGCGACAGGGTCTCGGTGGTGGCCGGCCAAACCGAGCGCACCATTATGCTGGGCACCATCCTGATCGCGTCGGCGGTTTCGGGGGCGGTGTGCTTCGTTCTCACCCAGTACTATTCCGTCGACGTGATTTCCTCTCTCGCTTGGCTCCCGGCTGACTGCTTTCCCAATTGGGGGATGAAGTTTGGTCGACACTGCTTCAACGATTATGGAATGTTCGCTCTCGTCGGTGTGCTGCCAAATCCGTGGGAGCCCTACAGAACCACATACCCCGCTGGTGGATTGGTGCCGCTTATGATCTTCGCGGGTCCCGCTGCATGGCTGCATGCGCCACGGCTGGGGTTGTTCGGCTACCTGCTTGCTTTGACGATCGCGGTCTTTAGTCCCGCCGTGTGGTCGGCTCGGGGTGCACGTGGTCTCGAGCGGGTGGTGGTGTTTGTGGCGGTGGGTGCGGCAGCCATTCCGGCGTGGATGACAATCGATCGGGGCAACTCGGTGGGGTTCGTCGCGCCGATCGGCCTGGTGTTTCTGGTTGCGCTCTGTCGACGGCGGTGGGGCCTCGTCACGATCATGGTGGTCTTGGCAGCACTGGTGAAACCGCAATTCGCTGTGCTGGCTGTGGCGTTGTTCGCGGCCCGGCAATGGCGGATGGGCGGCATCGCGGTGGCCGGGGCCGCGATCTCCAATCTCGCCGCCTATCTGCTGTGGCCGCGAGACTTTCCCGCAACAATCGTGCAGTCGATTCACAACGCCCGCGACTACAGCAGTTCGTTCCCAATGCTTGTCGGGATAAATAACGTGTCCTTCGCGAACGGAGTCCTCCTCATCCCGGATCAGATCATGCGTATGAAGCTGGGCTATGTCCCTCCCGGCTTTCTCGCTGGCCCGCGATTGCTGATCGGAAGTGCGGTGCTCGTCGTGGTCGTCGTCTGCGTGCTTGCTCTTGGGCGACGCATCCCCCCGGTAATGGTGGGTATCGCGCTGTTGTCCGCCGCCTCGCTGTTTCCCGCGATGACAGGCCGCTACTACCTGGTGTTCGTCTTACCGGTCGCCGCGTTGGTGGCCCGGGACCCATATGGCCGGCCAGGATCGGGGATTTTCGACCGGCTCGCGGTCCTCGGTGACCGCCGTCGCGCGGTCGGCGTCTGTGTGAGTCTGGCAGCGGCGCTCACGATTGCCCAGATCGCGCTACCGGGTGGGCCGGGAGAGATTGACAAAGCTACCCCGGTCGTTGCCACGACGGCGCTCTTGGCGCCGATGCTATGGCTGATTACGTGTGCGGCAATCTTGATTTCATACGCGCGAAAACCGGCTTGCTGCGCTTTGGCGGACACCGTCCCCACATCCGGCCCCCGCGAACGGATCCCGGCAGCCTCCTCCTGATCGCTACCCGGCAGCTCGCCAGACGGATGCCGTCCGTCGAATCTTGAACGATGTCGTCGGCCGCCCCTCGGACTACCCCGATGTTGATCGAACGACTGCTCCAAATTGCTCCGATGATCATAAACGAAACTATTTCTTGCGCTGGTCCCTCAGGCTCGGTCGCAGAGGGGTGTGCGCGCTTACGGCAAGGCTGCGTTTGCGGAGGTAACGAAACCGCGCCACGCATCCGCTTCATATTGCGGCTCCCTACAATCGACCAGCCAGGACGGCCAGTCCGCGCAGGGCCATGTCTCCATCAGGCGCGACTTTCGCCGGACGATTAAGTCCCAACTGGATTGCGGCACGCACAGGGGCGAAACGCTGGGCTACTCCCCCGCAGAACAGCAGCCCGTCTGTACTTCGAAATCCGACATCCGCGGCGCCGTCGACGTACGGCGCGACGACGGACGCCACAAGCGCCCGCAGAAGGTCTTCGGCGCTATTAGCTTCCACGATGCCAGACCAGCCGCCCCCGTCGGCGCCGTGAAACGTCGGGTGGGCGCGCAGAATTCCGGGCCGCGCGGGTGCGGCGGCCGCTTCGGCGGCCCACCGCCATGCCTGCTCGTCGGTACGACCCCGTGACAACAGTGCGAGACCGTGCGTGAGCGCGCGTCCAGCCGGCAGGTGCGTTTTGGTGTGAAGCAGCAGTCCGTCAAAGTACGGGCGAGTTTGGCAGCGGTCCCCCGCATGCTCGCGAGAGATTCGGGCCACCTGGCCCCCGGTCGAGATGTTGAAGGCCGTCACTCCCTCGCCGATTCCTGCGCCGAGCAACGCCGCCTGCTGGTCACCCACCGGAGTGAAGACCGCGGCACCCGAAGCGCGGTGGACACCGACCGGCTCCGGCGTCCACGACACCCGCGGCAATGAGAGTCGGCCGCCGCCGACAGTTCCGGTGATCGGCTCGGACCACGATCCGGCTCTGAGGTCGAACATTCCGGAGGCGGCCGAATCGGTGATGTGCTGAACGAATTCCGGCTTGCCCGTCAGCGCCGTGGCCACCCAGGACAGCAGGCTGTGCAGGCGGAGACGACCATCGATCGCCGTCAGATCGGTCGCGTAGATGCCCGCTACCGGTAGACCGGACCGCAGCTCATTCCCGACGTCATGCCAGACCTCCGGCGGCTGTGTGTTGCGCAGTTGGTCCAGGTAGGTAATTCCGTTGCGCACGAGGAGGGCTCGGTTGTCCTGCCAGGTGATCAACGGTAACTGTGGGACGTTGTGGTCGTCGGTCAGCGTCCAGCCGTGCATTTGGCCGCTCAGCAGGATTCGCTCCGGATCCTCGGCAAGCGGCAAGGCCGACGCGATGGCCGCTTCGACCGCCGCTACGACAACCGCAGGGTCGACAATGCGGTATGGCCCCTCAAGCGAGGTGAATTGCGGGAACGGGAATTTGCTCTCCGCGACGATACCCTCGTCGGGGCGGGAGACTGCAACCTTGACGTAGGTGGCGCCGAGGTCAACGAGCAGCGAAGAGCGGTTCGCCATCCAGGTACTCCGAGACCTCGGTTACGAGTGTGTCGTCGAGGGGCTTCGGCACGATCCTCAGGTCGCCCTCGTCGTGCAGGACAGCAAAGTAAATGACGCCCTTCCGCACCTTCTTGTCGCGCTTGAGCGTATCCACCAGTTCGCGGGCTGACGGAATGGTTCCGATGGTGTATTCGGTGTTCGCGGCAAGAACCGCCCGCACCCGCGCGGCTGTTACGGGGTTCGTCAAACCCCATCGAACGCCAAGAAAGTTGATCAAGTCCATGCCCCACATCACGGCAATTCCGTGCGGAACCTCGTTGTGTGTAAGCGCTTCGAGCGCATGGCCGAAGCTGTGACCGTAGTTGAGCACTCGGCGCAGATCCGACTCGTGCTCGTCCTTCTCGATGACCTGGCGCTTGCTTTCCAGCGCCTTGCGGATCAACTGCAGCACCTGAGGATTGCGGTGGCCACCATTGCTTAACGCCTCGGTGAGCTCATCAAAGAACGCGCCCTCATTGGTGAGAGCGAGCTTGTAGATCTCGCCATAGCCGGAATCGATCTCGATCTCGGGCAGGCTGTTTAAGAACTCCGAGCAGATAACGACGTGGCTGGGTGAGTGGAACACACCGAGCTGATTCTTCAGGGGAAGCACGTTGATGCTGGATTTCGCTCCGATGCAACTGTCCGCCTGGCTGAGCAGAGTGGTCGGAACGAACGTCCAAGGTACCCCGCGGTAGTAGATGTGGCACGCGAAGGTGGCGACATCCTGTATGACGCCGCCACCGATCGCCACGATGCGCGCAGACCGGGTCGCCTTGTTTGCCAGCAACCAATCGACGAAAAGGCTTACGCCGGTTAGGGTTTTGCTCTCCTCGTCGGCTTCGATCCGATAGGTGGGGTGTTCCAGCAGCCCACTCAGCGCCTCGCCGTAGAGCTCGACCAGCGCCTCGTCGATGATCACGAAGGTTTCAGGGCCCGCGTCAACGAGCGCGGGAACCATCCCGACTTCAGCGACGAAGTCCACGGGGTAGTCACCCTGCTCCGACTTGATTATCATCCGATCCTGGGTCACACGCACAAGAAACCTCCGTCGATCGCGATGGATTGGCCAGTGATATAGGAATTCTCGGCAGACACCAGCCAGGCGATGAAGAGAGCAATCTCCGCGGGCTCGGCCAGCCGGCCTACAGGGATGCGTTTGGCCAGCGCTTGAAGCTGCTCCGCGTCGTTGTTCTGGTACGTGAGGTCGGTGAGCACGAACCCCGGTGCGACGCAATTAGCCAGCACACCGAAGCGGCCGTACTCCACCGCGACCGACCGCACCACTTCCTCGATCGCAGCCTTGGATGCGCTGTAGGCAACCCGGCCCAAGCGGGCGCGATGAGCGTAGACGCTTGAGACCGCGACCACCCTTCCGTAGCCGGCGTCCGCCATCCGGGGGAGCAAGCCTTGCAGGAGTTGAACATTGGACGTGACGTTCACCTGTTGCGTGCTTGACCAGTTCTCTGGCGAAAGCTGTTGCAAAGCCTCGGGATCGTTGATGCCGGCGTTCATTACCAAAATCTCGACCGCTTCGTCGACACCTGCGAGGTAGGCGACAACAGACTCGGGCACGGCGAGATCGAGTTCCTTGCGCCCCGGCCTTAATACTCGGATGCCTTTGGCCTCTAAAGTGTCAGCAACGCTACTGCCGATACCCCGTGCGGCGCCGGTAACAAGAGCTGTTGAAGGCACGTGCCTTCAGAACCCGCGGTCGCGGACGAGCGTCGATAGCTGGCCGGAATCGGTCACGCTCGTCGTCTCCTTCTTGCACCTGCCATACGCGACGCCGCTGGCGTGCTCAGTGGTGGTTGAGGACTTTCCAACGCGCGTCAAGCATCTCGATCCGCTTGGCGTCCTCTTCAGTGATGTGGCCGTAGTAGTCACGCTTGTTGAGCAGCCACAACAGCTCGAAATGCACTGCGTTGAGCAGGCCGTCAGCAATCGAGTTGAGCGTGCCCGCCGAACCGTCGAATACGACCTTACGGGTCTCGAAACGTGTCAGGTGCACCTTCGCAACCTCACGGATGGTGTCCAGTGTGTCGCTGGATATGGCACCGCCAAGGACCAAATCGAGACCGGCCGACTTAGCCTTCTCGGCAACGGTGGTCACATACTTGGTGATTTTGGGGCTGTTGATCGTCTCCCGGGTCTGGCCGAGCGATCCTGTGAAATCCACCCTGCCAAAGACGATGCCGTGCACACCGCGGTCCTTGTCGGCCAGCTCGAGCATGTCGTCAAGGTTGTTGTAACCCGTAATCGTCTCGAGGTTGAACAAGAAATCGGTGTCGAGTTCTTCATCCTCGTCGTAAACGGCGTTTTTGGCAGCGATGTACTTTGACAGCGCGTATGCCGACTCAACCATAGGAGCGACTATGTAGCGTACGCCGATCTGCTTGGCCTCCAACAGGTCACGCATCGCCTCGCAGCCGCCGATCTTGACGGTGAGCGGCAGACCCGCGGACCGAGCGATGTCGACGAGACGCAGCAGCTCGTCGATGCGCGTTCCTTCTGCCTCGAACTCGGCCTTGACGCTCACAACGCCGTGCTTTTCCTTACCCGCGCGCAGAATCTCGGCCATCTGCCGTTCGGTCTTGTTCACAGTGCCTCCCCGGTAGGGTCCCCAACTAAATCTGCAGAGTATGATCCCGCGTCATCCTGCTCCTCGGGCGGTTTTGAACAAAACTGCAATGGAAAAGCCGACTGTCTGAGGCCGGCTCGCGCCAATCTGTCGGCCACCCGCTGGCGGCAGCGCTTAACTCAGGGTTCAGACCTGCGGAATCGCAGCGCCAAGATGCACAGTCACGCGCTGCTCTACGTCGGCAGGCAGGTCGGGACTCATCCGGTGCAAAGGGTTGGACTTCATCGATCCATCGGGCTGCACGGCTGAACTGATCTTCGGATAATAGGTCTGGTCGGGGTCGATGGGCACCTCGATGAGCGC
>NZ_JBKQQD010000050.1:0-6362 GCF_052144515.1 Mycobacterium sp. | reverse complement strand
GCCTGGGAAGGCCAGGAGCGCTTGAACTTTCGGGGCGAGTTCTTCACGCACACGATCATGGCGCCCAACTTCAATCCCGGCCCCAACCCGTTTGGGCCGCCTCCGGTGCTGCTGGGCGCGCTGGGCCCGATCATGACGCGCACCGCCGCCCAGGTCGCCGACGGGCTACTGGTGATGCCTTTCAACAGTGCCCGCCATTTCGAAGAGCGCACCATGCCCGCGGTCGGCGAGGGACTGCGCCGTTCCCGCCGAACGGCTCGGGATTTCCAGATCGTCGCGCAGGCCATGGTCGCCGTCGGCCGCGACGAGGCCGACCTGGCGCCCGCGATCGACGGGGTGGCATCCCTCATCTCGTTCTACGGCTCCACCCCCGCCTACCTGCCCGTGCTGGAGGCGGAGGGCTGGCCCGAAATTCAGCCGGAGCTCAACGCGCTGTCCAAGCAGGGCCGGTTCGCCGAGATGCGCCGACTGATCACCGACCCGATGGTCGCCCGGATCGGGATCATGGGAACACCCGAGGAATGCGCTCAGCAGATCGTCGCGCGTTTCGGCGACCACGCCGCCGAAGTGTGCTGTTACTTCCCGGGTTACACCCCGCGCAGCGCCGACATCGCCGATCTGATCGGCGCCCTGCACCAAGCCCCGGTCCCACGGTGAGCGCGGACGTGGTGGTGGACGTCAACGACGGCGTCGCGGTGCTCACGCTCAATCGCCCGGACCACTTGAACGCCTACACCGCGCAGATGGGGGTGCTGCTGAGCCGGGCGTATCGGGAGTGCGACGAGGACGACGGCGTCCGGGCGATCGTGGTCACCGGTGCGGGCGGGGCCTTCTGTGCCGGGGCTGATTTCTCCGGCGGCGCGAACCCTTTCGATGCCCCCGCGGGTGGTGGCTCGTTCTCGGCGTCACCGATCACCCCGGCCGCGTTTGAATTGCGCAAGCCGGTGATCGCGGCGCTCAACGGCTACGCCATCGGGATCGGCCTGACGATCGCGTTGCAGGCGGACATCCGCATCGTCGCCGAGGACGCCAAATACGGTGTGGTGCAGGTGCGCCGGGGCGTGATCCCCGACTGCATGTCGCACTGGACGCTGGCGCAGTTGACCACCCTGGGGGTGGCCGCCGACATCCTGCTCACCGGGCGAACGTTCATGGGCACCGAGGCCGTGGTGCTCGGCATCGCGAGCCGGGCCTTACCCGCCGGGCAGGTGCTCGAGGATGCGCTGGAAACGGCCCGCGACATCGCGGTCAACGTGGCTCCGATGCCGGCGGCGCTATGCAAGCGACTGCTGTGGGACAGCGCGAGCCACCACTACACCCCGAGGCAGGTCGCGTCGCTGGAAACGCAACTGCACCAACGCGTGATGGGTGGCGCCGACGCCCGCGAGGGAGTCGCCGCATTCCTCGATCGCCGGCCGCCGCGGTTTACCTCGCGGCTCTCCCGCGATTGGACCGCGCTGCCCGAGCCGTGAGCCCGCACATCAGACACTGAGCAAGTGGGCCAGGGTGACAGCGAGGTTGTGCAGGTTGGTCTCCAGCGAATAAGTCCGGTCGATCGTCCAGTTGACGATGCCACCGGACAGCGCGCCAACGATGATGTCCCCCAGCGTTTCTGGGTCGTGTCGCGCGCTGACCTCACCGCGGGATACCCCCTCCTTGACCAGTTCGACGAACGTGTCGTGCAGCTTGGATCCGCGCTGGATGCCATAGCCGCTCGTGGCGAGCATTTCCCCGATCATCTCGCGGTAGGTGTCTCCCGATCCGACCAGTGCGGCGGCAATGTCGTCGAACACCCCGACAAGCCGCGCGGGGATCGCTTCGTCGGCGCGGTCGAACACGACGTCGTGCAGGTTGACCAGTCGCCGCTCGGCCAGCGCCCGGATCATGTCCTGACGGGTCGCGAAGTGGTTGAAGAACGTCCGGTTGGCGACGTCGGCGCGCTCGCAGATCTCCTCGATTCGGGTGGCCGCCACACCTTGGCTCAGAAACAGATCGAAGGCGGCCGCCAGGATCTTCTCCCGCACCTCGAGCTTGCGTCGCTCAGTTCTGTTCATCGTGTCGCACAGAGCTTCTCGGAGAGAGCCCACAGGCGGGCCGCGTGCTGCTCGTCGCAAGCGTAAGGTTCTACCGCTTCGCTGATGCCGCAGTCTTCGAGATACGAACCACCCCGGCTCGCAAGCTCCGGGCTCACCGCGGCCCACACCTGGGTGGCCGCGCCGTAGTCGGGGGTGGTGAAGTCGAGGTAGCCGTCGGTCGCTTCTCCGCACGTGGCCGCGTCGGCGGCAACGTAGTCGCGTAGCCGCGAAAAGTCCGATTGGGTCATGTACCGCGCCAGCGAGGTGGCCACAGTACCGGGATGGACGGCGTAGGCCCGGATTCCCACATCGCGCAGGCGCCGGTCGGCTTCCTTGGCGTGCAGGATGTTCGCGGTCTTGGACGCGCCGTAGGCTACGAACTTGTCGTACTCCCGGCTCTCCCAGTTGGGATCGTTGAGGTCGACGTCGCCCAGGACGTGGCCTCCGGAGGAGAGGTTGACGATGCGGGCACTCCCCGCGGCGGAAAGCTGCGGTACCAGCAGCCTGGTCAGTTCGAAGTGCCCGAAATGGTTGGTGCCGATCTGCAACTCGAATCCATCCGCGGTCCTGCCGAAGGGGGTGAACATGACGCCCGCATTGTTCATCAAAACATCGACGACCGGCGTGATGTCGCGGATCGCGCCCGCCGCCGCCCGGACACTGGCCAGCGCGGTGAGGTCGAGCCGCACCGTCGACGCCCACGCACCGGGCACCTCGGCCGCTATCCACCCGGCCGTCTGCGACAGGGCCTCGGGGTTGCGGGCGGCCAAGATCACGTGCGCGCCCGCGGAGGTCAGCGCCCGGGCCGACTCGCGGCCCAGCCCGGACGACGCGCCGGTGATCACACATACCTTGCCGGACAGGTCGATTCCCTCGACGACCTGCAGGGCACTGCGACGTCCGGTCATGCCGACGCCAGCTGCCACAGGGGAACGACCGCCTCGGGATCACATTCCTCGTCGACGATCCACTTGCACATCCGCCGGATCGGCTCGATGGCGTCTTGCGGCATCGCAACCGCAATACTGCACGCGTAGCCCAGGCTCGTCAGGCGTTGAGCGCCGAACAGCGGCAAAGTGTCTCGTAATCGGCGCTTGAGCGATTCGGGATAGATGCCGATCGTCTGCGTGTAGGCGTTGACCGCGGCCGTCACCTTGTCGATGCTGTCCACGGGCACGATATTGGCGACCCGCCCGGACAGCATCGCCGAATAGTCCACCGGCTCATCGAATTGCGAGACCACGATGGCTCCCTCGCGCTGCTCGCCGCCGATGACGTGGTAGAAGTCGTCGGTCATTCGTGAGGCCGCCAGGTGCTCGAGCAGCTTGCGATCTGGGTACAGTGGCGCGGTGCTGACGACCGCGGGCAGCGACACCAGTTCCCGGTAGATCAGTTCGCCGAGCCGATTCGCTTTGGCCAGGCCTTCGGCATCGGTTCCGGTGAGCACGTAGATGACCCGGGCATTGGCGCAGCCTTCCTGGTTGGCCACGCCGATGTCGATCGCCGCCCGGCGGGCCACCTCACGCATCGTGTGCTCGTCGCTGAACGCCTCGCGGCCGATGATGGTGGCGCTGCGTTTGGGGTCCAGCGCGATGAGCTCCAATCCCGGCTGGATGTATCGGGTTACGTGCTTGACCGACGCCAGGCCGCCCCACGCCACGATCTTTTCGATGTGCTGCGGCTGGTAGAGGATTTCCTCGACGTCCAAGTCGCCACCCTTCCAATACCCGACCACCAGGTGCTTGGTGACCGGATGGTCGGGCGCGACGTCGGCCAGCGTGCGAGCTATCGCGATCGCGGTCAGAGGGTCGTTGGACGGCGCCTTGATGATCACGTCGGATCGGGTGATCACCGAACGCAGGATGGTCACCGCCGAGACCAGTCCGCCGTTGCCCGCCGGGATGTGGAGGGTTCGGGATCCGAAGGCCCGCACGCGCAGCTCACGACCGTCGCGCAGAGTATGCGGAACCCATCCATTGAGGTAGTCCAGCCCCACCTGGCTGTCGGCGATTTCGGTGACACTGTCCCGGGAAAACAATGGCCGCAGAACGCGATAGCTGTTCTTCAGCATTTCCGCCGGCAGCACATTGGCTATGAGCGAGGCTTCGTAGGCCTCCTGGAGGTGGGCGTTGGACTCGAAGTCCAGCGCGCCGCCCAGTGTTTCGAGCACATCGAGGATCTCGTCGAAGCTCAACTGGTAGAGGTCGCTCATGTCCGCCGGGCTTTTCAGCGGCAGGTGCCGCACGTACTTGCCCATGTCCGGCGCCTGGAACTGCGCCGCGCCGATGCGGGTATGGAACGGGACGAGGTCGTCGGTGATGACCCGACCCCGCAAGAACAGCGGTACGGTGTAAGCGATCACAGGTCGATACCCTTCATGAAGTTCACCGCCTCGTCGTGCACCTCATGCGTCGCGGCGCAAGTGATGCGGTCGTCTTCGACACCCGCTTTCTCGCTGTAGCGCATGATGTCGCGTTCGAACGCCACGGAGACCTGTCCGCACGGACACCGCAGGTCCCAGTCGATCGTGACCTCGTCGCCGGAGATGACGCCGCCCCAATGGGCGCGCAGCAAAATGTCATAGACGGCCGCCCGGCCCGTCTGCACACCGGTACGGGGAAGCGGCTCGCTGGTGTCGGGGTCGAGCACGAACGGGATGACCCACGGTGCCACGTGGTAGCGGCCCTCGCTGCAACCCCAGTGGAACGTGCTCGACTCGGAGAAGCCGTAACCGACCTGGATTCGGTCGACGCCGAGGAATTCCTTGATAACGTCCATGAAATCCTCAGGCAGCGCAATGCCTTTCATCCCGCCGCCGGTGAGAATCGCCGAGTCCGGGGCGAAGACGTTGCGCACTCCCCGCCGCAGGCCGGCCAGGGCGATGTCGTACATCAGGTGGTAGGTGCCGAGCATGAACACCCGCTTACCCCGAAGTTGTTCGGTGATGCGGGTGAAGAACGCGTCCATGTCCTGGGCCTGGCGCGCCTGCAAGGCGATGAATTCGTCCTTGCGGGCGGCCAGCGCCGGGTCGATCTCGAGTCGGTCGAGTTCACCGCGCGAGGCGGCCGCGCGCATCTTGGACGCCAGAAACATCAGATCGGTGTCCACCGCGAAAGGGTAGAGCGCGTGGAATCGGGTTTCGTCGCCGCCGGTGAAGCCGCGCTTGATCATATTGGCGATGCGTAGGTGTCCGAGCTTGCCGTTGGCGAAGTTGGGCCAGACCACATCCACCGACGGGTTGAGTTCGGCTTCGGTCGGTTCCTGGCCGAAGGTTTGGAACAGGCAGATCTTCCACAGCACCATGCCCTCTTCGGCCCCGCGCTTGTCCTTGGGGAGGATCGAGATGGTGCCGGTGGTGCCGCTCGAGGTGATCACCTCCAGCGGTGTTTGCTCGTCGAGGCGGTCGATCCAGTCGTCGATGCCGGTGCACCCGGCGGTGTCCACGGCGGACAGGTCGTAGCTGGTGAGCTTGTCCAGCCACTTGGTCATCAGGTCGAAGCGCTTCTTGTCGATAAGCATCGCCGGGTATGACTTGAATGCCGTGTGTGAAAACATCAGTGGTGCAACGTCATTGAACTCGTTGAGCGCAGTGATGCCGAGCCGGTCGGCCAGCTTGCGCAGCATCTCGATGCTGTCGTAGTGCTCCCGGAAGCGGATGCCCATCGCCTCGCGCTGCAGCTCTTCGAGTTCGTGGCGGTCGATGCTGTGCATCCGGGTGTAGGACTGGCCGAAAAAGCCGATCGGGTCGTTCATGAATTCGCTGATCGGTCGCGCTGCCGTGGCTGTCATCGGCTTCCCTCGCTTCGATGCCGGGCTGGTTCGCTCACCCTAGCCCGATAATGCAGTAGAACGCAATAATGCGGTCAACTGCAAAACCCAGGGCTGTGCGTCGGTCTACGCTTGCCCTCGCTGGCCGTCAGAGGGCGTTGGCGAAGGCCCTTAGCGACTCGACCTGCGCGGGATCCAGCGAAGGGCGCACGGTTTTGCGCGCCGCCGCGAGGTCGGCGGCGGTGACGTCGGTGGCATCGATGGATTGCCGCATCGCGGTGAGGGCGGCCTCCCGCAGCAGTGCCACGCAGTCGGCCGCGCTGTAGCCGTCGAGCCCGGCGGCCACCTCGTCGAGGTCGGCGTCGGCGCTCAGCGGGATCGATTTCGCTGCCGTGCGCAGGATTTCGCGGCGGGCGTCGGCGTCGGGCGGTTCGACGAACACCAGCCGCTCCAGGCGGCCGGGGCGCAGCAGGGCGGGGTCGATCAGGTCGGGCCGGTTGGTGGCGCCCAGCACCACCA
>NZ_JBKQQD010000049.1:0-8813 GCF_052144515.1 Mycobacterium sp. | reverse complement strand
CTCCAGCGGCACCGGGAAACCGGGGAACGGCCCCGTCACCGAGATGCACGACGAGAATCGCTCCGTGTCGTTACAGATCGCCATGCCTTCGTCGTAGCCCGTAACCATCACCACGTCGTGGTGCTTCCCACGCCGAAGCGGGCATTCGTCACGCAGGGCCGCCAGGTAGTCGTAGGGATCAGCCAAAAGCTCGTTGTCGGTGAAAAAGTCGACGGAATCTACATCGCTTATCACGAGATCTCGACTCCTCCAAAGCTTTTCAGCATCTCGGCGGGCGGGAGTGCCATCTGCAGATACAGGTCGATGTGCCGTATCCTGCCGGCGTCGGTGAACTCGTAGACCGACAGCGAGTTGACCACATTGTCGAATTCGCCGATACGGCTACGCTCCTCGAGCTCAAGAAACACCGCGCCGGGTGTCTCGGTTACGCGCCGCAGCGAGCATTCCCATTCCGAGGACGTCGCCCAGTTGGTCAGGAAGTCGACGTACGCGGGCCAGTCCATCACTTCCTTGAATGCGCCGACCCGCTCGAACTCGTCGGTCGCCACCAGCTCGGCCAACGGCGCCCAGCTGTCGACACAGAACCCGGGCTTCTTTGCCTCGTCCACAAGGCGTTTAGTGGTCAGCCCGTATTCCAGCACCGCACGGGAACGGCCGACGTAGTCGTCAATGACATCGCGAATGTCTCGTAGCACTATGATCGCTCTTTCGTCAGATGGATACACCGGCCGTCGCGAGGCACCGCTCGAGCGCCTCGACGTACTCGGAAGTGCCATGGAAGGGACCGCGCACACCGATCGCAACGTCGAGGAAGGTGCTGTACTCGTCGTTGACATGGGTTTCCCAGCGCGTGACTTCGCCATCGTCGTTCGTCTCGACGAAGCTGTAGGAGTAGAAGCCCATCTTGATCCCGTCTTTGGTGTGCCCTTCCCACCGGGTCTTCATGACGAAGCCGTTCTCGGCCGGCCAGTACTTGAAATCGGCTGGCTTCCAGTCGGGAAACGTCAGCGAGTAAACCTTCGCCTCCATCGTGGACGCCCTCGCCGACTCCTCGGGGAACTCGCTCAACAGGAAACCCTGGTCACCCGTGAAGTACGGCGATGCATACACCGCATCGGAAGCGAACTTCCAGGCGTCGACGAACGCCTCACCATCTTGCACCCCCTGGCGCAGGTAGGCGTTGCGGTAGGCCTCCGCCATGCGTCGGTGAAGAGCGACGCGTTCTTCGACAGGCAGCGTCATTTCACCCCACCCGCGAGGTAGCGGTCGAGGACCGAGTGGTAATAGGCGATGACGACTTCCTCCTTCACCAAAGACATGTACGCGAGCCTGCGGTTGCGCAGGCCGATCTGCTGGCGCGGCATCTGCTCGTAATCCTGTTGCAGCGCCTCGAAATACTTGTAGCTGCCTGGCTGGTCGACTTCGATCAGGTTTGCGCGCAACGCATCCCGGTGCTCGGCCGGCAGGTACATGTAGCTGCTGACGTGCCAGATGCATCGGTTGGGATCGCCATCCGGGTGCGGCATGGCCATGATTACGTGACACTCGCCGGCACGAACCGTCATGAAGAAATTCGGGAACAACACCCAACCCTGGTTGTCGCTCATCTGCCCGTCCGTCAAACCGCTGACGTCCAGGCCCATCCCGGTGAGGGTGTCCCGAGTGGCCTCCTGTAGAAGCTTGCGGGCGTTGACGCCGTCCGGGAAGTCCACGGATCCTTCGGCGGCGCGGTACTCGTTGACGAGTTGCTCGAAGCGTGGCAGCACCGCGGCCGTCGACGGGAAGGTTTCGGGCAAATCCATGATGCCGTCGACTTGCTTTTGCGCGCTGGCGCCCTGCACCTCGAAAGGCGCGACGGCCACACTATGCGTCTCGAAGAACCGGTAGCGACTCTTACTCGGGTCGATCTGGATGACGCGCAGCAGTTGCGGGTGAATGCCGTTGATGTGGTAACCCTCATTGAAGGCGTCCATGACGACTTTCCAATTGCAGTCGATGGCTTCGCGGACGTCCATGACGGTGGTGAACTGGTCGAGGTGGTAGGGCGCCAGCAGCTCCGCTACCTCGGGGCCCAGGTATTCGGCGAGCGGCGCCGCGTTCGGATCGGGATTCAAGAAGATGAAGCCACCGAAGGTGTCGACGGACACCTGCAGCAGCCCGTTCCCGTCCTTGTCCTCGCGAGTGAGGAAGTTCTCCCGCTCCCGCAGCCCTCCCCGCATCTTTCCCTCGAGGTCGTAGGACCACAGGTGGTACTGGCACAGGAATCCCCGTTTGGCATTCCCGGTGCCCGTGCACAGCACGTTGCCGCGATGCCGGCACGCATTGACGAAGCCGCGCAGCTGATCGTCCTTGCCCCGCACGACGATGAAGGACTGTTCGAAGATCTGATACACCTTCCAGTCGCCGACCTTGGGCAGCTCGTCGGCTCGGCCCGCGATCTGCCACACCCGCATCCAGATCGCTTCCCGCTCGCGCTGCTGGAATTCGATCGACGTGTAGCGATCGGTGGGGATGCGCAGCGGATAGAGGTCATGGTCGTCGGGCAGAGCTTCGACGCTGTCGACCCAGTCGCCGGGCCGCGCAGTTTCGACGAAATCCGTTGACATGGCTCAGTCCTCCTCGTCGGTGCGTCCACCTCGGCCTGTGGCGTGCATCACTATAGTACGCGTCTGTATGTTAGATACAAGTATGTATGTGGATGGCGGCCGGCGCAATCGTCCAGTAAGACTCCGTTGGCTCGAACAGTGGTGACCGGCCTGCAGCGATGAGCGCCCTAGCCTTGAACGCACGGCCGGCGGCACTGAGGCGATGACGCGTCGGCGACATCACCCGGTCGAGCTCGACACTGAGTTCGATCGCGCCGTCACGACCCCAGACGGCGACCTCGGTCCGCAGCTGACCTAAGGCGCTATGCACCTCCTGACGTACGCGGTCATCGCTACCGCAGACGTCACTCGCCACCGTCAGAACCTGCGGAATCCGACCGCGACCAGAGCCCGCCACGAGCCAGTCCAGGTCGACGACGGCGGCGCCGAGGATCCGCAGCGGTCGGGTGTCTGAGCAGTGCGTCAGCACGGCAGTGACCTCCCAACCGGCCATCGCCAGGTCGACGAGCCGGCCACCCATGCCGCTCACCACGTCGAGCGTGGTTCCGCCAATGACGTCACAGCGGTACCTAATCGGCGCTGGGCTGATGCACGAACAAGACGAAGTTTCCAAGGCGCTGTTCAACGTGGCCATCGCCTCTTCCGGTGGTGTGATGCGTGGCATAATATACATTGTCGTATGTTCTATACGTGAATGTATGCGGCGATCGGCCGGGCGACGCCTTTCTGCTGGGTCAATCTGGGAGAATGGCCCGATGGCGCAACGCTGGACCAGGGAGAGACGCCTCGAACACACCCGCACGCTGCTGCTAGACGCAGCCGAGGAGCTCTTCGCGCGCAAGGGCTTCAGCGGCGCCGCTCTGGAGGACATCGCCGACGCGGCCGGATATACGCGGGGTGCCATCTACGCCCATTTCGGCAGCAAGGAAGAGCTATTTCTGGCGGTCATCGAACGCAATCGGCAACGGTTCCTCGACGGATTCGCAGACGTCATCTCGTCGTCCCACCGACTCGACGAGCTCGACCTCGACGAGCTGGCGAATCGCTGGCGGGACTTGATGAGCAAAACCGGGGCCGACCAGGCAGCGCTCGGGCACGAATTCACCCTCTTCCTGCTGCGGAGCCCCGAAGCCCGTAAACGCGTGGCCGCTCAACGACTCGAGACGGTCCGTTGGCTCAGCGACTACCTGATCGAGGGCGTGGCCCGTCTCGGAGGCGTCTTACGCTTACCGGCGACAACGATGGCCAGGGTGTTGCTGGCGACGAACGAAGGCGTCACCCTCGCCAGCCAGATCGACGGGGAGGACCTCTACCGTGCGTGGCTCGAAATGATCATTTCGGCCATCGAGCCCGCGAAAGATTCGACCTAGCAAGATCACCGTGGTCATGCGCGAAATCGAATGCTGACGCACGCCAGCACACTCAAATATCGAAAGCGAAAAAGCATAACGCGACTACTTCGGAGGAAACCGCAATGCCCCGTCGAGCCGGATCACCTCGCCGTTGAGGTAGTCGTTCTCGATGATCGACGCGACCAACGCGGCGTACTCCACCGAACGGCCCATCCGCTTCGGGTGCGGGACCTGCGGGCCAGAGGCGCCAGTAAATAGCGGTAACACGTTTCCCCAGGTCGCGCGCCAGTCTGTGGGCTTGCGCTGCCCGCGCATGACGTGCACAGACGCGTAGGTCGTTCACCATCGCGCATGACATGTGGTCCCCAACTGGTCCCCAGACCTGATTGCGTGTAGCCACTGCTGAGGCACGCGACTGTCAGCGCACCACGAGTTTGACGAGCCGGTCAGCCACCGTCCTGGGCAGAAGGTCCATGATCCTGCTCTGCATCCCTCCCCCGATCAGATACCGGGGCTTGGGCCGCTTGCTGGTGACCGCGCGATACACGGCACGGGCCAGGATCTTCGGATCCCGCGCACGTCTTTCTTCCCGTGCGCTCGTGCGCCTGGTGAACGCGACAATGGGCTCGAATGGCGATCCGGGAGGAACGGAGGCGGCCAGGCGTTCGGGTATTTGTTGGCTCATCGCGCTCCGGAAAGCGCCGGGCTCGATGACGATGACCGGAATGCCGACGAACAGCAACTCCTGGCGCAGCGCGTCCGAATAGGCCTCTACTGCATGTTTGCTCATCGCATACGGCCCGGTGGTGATGCCGGCGCGGAACCGGCCCGACTCCGAACTGATGTTGACGATGCGCCCGCGGCCGGCGCGCACCAAATCGAACATGGCGCGATTAACCCTGTGTGTTCCGATGACATTCACATCGAAAATGCGCCTCAGCCGCTCCTCAGACACTTCCATCAACGGGCCGAGATCCAGCAGACCCGCGAAGTTGATGACCGCGCCAAGTCCGTCGGTGTGCGCCGCCACTTCGCGTGCGGCTGCTGCACAGCTTGCGGAGTCGGTGACGTCGATGGTGATGGGGATTCCGTGCGAGGCGGCGCCGGGCGTGACATGGCCGCCGGCGAAGACCTTCCATCCTTGCTGGGCGAACTCCTCAGCTGTGGCGGCCCCAAGGCCCGCGGCTGCGCCCGTGATAAAGACCGTGCGTTTCATGCGAACCCGCGAACCCTCAGCAGTTCTCAGCGATCCACGCTGTGGTGAAGCGCTGGATATCCATGATTCCTTCGGCGAGTCGGGTGCTCATGAAGCTTTCGATCCTGCCGCCGACCAACGGGAGTTTGACCTTCACCGTCGCGCTGTACTTCAGCCGCGAGCCGTTGCGCGTCGACGCCAGCAACGCCTCGCCCGCCGCAGACACCGGCGTCCCGGGCAACGAGAAGCTGATATCGCCACGCACCTGGCTCGTGCCGATTCGGCTCCACGTTTCGAGCTGCACCATCTCCAGGTCACCGCGTCCCAACTGGTTGACGAACTTGGGCAGCCGATCCCGCAAGAGGCTGAACGTCGCGGCCACGATCAGGATGCCGTCTGCGTCGACAGCTAACGCGTCGAGCGTGGCCGCGCCCGGGCCGGCGCCGATAGCGGCAAGCCTCGCCCGCCAGTAATCCTCGTCGGCGAACGCCGCATGGACCTGGTCGACGCTGGCCGGGGATTCGGCCGATAATTCAAACGAACGCGGCATGCGCGCAGACTACCGCCATCGGCGGCAGCACGGACGCTGCTGGTTTACCCCGGTCCTAACCACGACGCCGCCTGCGGGGCCTATGGTGATGACAGTCGCGCCCGCCAGATTGGAGTTTGCTCCCCATGGACTGGATGGATCCGCTGGATGCGGCGATGGTGACGGTTGAGCCGATGAGCCAGCCGCAGCACGTCGCCGCTGTGCTAATCCTCTCACCCCCCGACGATGCGGCCCCGAACTACGTCGATGAGCTGTATCGGGAGGCGCTCGCCGCGACGCACCCGATCCACCCACGGCTTCGTCGATATCCCTATCGCGGCATGGACACTCGCGGCATGTGGGTCTGGCGCGATGCTGAAAACCTGGACGTCGGCCAGCATGTCAAGCGCGCGACACTGCCGACCGGCGCCGGTCAAGACGGGTTCTGGCGGCTGATCAGCGAGCTGTACGCCGAGCGGCTCGACCGGTCGCTCCCGATGTGGATGTTCTATCTGATCGACGGCCTCGGAGATGGCCGCTTCGCCTTCTTCGTGAAGGTGCATCACGCAGTGATGGACGGTGTCGCCGGATTCCGCATGATCGCCGACGCGCTCAGCGCCGATTCGACTCCCCGCTCCATGCCGCCCATCTATGGCGCGCAGCACGACGAACCCGCCCCAAAAGCCGCACCGGCGCGCGGCCGGTTACCAAATCCTGTTGCCATGGTGCGGTCGTTGATAAACGCGGCCACGTCGAGCGCCACGCTGGCCGAAAGGGTCGTTGTGGGCGAGGTATCCAACGTGATCGCGAGCATGACCACAGACACGACCGTGGCGCCGGTGGCGGCCCCGTTCACCCGGTTCAACGGTCGAACCGGCGACACGCGCACCGTCGCGGCGGGCAGCTGGCCGAAAAGCCGTATCCGCGCCGTGCAAGACAAGGCCGGGGTGACCGGCAATGATGCGGTCGTCGCCGTGATCGCCGGCGTGTTGCGTCACTGGCTGCGCGACCACGGGGAACTGCCCGAACAGTCGCTGGTGGCGCTCTGCCCGATCACCGTGCGTGGCCGCGCGCAGGGGGCGGATGACGAGCACGGCAACATGTTCGGCGCCTGGCTGTGCCCGCTGGGCACCGACCTCGAAGACCCCGCCGAGCGACTGAATCTGATCCACCGGTCGATGGCGGAAGGAAAACAACAGGTGGCCAGCCGTGGGTCGGGAGCGTCGCTGTTGCTGCTGGTGCCGACCCAGGTAACCACGGTGCTGCTACCGAAGACGCCGTTTCCCAAGGTGCGCACCGGATACAACGTTCCGATCTCCAATATTCCGGGGCCACGGACCGAAATGTTTTGGAACGGTGCGCATGTGGACGACATCTATCCGATTGGCACCATCTACGACGGTCTGGCACTGACCGTGACCGTGTGTTCGTATGCCGACCGCATCAGTTTCGGTTATCTTGCGGGCGGCGATGTGATGCCCGACATCAGTGAGGTAATAGGACTCACCGAGCGGTCCCTCGCCGATCTGGAGGCGGCAGTAGGAGTGTGGCGCTGATAGGTCGGCCCGAGCCAGAGGTTAATGCGGAACTCGTGGTCTCGCTAACGACGCCGTCGGCGAGTGGCCGGTTCAAATAAAGGGTCATTTCGATGGGTCTGATTGCCGGTGATTTAACCCGCGACGGCCACCAGGCTGCGGACGCGTCGACGATTCGCTGCAGACCAGACACGTCGGCGGCCAACGATCTGCGGATGGAACGCGCACAGTCAGTTGTAGACGACGTACGCGCGGCCGGAGGCTCGGCCATTCCCGTTCCGTTTGACGTCACCGACTACGGTGCCGTCACCGACGCACTCGCCGCGGCCGGCAGTGTCGACGTGCTGGTGAACAACGCCGGAAACGCCGGCGCAGACGGTTTCGCCGGCCGAGGCCGCTTCGCCGAATCTCAGCCGGCCGACTGGGAGCCATTCCTGCGGGTGAACCTCTACGGCGTGCCCAACTGCACGCGTACCGTCCTGCCCGCTATGATCGACAACAAGTGGGGCAGGGTCATCACCATCGTCTCCGACGTTGGTTGTACGGGAGACCCGAATTCTGCGGCCTACGCCGCGTCGAAAGCCGGTGCCGCAGGGCTCACCCGATCGGTCGCGCTCGAGACCGGACGCCACGGGACCACCGCCAACAACATCGCCCTCGGAACCATGCGCACACCGCTGACCGAGCCGTTATGGGCCCAGCCCGACTCCCCTCAGGCTAAGGCGATCCTCCAAAGCTACGTGATCCGCAGGCCCGGAAACCCGGACGGCGCAGCCTCGCTCGCTGTTCTGCTCGGCAGTGACCGAGGCTCCTGGATCACGGGCCAGACCATCCCGGTCAACGGCGGCTTCTCGTTCGCGCTCTGACAGGTCACAAAACGACGAGTTGCAGCAGCGCGGTTGTCAGAGCCCCCAATCTCAGACACTTTCACGGCCATGGCGGGGGCGGGGGCGGTCGTGCTTAGATGGCCGAGTTCCTGCACCGTTCGCGGTCTTTGCGATATGGGACGCGCACCGTGGCCGGGGCCCGGTGATGTTTTGGGAGCAGTCGACTGATTGGTTCTCGTTGTGGACTCCCGCGGCGTCTTCACGCAGTGCTATGGCTCGGATGCGCTGGACGCGTCGTTGCTCTTGGTGGCCTTGACCCGGTGTGCCACCACCCAGGCGTCCGCCGACTCGTCGTCAGGTGTGGCCAGGAATTCCAGAAGCCGCGGCAAATCGTTCTCCCATCCGATACCCGCAACGGAGGAGATAAAGCAGATCGCCGAGCCGCGGGCTAGCTGGCCATCGGCCAGCATCCGCTCGATGAGATGCCGATGGCCGATGAAGTTGATTCTCATCAGGTCTGGGCCATCCGCCACACCGGCTGCCGAGAAGATGGCGTCGACCGGTCCACCCACCGCCTCGATCGCGGTGTCGATCGAGGCCCTGTCCCGAAGGTCCACCGTTAGCGCATTGGCGACCTCGTAGGTCACCGGCGCGCGGTCCATGACGACGACTTCGGCGCCGAGCGCCCCCTGCCGTCTTCGCCCCTGCCGTCTTCGCCGCGGCCGCGCCGATGCCGGTCGCACCGCCGACTACCAGCACGCGCTTGCCG
>NZ_JBKQQD010000048.1:0-7687 GCF_052144515.1 Mycobacterium sp. | reverse complement strand
GCAGCTGGTGGGCGTGTCAGACCGGGATCGTCCTGTCGGAGGTGCTGAAGCGGCTCTGGTGGGCCGACACTGGGAGATGGCTGCTGTCGAAGGTTTACTGAAGCGTGCCATCAACGGCCAGGGTGCGGTGGTCACCGTGGTGGGCTCCCCGGGCATCGGTAAAAGCCGTCTAGTGCGCGAGGTTGCGGCGATGGCAGCCGCCCGTGGTGTTGAGGTGTTCACCGCCTTCTGCGAGTCGCATACCAGCCAACTCGCGTTCCATGCCGTCGCGCGGCTGTTACGCGCCGCCTTTGGTGTCGGCGACCTTGACGCACAGGCCGCCCGCGATCGAGTGCGCGCCCGGCTTCCGGACGCAGACCCCGAGGATTTGACGCTGTTTGATGACTTGCTGGGCATCGCCGACCCGAATGCTCCTTTACCGGCAATTGACCCCGATGCTCGTCGGCGGCGGTTGACAGCGTTGGTCAATGCCACCTCATTGGCCCGCGAAACCCCGGCGGTCTACGTCGTTGAGGACGCGCACTGGATCGACGAGGTCAGCGAGTCGATGCTGGCCGAGTTCCTGACCGTTGTCCCGCAGACGCCCTCGCTGGTGTTGGCCACTTACCGACCCGAGTACGAGGGGGCGCTCACGCGGGTGCACGGTACACAGACGATAGCCCTTGCCCCGCTGAGTGATCCGGAGACTCTGGCACTGATCGCAGAGCTGCTCGGCCCGGACCCCTCGAATGGTGCACTGGGCCAGAAGATCGCCGAGAGGGCCGCCGGTAACCCGTTCTTCGCCGAGGAGATCGTGCGCGAACTGGCCGAGCGTGGTGTGTTGCTAGGAGAGACAGGCGCATACATCTCGACGGCAGAGGCTGCTGAGGTGAATGTCCCTGCCACGCTGCAGGCGACCATCGCCGCGCGCATCGATCGGCTTGACCCGGCGGCCAAGCGCACCTTGAGCGCTGCGGCTGTCATCGGCTCGCGGTTCAGCCGGGGCCTGCTGGAAACGCTGGGAATTGATCCAGTCCTTGAGGACTTGGTGGGCGGCGAGTTCATCGATCAGATCCGATTCACCGGACAACCCGGGTATGTCTTCCACCATCCCCTCATCCGCGCGGTGGCCTACGAATCACAACTGAAATCCGATCGCACCGAGATGCACCGGCGGCTTGCCGCCGCGATCGAAGCCCGCGAGCCGCAATCCGTCGACCAGAACGCGGCACTGATCGCCGAACATCTGGAGGCCGCCGGTGATCTGCACGCCGCCTACGGCTGGCACATGCGCGCCGCAACCTGGGCGACCAATCGCGACATCGCCGCAGCGCGACTCAGTTGGGAGCGTGCGGTAAAGATCGCCGACGCAGTGCCCGCCGAGGACCCCGACCGGGCAGCCATGCGCATTGCCCCTCGCACCATGTTGTGCGGGACCGCCTTCCGCGTCCATGAACGTGTTGCTGGTGCCCGCTTTGATGAATTGCGGCAGTTATGCGCTGCCGCCGGGGACAAGCCGTCACTGGCCATCGCCACGGCCGGGCTGGTGGTCGATCGCGTGTGGCAGGGCCGGGTACGCGAGGCCTCCCAGCTGGCATCGGAAGCCATGGCCCTCATCGAGTCGGTCGGCGATCCGACCCTGACGGTGGGGCTGTCCTGGACCGCGATCTACGCCAAGATAGATGGCGCAGAGTGGCCTGACGTGCTGGGCTGGTCACAACGGGTGATCGCCCTGGCCGACGGAGACCCCTCCAAAGGCAACTTGGTTTTCGGGTCCCCCTTGGCGCTGGCCTTTGCGACGCGGGCTATCGCCCGTTATTGTCTGGGTCGTCCTGGATGGCGCAACGACCTGCGCCACGGATTGGCCATGGCTCGCAGCGCCGACCCCATCTCCTACGCCACGCTCGTCACCTACAGCTACGGCTTGGGGATCATGTTTGGCGTGCTGAGGTCCGACGATCGCGCGGTGCGCGAGACCGAGGATGCCCTACATATTGCCGAACGGTCCGGTGATGATCTCGCGTTCGTCTGGGCCCGGATGACGTTGGGCCTGGCGCTGGTGCACCGCCAGATGGCTGGCGAGCGCGATCGCGGCAACAAGCTCTTGACCGCAATCAGCGAAGTGCTCCTACGCCAGGAACATAACCTGGCCGAGCTACCGCTCATCGAGGTCTACTCGGCGCGTGAGAATGCTCGGCGTGGAGATCGCGATGACGCCATCCCCCTCATGCGCGTCGCCCTACACGAGCTTTTACGCAACGGACAGCAGCTGGTGTGGGGCATTCCTGCGACGGGGGTTCTGGTGGAGACACTGCTCGATCGCGGGGCCGACGGTGACGTGGCCGAAGCCGAGGCCGCGATCACCAGGTTAGCGTCCGCGCCAGCCGATGATGGTCTGGTGATACGCGAGATCTGGCTGCTGCGGCTGCGCGCACTCCTAGCGCGGGCTCACCGTGATGACGCGGCCTACGCGGACTTTAGGGATCGCTACCGCGACATGGCAAAAATGCTTGGCTTTGAAGGGCATATCGCGTGGGCCGAGGCGATGCCATGACGGGTGCTGCTCCTTCAGGGGTGGTGACGTTTCTGTTCACCGATGTTGAGGGCTCGACCCGTCGGTGGGAGGCGGACGCGGATGAGATGCGGGTGGCCCTGGCCGCCCATGACGAGGTGCTGCAGTCGGCGATCGAGGCGCACGGCGGCTTCCTGTTCAAGCACACCGGCGATGGTGTGTGCGCGGCATTCTCGTCACCAAGGGCAGCGCTGGATGCCGCCATAGCCGCCCAGCGGGCGCTGGAGTTGCCGGTGCGGATGGGGCTGGCGACCGGGGAGGCCGAACTGCGGGACGGGGACTACTTCGGGACGGTTCTCAACCGTGCGGCGCGGGTGATGGCTGCCGGGCACGGCGGTCAGATCCTTTTGGCCGAGTCGACGGCAGTGCTGCTCACCGGTGTTGATCTTCTCGATCTGGGACCGCGACGGTTGCGTGATGTGTCAGCGCCGGTGGGGGTGTTTCAGGTCCGAGCGCAGGGCCTGCGCACAGAGTTTCCATCGCTGAGGGCGCTTGATGTCAGTCCGGGGAACCTGCGACCCGCGATCACCAGTTTTATCGGGCGGGAATCCGAAGTCGCCGAGGTTGATGCGGCGGTGCGAACCCATCGATTGGTGACGTTGACCGGGGTGGGCGGGGTCGGCAAGACCCGCCTCGCGGTGGAGGTAGCGGGCCAGCTGGCCGATGAATACCCCGACGGCGTCTGGCTTTTCGAACTGGCTGCGGTCACCGATCCGGCAGCAGTACCCGACGCGGTGGCCGCAGTGCTGGGCATCACCCAGCAGCCGGGCAAGAGCGTGGCTGAAAGTGTGGCCGCCGCGTTGGAGGGCCGGTCGCGGCTTTTGGTGTTCGACAATTGCGAACACGTCCTGGATGCTGCCGCCGACCTGATCGAGGCGATCCTGGCGCGCTCTGCGACGGTGAAGGTCTTGGCCACCAGCCGGGAAGGCTTGCGGGTGGCTGACGAACAGCTTTGGCCGGTGCCATCGCTGGACGTCGGCGCGGGAATCGACTCCGCCGCGGTGAGCCTGTTCGTCGACCGCGCCCGCAGCGTTGCGCCACGCTTCTCGGTCGCCGAGCCCAATGAGGCGGCGGCGGTGGTGGAGATCTGCCGCCGCCTCGACGGGATTCCATTGGCCATCGAGTTGGCGGCCTCGCGGATGGCGTCGATGACCGCGATCGAGGTGCGTGATCGCCTGGATCAGCGGTTGCGGCTGCTGGTGGGCTCGCGGCGCGGACTGGAACGCCACCAAACCCTGCGGCACGCGGTGGCGTGGTCCTACGACCTTCTCGATGACGCGGAAAAGGCGCTGCTGGACCGCTGTTCGGTGTTCGCTGGCGGATTCGACCTCCAAAGCGCCTGCGCGGTAGCGGGATCCCCAGACGCCCCAGACGACTTGGCCACCCTGGATCTACTCGACGCGCTGGTGCGCAAGTCGCTGCTCGTCGCTGACCGGTCAGCGGGGCGAACCCGGTTTTCGATGCTGGAGACGATCCGACAGTTCGCCGAGGAGCAACTCGTGGCGAGCGGTGCGGCGGAAGAGGTACGCACCGCGCACGCCCGCCACTTCGCGGATCGGGAAAAAGACATTTTGGCCATCTGGGACAGCCCACGCCAACGGGAGGCGTACGACTGGTTCACTGCCGAACTGGCCAACCTGCGAGTGGCGTTCCGGTGGGCAATCGACCACGACGACATCGACACCGCTTCCACCATCGCTACGTATGCGGCCTTTCTGGGCTACCGGGTCGAACTGTACGAGCCAATGGCCTGGGCGGAAGAAGTAATCGAGCCGGCCCGTGCCGTTGCGCACCCCCGGCTCGCGGCGCTGTATGCGATGGCGTCGCAATGTTGGATGCGGGGCCGAATCGACGCGGCCCTCCGTTACAGCGACGGTGGTGTTGAGGCAGTCCGCAGCGGCGGTAGCGTGCCGTTCGACACCGAGGCCATGCTTGGCGGTGCGTATGTGGCCATCGGTCAGCCAGAGCGGTGGATCGAATGGTGCCGGGAGCGGTTAGGTCAGGGTCACGACACTCAGGCATTCACCCAGACGTGCTTGGTCATGGCACTGACGATGGTCGGCTGGCGTGAAGCTGCGAGAGCCGAGGCCGCAGGTCTCATCGATGCCGTCGAGATCACCCGTAATCCCCATGCCATTTCGCACGCGCTGCTCGCTTACGGCCTCGCCTTCCTCAACGCCGATCCCGTCAATGCACTCGCGGCCCTGCGCCGTGGGCTTGTCGTCGCGCAGGACAGCGGCAACCGCATGAACGAATCGCACCTGGCACTGAGGCTGGCCCAAGTCGAGGTCGAACACGAGGACGAGGTGACCGCGCTCGATCACATCACCACCGCAATACGCACCTGCGACGCATCCGGCAATACCGACGCCGTTCGGCCTCCTCTCGCTGCGCTGGCCGCGTTCCTCGACCGGCTCGGACGCTGTGAGCCAGCTGCCACGATTGCCGGGTTCGCCATCGTCAGCCCCATGACTTTGGCCGCGATCCCTGAGATCTACGCAGCAACCGCTCACCTCCGTGAGGTCCTCGGCGAGACCTACGAATCGCTCGCCCGCAAGGGCGAGACGATGACCACTTCCGCCATGGTGACCTACGCATACGACCAAATCGACCAGGCCCGAGCCGAGCTGAAGGCTGCCTCGAAATAGACGACATACGAGAGTCTCGAAACTTCGTGTCGGAATGGCACGGCGATATGACGGACATCGCTGACCAGCGGTGACACGATACTGACATGGACAGCACTGGGGACGGTCGCGGTGCACTGACGGCGGCAGGGCTGCCGTGTGGGTCGTGCGGCGCCGAACTGCCACCGAACTCCAAGTTTTGCAACGAGTGCGGTGCACCGGTCACACAGGTCAGCCGATCGGCTGAGTACAAGCAGGTGACGGTGCTGTTCGCCGATGTGGTGCACTCGATGGACATCGCCGCTGCCGTCGGGGCGGAGCGGCTGCGCGAGATCATGGCCGAACTGGTCAACCGCTGCGCCGCAGTGGTGCAGCGTTTCGGCGGGACGGTGGATAAGTTCACCGGGGATGGGATCATGGCGCTGTTCGGTGCGCCGGTGGCGTTGGAGGACCACGCAATCCGCGCTTGCCTTGCGGCGCTGGGCATTCAGGATGAAGCCGCACGGTTGGCAACTGAGGTCAATGTCCGCGACGGCCTTGACCTGGGGCTGCGGGTAGGCCTCAACTCGGGTCAGGTGATCGCCGGTGAAATTGGTTCGGGACCTTTCGGTTACACCGCCATTGGTGAGCAGGTGGGGATGGCGCAGCGGATGGAATCGGTCGCTCCGCCTGGTGGGGTGATGCTCAGCGGGTCAACGGCGCGACTGGTTGATGGCGCAGCGGCCCTCGGTGAGCCTGAGTCCGTTCGGATCAAGGGTGCTGATGAAGGCGTTCCGGTTTGCCGCCTGCTGGGCATGCGCGCGGATCGGACTGTCAGGCACGCTGAGTCGAATCTGGTGGGTCGGCGGTGGGAGATGTTCGCCGTCGCGGACTTGTTGGACCGTGCAATCGACGGCCACGGCACGGTGGTCGGCGTGGTCGGGCCAGCTGGCATCGGTAAGAGCCGCCTGGTGCGTGAAGTCTCTGCGATGGCAGCTGCCCGTGATGTCGAGGTGTTCACCGCCTTTTGCGAATCGCACACCAGCCAGATCCCCTTCCATGCCGTTGCGCGGCTGCTGCGCGCCGCCACCGGCGTCGAGGGTCTTGGCGGGCAGGCCGCACGCGACCGAGTGCGCGACCGGGTTCCCGACGCCGACCTCGAGGACCTGTTGCTCTTTGACGACCTGCTGGGCATCGCCGATCTGGAGGTTCCCCTGCCGAGAATCGATCCGGATGCCCGGCGGCGGCGGTTGACCGCCCTGGTCAATGCCATGTCGTTGGCCCGAAAAAGCCCGGCGCTCTACGTCATCGAGGATGCCCATTGGATCGATGACGTCAGCGAGTCGATGATCGCCGAGTTCCTAACAGTGGTCGCGCAGACTCCCTCACTGGTGTTGGTCACCTACCGACCCGAGTACGAGGGCGCGTTGGCTCGGGTGCACGGTGCTCAAACCATCGCCCTTGCGCCGCTGAGTGATCCGGAGACCGCAGCGCTGGTTTCAGAGCTGCTTGGGCCCGACTCCTCGGTTGATGCACTGGGCCAGACGATCGCCGAGCGGGCCGCCGGTAACCCGTTTTTCGCCCAGGAGATCGTGCGCGAACTGGCCGAGCGCGGTGTGCTGCACGGGGAGCGCGGCGGCTACGTTTCGACGGTCGGCGCTGCCGAGGTCAGCGTGCCCGCCACCGTGCAGGCGACCATTGCCGCCCGCATCGACCGCCTTGACCCGGCGGCCAAGCGCACATTGAGTGCTGCGGCGGTCGTCGGCTCGAAGTTCAGCCGGGACCTGTTGGGAACACTGGGCATTGATCCTGTCCTGGACGATCTGGTCGGCGGCGAGTTGATCGATCAGATCACGTTCACCGGCGATCCCGCGTATGTGTTCCACCATCCACTGATCCGCACGGTGGCCTATGAATCACAGCTCAAGTCGGATCGCGCCGAGCTGCACCGGCGCGTCGCGGCGGCAATCGAATCAGGTGACCAGGCAGCGGTGGAGGAGAACGCCGCCCTGATCGCCGAACATCTGGAGGCCGCCGGTGATGGGCACGCCGCCTACGGCTGGCACATGCGCGCCGCAAGGTGGGCCACCAACCGCGACATCGATGCGGCGCGGTTGAGTTGGGAACGCGCCCAAACGATCGCTGACGCCCTACCCGCCGATGACCCCAACCGGCCAGCCATGCGCATCGCCCCGCGCAGCATGTTGTGCAGGACCGCCTGGCGAGTCCATGCCAACGTTGCCGGTGACCGTTTCGATGAGTTGCGGGAGTTGTGCACCGCCGCCGGAGACAATGCGTCACTGGCCATCGCCATGGCAGGGCTGGTGATGGATCACGCGTACCACGATCGTGTGCGCGAGGCGTCAGAACTGGCATCGGAAGCCTGGGCCCTCGCCGAGTCGGTCGGCGATGCGACTTTGACGGTGGGGCTGTCTGACGCGGCCATCTACTCCAAGACCGAAAGTGGTGAATGGTCTGACGTGCTGGTGTGGTCACAGAGGGTCATCGACCTGGCCGACGGTGATCCGGC
>NZ_JBKQQD010000047.1:0-42461 GCF_052144515.1 Mycobacterium sp. | reverse complement strand
TGGCTTGCCAGGAGTTCATCACCCAGTTGGGTCGCAACTTCCAGGTGATCTACGAGCAGGCCAACCAGCACGGCTCGAAGGTGCAGTCGGCCGGCAGCAACATGGCCAGCACTGACAGCGCCGTTGGCTCCAGCTGGGCCTAACAACCAACCCCAGGCGCGGCAGCATACCACAGGTGGGTGTGCTGCCGCGTCCTGCGGTGTAAGAACGCATCAACCACTGAGGGACTACTGAGGTACTAATGGATCAACAGAGCACCCGCACCGACATCACCGTGAACGTGGACGGTTTCTGGATGCTCCAGGCACTCCTGGACATTCGACACGTCGCGCCGGAGTTGCGGTGCCGACCATTCGTATCTACCGACAACAACGACTGGCTTAACGAACACCCCGGGATGGCGGTCATGCGCGAGCAGGGCATCGTCGTCGGGGACGAGGTACAAGAGCAGGTCGCCGCGCGGATGCGGGTGCTCGCCGCCCCCGACATCGAGGTCGTCGCCTTGCTATCGCGCGGCAAGCTGCTCTACGGCATTGTCGAAGACGAGAATCAGCCACCCGGTTCACGCGATATCCCCGATAACGAGTTCCGCGTGGTGTTGGCCCGTCGCGCCAACCACTGGGTGTCAGCGGTGCGGGTCGGCAACGACATCACCGTCGACGACGTCGCCATCGCGGACAGCGCCTCCATCGCCTCACTGGTGATGGACGGCCTGGAATCGATTCACCACGCAGAGGCCGCCGCGATCAACGCGGTGAACGTCCCCCTCGAGGAGATGCTGGAAGCGACAAAATCGTGGCAGGAATCGAGCTTTAACGTGTTCTCCGGTGGTGATCTGCGCCGGATGGGTATCAGCGCCGCCACCGTGGCCGCGCTGGGCCAGGCACTGTCAGACCCCGCGGCCGAGGTCGCGGTGTACGCGCGGCAATACCGCGACGACGCCAAGGGCCCCAGCGCCTCGGTGCTCTCGCTCAAAGACGGTTCCGGCGGCCGCATCGCGCTTTATCAACAGGCCCGGACGTCCGGGTCGGGGGAGGCGTGGCTGGCCATCTGCCCCGCGACCCCGCAACTTGTCCAGGTGGGCGTGAAGACGGTATTGGACACGCTGCCATACGGCGAGTGGAAGACGCACAGCCGGGTTTGACGCCAATCGCGAAATGCAAAGTTAACCAGCCTGATTGAACAAAGCCTGCGCTCGGGATGCGAACCGGTCATACTTCTCTAGAATCAGCAGCAACGTTACAAAGCAGTGTCAGCAACCACTATTTAAAACCGAGGCGAGGCAAATGAGTTCGGAAATGGTCGAGCTGCCCCTCCCGGCAGCAGAGCCCCCCGCGCGGCTGGTGCCCCGGGGTCACACATTCACCACGGCAGGGGGTGCAGCACGATGACCGCGATCGCTGAATCGCTACAAGCTGACGTTGAGGGTATCTCGGCGCCCAGGGCAGTAGTGGTTGGCATCATGGCCGGTGACGGTGTCCAGATCGGCGTTTTACTGGATGCCAACGCCCCGGTTTCGGTGATGACCGATCCGCTGCTCAAGGTGGTCAACAGTCGACTCAGGGAGCTCGGCGAGGCCCCGCTCGAGACCGCAGGGCGCGGCAGGTGGGCACTGTGCCTGGTCGACGGCACGCCCTTGCGCGCTACCCAATCGCTGACCGAGCAGGACGTCTACGACGGCGACCGGTTGTGGATCCGCTTCATCGTGGACAGCGAGCGTCGATCGCAGGTCATCGAGCACATCTCCACCGCGGTTGCGTCCGATCTCAGCAAGCGGTTCGCCTCGATCGACCCCGTCCTCGCGGTGCAGGTCGGCGCGTCAATGGTGGCGGCCGGGGTGGTGACCGGTTCGGCGCTGTTGGGCTGGTGGCGCTGGCACCACAACTCGTGGCTGACAACTATCTACGCGGCCGTCATCGCCGTGCTGGCGTTGGCAGTCGCGGTCCTGGTGCTGACGCGAGCCAACACGCGACAGGATCGACGCGCCGGCGACATCATGCTGCTGGGTGGGATCGCGCCGCTGACGGTGGCCGCCGCGGCGGCGCCGCCGGGCCCGGTCGGCTCGCCACAGGCCTTGTTGGGTTTCGCGGTGCTCACTGTCGCCGCGGCGATCGCCCTGAAGTTCACCGGTCGCCGACTGTCGACCTACACGGCGATCATCACCGTCGGCCTGGTGGCGACGATTGCGAGCCTGGCCCGGATGGTCGCGGCGACGAGCGCGGTAACGCTGCTCAGCTGCGTGGTACTGCTTTGCGTGCTGGCTTACCACTTCGCGCCGGCGTTGTCCCGTCGGCTGTCGGGCATCCGGCTGCCGGTGTTCCCGTCGGCCACCAGCCGGTGGGTCTTCGAGGCGCGACCTGATCTGCCGACCACGGTGGTGCGCTCCAGCGGTGGCCCGCCGGTCTTGGAAGGGCCGGCGTCGGTGCGCGACGTGCTGCTGCAGGCCGAGCGTGCCCGTTCGTACCTGTCGGGTCTGCTGCTGGGCCTTGGGGTGTTGATGGTTTTCTCGTTGACCGCCTTGTCCGACCCGCACACCGGGCAGCGCTGGCTGCCGCTCCTGCTGGCCGGCTTCAGCGCGGGCTTCCTGATGCTGCGCGGCCGTTCCTACGTCGACCGCTGGCAAGCGATCACCCTGGCCGGGACGTCGGTGCTCATCGTCGCGGCCGTGGTCGTGCGCTACGTGCTGGTGCTCGAGTCGCCCCTGTCGGTGTCGATCGGGGTAGGGATCATGGTTTTGCTGCCGGCGGCGGGCCTGACAGCCGCGGCGGTAGTGCCCAACACCATTTACAGCCCGTTGTTCCGCAAGTTCGTGGAATGGATTGAATACCTCTGCCTGATGCCGATCTTCCCGCTGGCATTCTGGTTGATGGATATCTATGCAGCGATTCGCTACAGGTAGCAGAGGGCGGTGGTACGGTCGCGCGTCGCGCGCGACCGTCGCCGCGCTCCTGCTTACCTCGGGGGTATTTGTTGGGTTGCCGCCGGCGTCTGCGATTTCGCCGCCGACGATTGATCCGGCGGCGGTACCGCCGGACGGTCCGCCCGGACCGCCGGCGCCGATGAAACAGAACTCCTACTGCACCGAGGTGGGGGTGCTGCCGGGCACTGACTTCCGGTTGCAGCCGAAGTACATGGAAATGCTGAATCTGCAGGAGGCATGGGCGTTCGGCCGGGGCGCCGGCCAGAAGGTCGCCGTCATCGACACCGGCGTGACGCCGCACCCCAGGTTCCCGCACCTGATCGCCGGCGGCGACTATGTGATGGGCGGTGACGGGTTGTCGGACTGCGACGCCCACGGCACCATCGTGGCGTCGATGATCGGCGCGGCACCGGCCAGCGGGGCAGCGGCACCGCCGGCTGCACCGCGCAAGCCCGTGACCATTCCGACCACCGAGCCTCCGCCGAAAGCACCACCGCCACAGACGGTGACGTTGTCACCGTTGCCTCAGACCGTGACCATGGTGCCCCCGCCGCCCCCGTCGGAAGCGCCTCCGCCGGGACCGTTCGGAGCGCCGCCACCACCGCCATCGCCGTCATCGCAAGCGCCGGGGCCTGGTCAGGCTCCGGCGGCCAACCACGGCGGCCCCGGCACGGTGACCATTCCTAACTGGGGTCCCGGCTACTCCGGCGGCGGACGGGTGATCGCCGTCGATAATCCGGCCGGCCCGCGTCCGCTGGATCCGACGCCCAAGCCACCACCGCCGCCGCCGCCCGCGACACCGGCGCCGGGGCCGGCTGACGCCTTCAGCGGCATCGCACCCGACGTCGACATCATCTCGATCCGCCAGTCCAGCAACGCTTTTGCGCTGAAGGACCCGTACACCGGCGACGAAGATCCGCAGACGTCGCAAAAGGTCGACTACATCCAGACGATGGCGCGGGCGATCGTGCACGCCGCCAACATGGGCGCGTCGGTGATCAACATCTCCGACGTCGAGTGCATGAGTGCCCGCAACATCATCGACCAGCGCGCGCTGGGTGCCGCGGTCCGTTATGCGGCGGTCGACAAGAACGCCGTCATCGTGGCCGCCGCCGGGGACAGCAGCAAGAGGGACTGCAAGCAGAACCCTGCCTATGATCCCTTGCAGCCCAACGACCCTCGTAACTGGAACGCGGTCACCACGGTGGTGACGCCGTCCTGGTTCAGCGATTATGTCCTGACGGTCGGCGCGGTGGATACCAATGGCCAGCCGCTGACCCAGGGCGGTGGCGGGCAGGGTTCGACGAGCATCGCCGGACCGTGGGTGTCGATCGCCGCCCCCGGCACCGACGTCATCGGACTCTCGCCCCGTGACGACGGCCTGATCAACGCGATCGACGGCCCGGACAATTCGTTGCTGGTTCCGGCCGGCACCAGCTTTTCGACCGCCATCGTTTCCGGGGTGGCCGCGCTGGTCCGCGCTAAGTTCCCCCAGTTGACGGCATACCAGGTTGTCAATCGTTTGGTCCGGACGGCCAGGCCGCCGGCTCGCGGTGTGGACAATCAGGTCGGCTATGGTGTCGTCGATCCCGTGGCGGCACTGACCTGGGATGTACCCGAAGGTCCGGCGAAACCACCGCAGCAGCTGTCGGCTCCGTTGAACCTGCCCAAGTCAGTTGCCCACCGCGATATGGTGCCGGTGTGGGTGGCCGTCGGAGGGTTCACCGCGGCACTACTGATAGGCGGCGCTGCGTTCGGTGTTGCGATGATGGTCGTGCGAACGCGTAAGCAGAAGGCGGAGCAGTAATGAAGGCTCAGCGCAGATTTGGCTTGGCTTTGCCCTGGCCGCGGGTCACCGCGGTGTTCTTGATCGACATCGTGATCTTGGTGTTGGCCAGTCATTGCCCGGAGTCATGGCAGGCCAATCATCATGTCGCGTGGTGGGTCGGCGTTGGCATCGCAGCGATAGTGACGCTGCTGGCGTTGGTCACCTATCACGGCCTCACGGTGGCATCGGGATGGGGCGCGTGGCTGTGGGACTGGTCTGCCGATCCGGGCTCGGCCCTGGCCGCGGGGTGTACGCCCGCGATCGATCACCAGCGCCGCTTCGGGCGTGACACGGTCGGGGTGCGCGAGCATCGAGGCCAGCTGGTCACGGTGATCGCGGTCGAGGACCGCGAGGACGACCCGTCGGGGCGGCATCGACATCGGTCCGCGGCGGAGGCGATGTTGCCGGTGTCCGCGGTTGCGCAAGGTCTGCGCCAGTTCGACATCCACCTCGACGGCATCGACATCGTCTCGGTGAAGGTCCGGCGTGGAGGCAACGCGGCCGAGTTGACGGCGCTGGAAGACTGGGGGCCCGAAGAGTGGGATATGGTGGGCGATCACCCCGCTTCCTACCAGCGCCACACCTGGCTGGTGTTGCGGATGAATCCGCAGCGCAATGTCGCCGCGGTGGCGGCCCGCGATTCGTTGGCCTCGACGTTGGTGGCGGCCACCGAGCGGCTCGCTCAGGACCTGGACGGGCCGACATGTGTGGCTCGGCCCTTGACCGCTGATGAGCTCGCGGAGGTCGACAGCGCCGTGCTTTCCGACCTGGAACCGACCTGGAGCCGCCCGGGCTGGCGTTACCTCAAGCATTTCAACGGGTTTGTGACCAGCTTCTGGCTTTCGCCGTCAGGCATCGACTCCGAGAGGCTGGATCAGCTGTGGCTTGCCGAGAGCCCCGACATCGGGTCCACGGTGGTCACGGTCCGCCTCGTCAGTCGCGCCGGCCGGCCGCACATGTCGGCGTGGGTGCGCTACCACAGCGACAGCCGGCTGCCCAGAGAGATCTCGGCCGGACTCAACCGGCTCACCGGTCGCCAGTTGGCCGCGGTGCGGGCCAGCATGCCCGCCCCGACGACTCGCCCCCTGCTTACCGTGCCCAGCCGGGAGTTGCATAACGAAGAGGACTTGGTGCTGTCGGTTAGTCAGGTGCAGGAGAACGCAACGAGCGTGCCTGCCGGGCAATGAGCCGCCCGCAATCAACCGCTGAAGACGCCCGCAACGCGATGGTCGCCGGTTTGTTGGCGTCCGGAATTTCGGTCAACGGACTCCAGCCCAGCCACAACCCTCAGGTGGCCGCGCAGATGTTCAACACGGCCACCACGCTTGATCCGGCGATGTGCGATGCCTGGCTGGCCAGGGTGCTGGCCGGTGACCAGAGCCTTGAGGTGCTCTCCGGCGCGTGGGCGGCGGTGCGGACGTTTGGCTGGGAGACTCGCCGCCTCGGGGTCACCGACCTGCAATTCCGCCCGGAAGTTTCCGACGGGTTGTTTCTGCGGCTGGCGGTCACCAGCGTCGAGTCGTTGACGTGCGCTTACGCCGCCGTGCTCGCCGAGGCGAAGCGCTACGAAGAAGCGGCCAAACTGCTCGACGGCGTCGAGCCGCGCCATCCTTTCGACAACGAGCTGGTTGCCTACGTGCGGGGCGTGCTGTACTTCCGCACCCAGCGTTGGCCCGAGGTGCTCGTCCAGTTTCCCGAGGGAACGCAGTGGCGCAACCCCGAGCTGAAGGCGTCGGGTGCGGCGATGGCGACCACGGCGCTGGCATCGCTGGGGGTGTTCGAAGAGGCTTACCGGCGCGGCCAGGAAGCCGTCGAGGGGGACCGGGTGCCGGGCGCGGCCAACATCGCTCTGTACACCCAGGGCATGTGCTTGCGACATGTGGGCCGCGAAGAGGAAGCCGTCGAGCTGCTGCGCCGGGTGTACTCACGAGACCCGAAGTTCACCCCGGCCCGTGAGGCATTGGACAACCCCAACTATCGGCTGGTACTGACCGATCCGGAAACGATCGAGGCCCGCACGGATCCGTGGGATCCGGACAGCGCACCGACCCGCGCACAAACCGAGGCCGCGCGCCACGCGGTGGCGGCCGCGAAGTATCTGGCCGACGGGGACGCCGAGCTCAACGCGATGCTGGGCATGGAGCGTGCCAAGAAGGAAATCAGGCTCATCAAATCGACGACCAAGGTGAACCTGGCACGCCAAAAGATGGGGCTCCCGGTACCGGTGACGTCGCGCCACACCTTGCTGCTCGGGCCGCCCGGTACGGGCAAGACATCGGTGGCGCGCGCCTTCAGCAAGCAGCTGTGCGGGTTGACCGTACTGCGCAAACCGGTGGTGGTGGAGACCAGCCGCACCAAGCTGTTGGGCCGGTACATGGCCGACGCCGAGAAGAACACCGAGGAAATGCTCGAGGGGGCATTGGGCGGGGCCGTCTTCTTCGACGAGATGCACACCTTGCACGAGAGGGGCTACCACCAGGGCGACCCTTACGGCAACGCGATCATCAACACGCTGCTGCTGTACATGGAAAACCACCGCGACGAGCTGGTCGTGTTCGGTGCGGGTTATGCCAAGGCCATGGACAAGATGCTCGAGGTGAATCAGGGTCTGCGGCGACGCTTTTCGACGGTAATCGAATTCTTCAGCTACACCCCGGATGAATTGCTCGCGCTGACGAAATTGATGGCTCGGGAAAACGAGGACGTCATCACCGACGAAGAAGTCCAGACGTTGTTGCCGTCGTACACCAAGTTTTACACCGACGAGAGCTACTCAGAAGACGGGGATCTGATTCGCGGCATCGATACGCTCGGCAACGCCGGCTTCGTGCGCAATGTGGTGGAAAAGGCCCGCGATCACCGGAGTTTCCGCCTGGACGACGAAGACCTGGACGCGGTGCTGGCCAGCGATCTCACCGAGTTCAGCGAGGCCCAACTGCGCCGGTTCAAGGAGTTGACCGGCGAAGACCTGGCCGGAGGCCTCAGCGCGGCGGTGGCCGAGAAGAAGTCGACGTAGGTGCGGGGAGAGCGCTACGGCGCTCGTTGAATGCACTCTCGTCCGTAGCACGCCCACCCGCCGCGGGATAGCCGGGCCTCATCAGCTAACCCTCGCGCCGGCAGCGGTAGTCTTCGGGCAACTCTGGAAGGCTGAAGCTCGCCGCGGTCCGCAGGGACGGGCGGTCGATGCGAGTCGCGAACAGCTCGACACGACTTAGGAGTTGAGCGCAAGTCGCCGCCGCCGCACCTCCATCCGGATACGCTGTGTGATTGCCGCAGCGCTGACGAGCGGGATGCCGCCCCTGGCAAATTCGCTGGGGCACCTCATCCCAATATGCGCAACGACGCGGACACTCCGGTGTGGCCGAGACGGTGGCGGGAGGTGAGGTGGGCTGGTCCAACTGACAGTGGCTGTACGAAATTGATGACCGTTTCTTTCCGATCCGGTCATGGCGCTTTCTGCCGTCTGAATCGGCTGGCGCCGAGTACCTGACAGCACGCTGCGCAGCTAGGGCGCACGCGCTATTGGCAGCACCCCGACACCACCGCAGCGGCCGAGGCCCGTAGCCGGGTCGGACTATTCCTTCAAGGAGGAGTCCGATGTCTTTCGTTATGACACAACCTGATTCGCTGGCGGCGGCGGCCGACGAAGTGTCCGCGTCGATCGCGGCGCAGTTCGCGATGCACCCGCAAATGTCTCAGCAAATGAGCGCCCAAGCCGCGGCTATTCACGAGGTGTTCACCACCACTCTGGCATTCAGTGCCGATACACGCGCGGCCACCGAAGCCGCCAAAGCGATCGCGGCCGGTTCAGGGGGGTGCTGACAATGGATTTCGGAGCATTACCGCCGGAAATCAATTCCGCGCGTATGTATTCCGGGCCGGGCTCGGCACCAATGCTGGGTGTCGCGGCGGCCTGGGACGGGTTGGCCGCGGAGCTGCATTCGACGGCGTCGTCGTACCAATTGGTGATCTCGGGGCTTACCAGCGAAGGCTGGCTGGGGCCGGCGTCGGCATCGATGGCGGCGGCGGTCGCCCCTTACGTGACGTGGATGAGCATCACCGGCGCACAGGCTGAGCAGACTGCCAGTGACGCGGCCGCGGCGGCGAACGCATTTGAGGCCGCGTTCGCCATGACGGTGCCCCCAGCCGAGGTCGCGGCCAACCGTGCCCAGCTGTCGGCGCTGATTGCCACCAACTTCTTGGGCCAAAACACGCCCGCGATCGCGGCCACTGAGGCGCAATACGGCGAAATGTGGGCACAGGATGCCGCGGCGATGTACGGCTATGCCAGCAGCTCAGCTGACGCATCGACGTTGAAACCGTTCACGCAACCGGCCCAGACCACCAACCCTTCCGGGCTGGCCGGCCAGGCCGCAGCGGTCGCCCAAGTCACCGGCACGGCGGTGGGCAGCAGCACGCAGAGCACGCTCTCGCAGCTGATGTCCGCGGTCCCGACTGCTCTGCAATCACTCGCGTCGCCACTGGCGTCGGGGAACCCGATTTGGAACTTCTTGAACTCCAACTTTTTCAACGGATTCTTCTCCGGCGGGTATATCAATCCGGGGATCCTTACTCCGGCGGTCACTGCCGCGATGTCCGACATCAACTCATTGCAGACTCCGGGATTGGCGGCGCCCCCCGGCGGCGGCTTCAGCATCCCCGCGTTTGCGAGCATGGAGACGCCCGCGTTTTCCAGGCTGGTGTCGGCGCACATGGCCGCGGGTTTACCGGGCCTCGGCGGCGTGTCGGCCGCGACGGGACGGGGTGCGTTCATCGGGAAGCTGTCCGTCCCGCAGACCTGGACGGCGGCAACCGAAGTGACAAACCACGCGGGTACCACGCTCCCGGGCGGTGGCTGGACCGGCACCGCCGTCGGCGGCCCGGATGCCGCGGCGGGCATGCCGGGTGTGCCGGGCATACCCGCCGGCGGCAGGTTCGGGTACAACTTCGGCAATGGTCCTCGATATGGCTTCCGGCCGACGATAATGGCGCATCCACCCGCCGCCGGATAACGGGAAAGGACGGATGCTCAGCGGCCCGGAGCCGGCTCCAACTCGGACTTGAAATCACCGTGGTTGGGCACCGAACGGTTTACGCCTGTTGGCGGACTGTTGTTGCAACCTTCTGGCAAGTCGCTTGACGCGCTCCCGCTCCGAGTGCCACCATGGCTTTCGTATGCACCTCGCTAGGTGAGGCGTCTGCATGGATATAGGCCACTGACCTCGAACGTCGAAAGACGCCCAGGGTCAGGACAGCTCCTCCCGGATTAAGGGTTGAGCCCAAGTGGCTTCCGGCTTTATTCGGCCGGATACGCCGTGTGGTGTCGAAGCTCTGTCGAGAGGGGTGCCGGCATCGGTTTTCGCCGAGCCCTCATCCTGTGTGCGAAGTGTTGGCATCCCCGTATGCCCTGGCCGCGAGGAGGTGAGAGCGAAATGAGTCCCGACGATAGTCCGTATCCCAGATCGATGACCATTTCGTTGCGACCCGACCCCGGCACCGTTTCCATGGTCTGAATCGGCTTCTCCGGCAGACGTCTCCGCTTTGCGGCTCTGTGCGAGTGGAGTGGGCCGATGCAGGCATGGAAGTAGCCACGACACCCGGGTTCGGTCTTTCCGGTGAGGAGAAGCCCGATGTCGTTTGTAATTACGCGTCTGGAAGTGCCGGCTACGGCCGCCAGTCACTTGAATGGTGTGGGATCGATGACGGCTGCGCAGAATGCGGCTGCGGCAACTGCCGCGACAGGGCTGCTTCCAGTCGCCGCTGATGAGTTATCAGCTTTGACCGCAACATGTTTCGATGCCCAAGCCGATGCGGTCTACGAGACCGAAGCCATTAATACCGTCGCAGCAAGGCAAGGGGGCGAACGATGACCGCTGCACTGGATTTCGCCACGCTTCCGCCCGAGGTCAACTCGGCTCGGATGTATTCGGGGGAGGGCTCGGGCCCGATGTTGGCCGCGGCGTCGGCCTGGAATGCGCTGGCTGCCGAATTGCGTTCCACCGCACTGTCTTACGGCAAGGTGCTAACGGCGCTGACCGGCGAGGAATGGCACGGCCCGGCATCGGCGGCGATGGCGGCGGCGGCAATGCCGTATGTGGCGTGGATGAGCACCACCGCCGCGCAGGCCGAGCAGACCGCGACGCAGGCCACAGCCGCGGCGGCCGCCTACGAGGCTGCGTTTGCCGCCACGGTGGCCCCGGCTGTCGTCGCGGCCAATCGTGCGCAGTTGTCGTCGCTGGTCGCGACGAACGTCATGGGTCAAAACACCGCCGCGATCGCTGCCAACGAGGCCCAGTACGCCGAGATGTGGGCTCAGGACGCGGCGGCGATGTACGGCTATGCCGGCTCCTCGGCGGCCGCCAGCCAGCTGACTTCGTTTACCCAGCCCGAGCAAGTCGCCAACGCCACCGGCCCGACGGCCCAGGCCGCAGCCGTCACCGAGGCTGCCGCCACCTCGGCCGGCACCGGGCAGAGCACGTTGTCACAGCTGCTCTCGGCGGTGCCCAACGCGCTGCAAAGCCTGGCTTCCCCGGCCTCGTCGGGGTCCGGACTGAGCGGCATCCTCAGCGGATTCAACATCTTCGCATCAGGATCGGGCTCATCGAGCTCCGGTCTTTCCGGCCTGCTCAATTTGGTGTCCGGTTCGAACGGTTCGGCCTTCGGCGAGTTTTTCAATGCCACGATCTGGAACACCATCTTCTCGTCGGGGTTTTACATGCCGAGCAACTTCATGGGCACCGCGGCCGACTTCATGGGCCTGTCCGGGGGACAAGCCGCCCAACAGGCCATCGGAGATATCGCCCAGGGCCCACTCGGCACTGCGCTTGCCGGGCCACTGGGAGCCATGTCAAGTTTCGGCAACTCCATCGATATGGGGTTAGGTCGTGCGGCCCTGGTCGGTCCGCTGTCGGTACCGCCGAGCTGGACGGCGGCCGCACCGCACGGCCCGCTGTCCTCCACGCTGGGAGCAACGCCAATGGTGGCCCCTCCCGCCGTGGCGGCCGGCATGCCGGGAGTGCCGCTGGGCGGCTTTGGGGCACAAGGCTTGGGGCGCAACGTCCCTCAGTACGGCTTCCGCCCCACCTTCGTGGCACGCCCACCCGCGGCGGGATAGCCGACCGGAGGCACGCACCTCACTAAGTCCGACCCACTGAGACCGCTGAGCTCACGGGAGGAGGCTAAACGATGACAGCACCACTGGACTTCGCAATGCTTCCCCCCGAAGTCAACTCGGCTCGGATGTATTCCGGGGCGGGCTCGGGCCCTATGCTGGCCGCCGCATCAGCCTGGCATGGGCTCGCCGCCGAATTGCGTTTGACGGCAACGGGTTACAGCTCAGTGCTTTCGGAGTTGACCGGCCAAGCATGGCATGGTCCGTCGTCGGCGATGATGACGGCTGCGGTCGCCCCCTACGTGGCGTGGCTGAGCACCACTGCGACGCAGGCTGAGGAGACCGCGGCACAGGCCGAGGCGGCTGTGGCGGCCTACGAGGCCGCGTTCGCGGCCACGGTGCCGCCGCCAGTGATCGCGGCGAACCGTGCCCAACTGATGGTCCTTATCGCGACCAACTTCTTTGGTCAAAACACCCCTGCGATCGCAGCCACCGAAGCCCAATACACGGAAATGTGGGCGCAGGACGCCGCCGCGATGTACGGCTATGCCGGCTCCTCGGCGGTCGCCAGCCAGCTGACTTCGTTTACCCAGCCCGAGCAAGTCGCCAATGCCACCGGGCCGACGACCCAGGCCGCGGCCGTCACGCAGGCTGCCGCCACCCAGGCCGGCACCGGGCAGAGCATGTTGTCACAGCTGCTGTCGTCGCTGCCCGGCGCCCTGCAAAGCCTGGCTTCCCCGGCTTCGTCGGGCTCCGGACTGAGCGGCATCCTCGACGGATTCAACATCTTCGCGCCGGGTTCGGGATCATCGACCACCGGCCTGTCCGGGCTGCTCAACGTGATCTCCGGGGCAAATGGCTCCGCTTTCGGCGACCTTTTGAATTCCCAAGTCTTGAACAGCGTCTTTGCCTCGGGCTTCTACATGCCGGCCCGGTACCTGGGCACCACGTCTGATTTCATGGGCCTGGCTGGAAAAGGCGCGGACGCAGCCGCAGACGTGCCCGGCCCAACCGCCGACGCACTGGAAAGCCCGCTGGGCAGCGTCGGGGCGCTGGGTGACTCCGCGGGCTTGGGCCGAGCAGGCCTCGCCGGGCCGCTATCGGTACCACCGAGCTGGGCCACCCCGGCGCCGCTGCACAGCCCGCTGTCCTCGACGTTGGGGTCCGCACCGCTGGAGGCCCCTTCGCCGGCGGTCGCGGCAAGCACGCCGCCGGTGCCGCTGGCCAATATGGCCGCACGGGGTGAGGGTCGCGCTGTGCCTCAATACGGCTTTCGCCCCAGCTTTGTAGCGCGCCCACCCGCGGCCGGATAACAGGGTTCCGCCGAGGGCGACCTCACACCCGCCGTGCTAGCGGTGTGAGCTTGTGGCAACCTCGGAAATACGTGGCATGACGCCCTTCTATGGATTTGTCAGCGCGCTGAGCTGCGAAAATAGTAAATCCAGGGCTCCCAGGAAACCTGCAGCAGCAAATCAGCCTGGTGCCAGCTGCGTATGGGTATTCTTAATGAAATTTAGGGGAGTACTAGATGACCGCTAGCTATCCAGTCGGTGACGCCTGCGCTGATGTCGTTGCCTACGGCGCGACGCTCCGCGCTCGGACCGCGTCTTGGGAAACCGTGCACGAGGCCGTCTCCCGGGCACACAAGCCGTCCAACGCGGCCGGCGCAGATTGCGCCGTCGGCTCGAGCTGGAGCTGACACCGACCGATGGCATCCTGTCCCAGCGTCTTCACCGGCCTGCTGCCGACCGCCGGTGTAGACGCGCCAGCCATCGAACGTTCCGGCCACCTGCGATCACACCGCGGGAGCGGTGTCCCGCGCCGATTATCTCGGGCCAATTTGCGTGAAGCAGCCGCAAATCCGCTACGGCCCTGGGCCGTTGCGGCGTTACGGCATGTTTCGAATTCCAACCGTTTGCACCTAGGACAATAGGGGGTTCTCAGAGTTCGCGATCGACATGGGTAATAAATAGCTTCGAACCACAGTTAACGCATCTGTGATAATACTGATGTGCGGGATAGTTTTGCGCTAGAACGCAAGCATGAGGAACCATTATAGGTTCATTTTCTGCTGGTTGCTGTCTATGGCCGTGAAATGGATGTTCAGCGGTTGTGCTGTTAGCTGTAACCAATCTCCACACCGGAGGGGCACGACATTTATTTTTTACATTATGTTACCCGGCGGGAACGTATCCAAACGCGTTTTTTTCACGATGATCGCTATATTTAGCACGGCACCTGGACCGGGGGTCTTCACCAAATTTTCAAACGGGGGAGAACGCAGATCTGTTGACGAAACACACGGGATCAATGGTGGATCCGACGTACGGATCGCCCGAGACGCCGGCCACCGAGGTTCCTAACTGCAAGTTCAAAGGAGGAGATCTATGTCTTTTGTGACCGCACAACCGGAGGCGCTGGCGGCAGCGGCCAGCAGCCTGGCCGGCATCGGTTCGGCGATGAGTTCCGGAAACGCCGCCGCGGCCGCCCCGACGACCGGAGTGGTTCCCGCCGCGGCCGACGAGGTGTCGGCGCTGACCGCCGCGCAGTTCGCCGCCCACGCGCAGATGTATCAGGCGATGGCCGCGCAGGCCGCCGCTATTCACGAGCAGTTTGTGGCCACGCTGGGCGCGAGCTCAGGTTCTTATGCGGCCACCGAGGCGGCCAACGCGGCTGCGGCTACCTAAGGGAGGAAGGTAGTAGATGTTGGATTTCGGGGCGCTACCGCCGGAAATCAACTCCGGCCGAATGTATGTCGGTGCCGGGTCGGGGCCGATGTTGGCCGCCGCGGCGGCCTGGGATTCGTTGGCTGCGGAGTTGCAGTCCGCAGCGTCGTCGTACGGGTCGACGGTCGAGGGTCTGGTCGTCGGGCAGTGGACAGGTCCGTCCTCTATAGCGATGGCGGCGGCGGCCGCGCCCTTTGTGACGTGGGTCAGCACTGCGGCCACGCAGGCCGAGGAGGCCGCCGCGCAGGCCAAGCTGGCCGCCGGCGCCTACGAAACCGCCTTCGCGGCCACGGTGCCCCCGCCGATCATCGCGGCCAATCGCGCACTGTTGGCGGCGTTGGTCGCCACCAACATCTTGGGCCAGAACACCCCCGCCATCGCGGCCACCGAGGCCCACTACACGGAGATGTGGGCGCAGGACGCTGCCGCGATGTACGCCTATGCCGGCTCATCGTCGACCGCGTCGCAGCTGACGCCGTTCACCGAGCCGCCCCAGACCACCAACGCCTCCGCGACGGCCGCTCAATCGGCAGCGGTCAGCCAGGTCACCAGCGCCTCGGCTGCCTCCAACATCGTCACGGAGCTGACCCAGTTCATCGACTCGATACCAACGTGGCCGCACACCCTGGCAACAACCATCACGTCGTTGCCGACGACAGGGGAGACGTCGTTTTTGAAGGGACTCTACATACCAAATTTAATCAAACTGCCAGCATTGCCGGCCGGACTCCAGACCGACCTGAACAACTGGAACACCATCATGTCCACGATTGCCTCCGGGTCGTACTCCCTGCAGGGGCTGGCTTCCATACCCGGTGGCCCGTTCCTGTCGTTCGGGCAGACATACGCCTGGGCCCAAAACGGTCAGGCTTTCCAGGCCTTTGGCGCTCCCGCAAAAGCCATCTCCGGGGCGTTGGCGCCGCTGGCAAGCGAGCCGGCGGCACATCTGAGCTCCGCGGTAGGTGGGGGGCCCGTATCGGGGTCTATGGGCCGCGCGGCGCTGGTGGGAAGTATGTCGGTGCCACAGGGCTGGACCGAAGCCGTGCCGGGGATCAAGACACTGGCCTCGGTGCTGCCGACCAACTTGGCAGCCGATCCGGAGGCCTCACTCGCCGGCGAGGGCGGCGTGTTCAGCCAGATGGGCCTGTCGAGCCTGGCAGGACGCGCCCTGGGCGCTTCGGCGACCTACTCCGGAAGCGGCGCTGCGGCGAGCTCACTCGGAGGCGTCATCGAGGCCGACCCCGCCGCGGCCACGATCATCGTGATACCGGCCCTCGAGGACTAACTGCGATGACCGCGATGACCGCGATGACTGTCGTGACGACCGACAGCAGCCCAGCATGGGCCACCCAGGCCACCAGGTAAGGGGTAATAGACATGTTTTATGCAGCGTTTCCGCCGGAGATCAACTCGGGCAGGATCTACGCCGGTCCGGGATCGGGGTCGTTGCGGGCCGCCGCGGCGGCGTGGGACGGGCTGGCCGCCGAGATTCAGTCCACCGTGGGCGCCTATTCGTCGGTGGTCGAGAGCCTGATCAGCGGGTCGTGGGCGGGTCCGTCATCGATGGCCATGTTGGCCGCGGTCACACCCTATTTGAGCTGGATGCAGGCCGCCTCCGGAACAGCCGGCGAAGCCGCAGCCCAGGCCACCGCGGCGGCAACGGCTTATGAGACGGCGTTCGCCGCGCACGTGCCGCCGGCGGAGATCGCGGCCAACCGCAGCCAACTGGCACAGCTGGTGGCGACCAACATCTTCGGGCAGAACACCCCGGCCATCGCGTCGACCGAGATCCAATACGCCGAAATGTGGGCCCAAGACGCCCTGGCGATGGACAGCTACGCCGGCTCGTCGGCGGCCGCCACTAAGGTGACGCCGTTCACCGCGGCGCCGCAGATCACCAACGCGGGCGGGCTGGCCAGCCAGGCCGCCGCGGTAGGCCAAGCCGCCAGCACCGCGGCCGGCAGTGCGCAGTCGATCCTGTCGTCACTCCCCAACCCGGTGTCGTGGCTGTTGGAAGTAGGCGCGAACCTCAGCACCAACTACACAGCAACCATCAACCAACTCCTGAACTCCCTGTTCGGGACCGGCACGGCAGCGTTATATACCGACCTCTACAGTGCCATAAAGGTTCCACTTAGCTTCACGACCGGGTATAACGACATCGGCCTGCTGATCAACTTCCCCGCGTCGCAGTTCCTCAAGTTCGCCCCTAAACCGTCTGCGCTCGGCGCGATCCCGAGAGACGCCCTGGGGGGCGGGCTTATGCCACACTGGGGCCGGGGCACGCTGTTCGGCTCGGTCACGCCGGAGGCGAATTTCGGCCGTGGCACCTTGGTCGGAAACTTGCGGGTTCCGCCGAGCTGGGCCACGGCCACCCCGGCCATCAGGACGGTCGCCGCCGCATTGTCGGCCGCCGGACCGGACGCAGTGCCAGCGGCGGCGCTGGGCGAGGGAGGACTGCTCAGTTCGATGTCCCTGGCGGGCATGCTCGGCGCCGCCGCGGGCGCCGGGGCTCCCGACGTTGCCAAGGCCGGCGTCCGAGGCCGTCTCACCCCGCTCAAGGACCTCAAGGACAGCACCTCGCCGGAGAAGTTGAAGCGTCTGGTCGCACAGATATCGGAGAAACCCGAAAGCGTGCAACACCATCGTGTCGATCAAGAAGGCCTTGACAGCCTGCTGGAGCAGCTGGCGAAGAAACCCGGCATCCACGCGGTGCACCTGTCCAAAGGCGACAAGGCCAAAGTCGTGCCGTCGGATGCGCAGTTGGGCTAGGGGGCAACCTAATTCAGTGCACGAGCTGCTTGCTGTTGGACCCTGATGCCGCCTGCTGTAGTGATCTCGGCGACCGTGACCCAGCGTGGTTGCGGCGTTGAGATCCGCAGCGGCCGCGGCGATTCCGGCGCGGATCAGCGGCCCAGATGGCGGTGCAGTCCCGGATCTGCAACTGCGACTGACCGATCTGAGCAGTTGGCATTGACCCGTCAATACCATTGGTGCAGAACGTCTTTGCAATACAGCGCACACGTCGCAGCGACAACCGCAATCCAAACACATTTGAATCGTAAGATTTTGGGCCAAAGGAACTTTGGCCACTATACGAAAGCTGCAATGATCGCCTCGGCATGAAAGAATGGTGAGTTATGAGACTGCTAATTGCGATACTCGGCGTTTCCGCCATGATCGGTTTCGCCGCGCCTGCGTATGGCGACGGGGATGACATCAGCGGTGACGACGCAGGCTTCCTCGCTGCTCTGCAACAAGCCGACCTGGGCTACAGCAACCCAGCTCAAGCCATCGCGTCCGGCAAAGCGGTGTGCGCGTGCTTGAATAACGGCGAATCGGGCTTGGAGCTAGTCCACGACGTGAAGACCCACAATCCCGGACTCGATATGGAGCGCGCATCCCAGTTCGCCTTGATTGCAGCGAAATACTACTGCCCCCAACACCTCTCCAAGGCTTGACAGAAGAGCAAAAGTCGCGCTTGTCAAGTCACAGCCAAGCTTGTGGGGTCAACGTGGGAGTTATGAGACTGCTAGTAGCGCTACTCGGCGTTTCCACCATGATCGGCCTCGCCGCGCCCGCGTATGGCAATCCGGACGACGGCTTCGATGACGCGGGCTTCCTGGCGACTGTGCGCGATGCGGGCCTCAACTACACCAGTTCAGATAAAGCCATAGCATTTGCCAAAGGGGTGTGCGGGTCGATGGGTAGCGGCAAATCGGGCCCGGAGCTAATCCACGACTTGCAGAACAGCAATCCCGGATTGACCATGGACCACGCGGCCCTGTTCGTGGCGATCTCAGCGAAGTATTACTGTCCGCAACTCGCCAAACAGTCATAGTGCGGCCCCCAGCGCAATAACTCGCGCAGGCTAGTTCAGTAGGTCTGGAGCCCAGCCGTCAGATTGCGCGAGGCGTTCGCGGGGGTAACGGCAATGCAGCCAGTTTGGCCGCGGGCTACCTGTCGTTTACCTAGACGTGGTTAGCTGCCGCCGGCCAGCACCGCGCGGGGGGCGGTATCAAAATCGTCCGGATTGATGCAGAAAGTCCTGCGGTCGGAAGGGAGTGCGGCGTCATGCAAACGCTGAGCGTCGCCGATTTCGCGATCCGACTCGCCGTCGGGGTCGGCTGCGGCGCCCTGATCGGCCTGGAGCGGCAGTGGCGAGCACGCAGGGCCGGTCTGCGCACCAACGCATTAGTGGCCGCCGGCGCGACCTTGTTCGTGCTGTACGCGGCCGCGACCACGGACAGCAGCCCCACCAGGGTTGCGTCCTATGTCGTGTCCGGTATCGGCTTCCTCGGCGGTGGGGTGATCCTGCGCGAAGGGGTCAACGTCCGGGGCCTCAACACGGCGGCCACCTTGTGGTGCTCCGCGGCGATAGGTGTGCTGGCCGCTTCGGGGAACCTGCTTTTCGCGTTGATCGGCACCGGCACCGTCATCGGCATCCACGTGTTCGGGCGCCCGCTGGGTCGGCTGATCGACCGCGACAACACGGGCGACGACGACGAAAGCCTGCAGCCGTACTTGCTGCAGGTAGTCTGCCGCCCGAAACACGAACAATACGCACGCGCCCAGATCATCCAGCACGCCGGCGGCAACGACATCACGCTGCGCGGAATCCACACCGGGCGCGCCGGCGACGACGAGATCACTTTGACCGCACACCTACTCATGAACGGCGATGCTCCAGCCAGGCTTGAGCGGTTGGTAGCCGAGCTGTCGCTGCAGCCGGGAGTTCGCGCGGTGCAGTGGTATGCCGGCGACGAAGCGCAGTCAGACGGACGCCGCTAGGGACGGGGCTGCAGCTCCGGCGCGGCGGCGGCCAGCAGGTCGGCGCGGTTGCCGGTCAACGGTGGATAGATCCGCCGGGTATTGATCGTTTGCTTGGTCGCCTTGGCCCTCGCCCCGTCCGCCACCACCACCCGGTCCCACCCCTCGGTGTAGACCGCGCCGGCCGGGCCGAGATCGAGAACCGTGACATACCAAGGGATCCGAAGGGTCAGTATCGGCTCGCCGAACAGGTCGCTGATGACGTTGTAGCCGGCGTAGCGGCCCATCGGGCGGCCGTGCTGACACGACATCACCGACAGGTGTTCGTCGTCCATGCGGGCGGCGGCCACGTCTCCCGCTGCGAATATCGACGGCACCCCGATCACCCGCAGATGGTCGTCGACCGGCACCCGGCCCAGCCGGTCGTGCGCCACCGGGAGCTGCTCGGTCAGCGGACTGGCCCGCATGCCGGCACACCACACCACCGTGGCCGCCCGCAGCCGCTCGCCCGACGACAGCGACACGCCATCCCCGCTGACCGCATCGACGCTGACTGAAGTCCTGATCTCAACACAGTTGTCCGCCAACGCCCGTTCGATCACCGGCCGTGCGGACACGCCCATATCGGAGCCCACAAAAGGGTTGCGGTCGACCAATACAACTCGGCCGTCGCGGCCGAACAACGTCCGCAACCTCGTCGGCAGCTCGCAAGCCGTCTCGATGCCGGTCAGCCCGGCACCGGCCACGACGACCGTGGCGGCCGACGGCTGCGATGTCCCGGGCGACCCGCCCGCAAGCTCCCGCAGATGGTCCTGCAGCGTAACGGCGCCGTCATGGGTGTCGACATCAAAACCGAACTCCCGCAGGCCCGGAACCGCGGGCATAACTACCTGACTGCCGGACGCGAGCACCAGTCGGTCATAGCCGTACGTCGCACCGCTTGACGTCGTGAGGGTGCGCGCACCGGTGTCGATCGCGGTCACCTCGGTGGCGACGTGCGCGACTCCGACGGGGTCGAGCAGATCGGCGAGCGGGATGCGGCCGGCGCTCAAATCGGCCTCGTAGTTGCGGACCCGGATGTCATGAAAAGGCTTGGCGCTCAACACGGTGATGTCGACGGCGCCCGCCGGCACACCGAGCTCGTCGAGTCGCCGGGCTGCGCCGAGCGCCGCCCACAGGCCCGCGAATCCGGAGCCGATCACCACCACGGAGGTCAACCGCTCAACACCTCGGTGATCTGTTCCAGCGCGTCGGCCGCGTCCCGACCGGGCAGCAGCATCCACGCGTGCACACCCCCTTCGAGTTCGTACCAGCCGATGTCGAGGCCTTCGGCCGCCGCTCGCTTGCGGAACGCGCGGGCATCGGGGTTGAGCACGTCGTGGGTCCCGGTGAAAACGGTCAGCCGCGGCAGACCGGTCAGCGGTCCCACGCTAGGGCTGAGCAGGGGAGTATCCAGTGAATCGCCGCCGGCGTAACGGATGCCCGCGGCGCGCAGGTCCTCCGGGTTGAGAAACGGGTCGATCTTGGCGACGACCGGCACGTCCGGGTCCGGCAGCGCGAGGTGCATCCACGGAGAGAGCAGCACGGCGTCGGTCGGCGCCGCCAGGCCGGCGTCTCGCACCGCGTGACACAGCGCACAGGCCATCCCGCCCCCGGCCGAATCACCCATGAAGGCAATCGAATTCGGATCGCGGGTTTCCGGCTCGCGGCGGTACACCTGCAGCAGGAACGGGAACACCTCGCGGTAGGTGTGCTCGGGGACGATGGGGTAGATCGGCACGCTCACGGTCCGCCGAAGAGCGATCGCCAGCTTCGCGATGGCCGGCCAGTGGAAATACGGCAGCAGGTCCAGCACGTAGGCCCCGCCGTGCAGATAGAGCAGGTGGCCGGTGATCTCGCCGCCAACCAGTCGCGGGCTGACCTGATAGACCGGACGGCCGTTGAGGTCCGCCCGGGTGACGTCGATCCTCTTCAACACGCGCTTCGGCGGCCGGCCGGTGTAAGGCGGACGCGGGTGGGCCGCCCAGCGGTCCAGCTTCGTAACCGGAAAGAGCCGATTCCGGACACCGGTGGCACGCAGCAGCCGCTGCGTGGCACTGAGCTTGAGCATCCCTCGATTTGTTGCTGGCATCGCTTCATAGTCTGTACCCAAGGGTCGGCCCGCTGGTGAGGGCCGCGTCGTAGTCTGTTTTGTGTGAACGCGGTGACAGGTTTCTGGTTCGGGCTGCCCGAGCAGATACGCGACCCGGTCCTGTTCGCCATCCCGTTTTTCCTCTTGCTCCTGATCCTGGAGTGGACGGCGGCCCGCAAGCTGGAACGCATCGAGGCCGAGGAGTCAGGTACGGCGCGGGCACCTTCGGGCGCGTATCTCACCCGCGATGCCTGGGCGAGCATCTCGATGGGACTGGTCTCGATAGCCACCAGTGCCGGCTGGAAGGCACTGGCCCTGCTGGGTTACACCGCGATCTACGCGTACGTGGCGCCCTGGCACCTTTCGCCCACCAAGTGGTACACCTGGGTGATCGCGCTTCTCGGCGTCGACCTGCTGTACTACGGCTATCACCGCATGGCTCACCGGGTCCGGCTAATCTGGGCGACGCATCAGGCCCACCACTCCAGCGAGTACTACAACTTCGCCACCGCGGTGCGCCAGAAATGGAACAACAGCGGCGAGATCTTGATGTGGGCTCCGTTGCCGCTGTTGGGGCTTCCCCCCTGGATGGTGTATTTCAGCTGGTCGCTGAACCTGATCTACCAGTTCTGGGTGCACACCGAGCGGGTCGACAAACTGCCGCGGCCCTTCGAATTCGTCCTCAACACGCCGTCGCACCACCGGGTGCACCACGGGATGGACCAGCTGTACCTGGACAAAAATTACGGCGGCATTCTCATCCTCTGGGACCGGCTGTTCGGCAGCTTTCAGCCCGAGCTGTTCCGCCCGCATTACGGCCTGACCAAGAAGGTCGACACCTTCAACATCTGGAAGCTGCAGACCCGCGAGTACGTGGCGATGGCCCGCGACTGGCGATCGGCGACGCGCCTGCGCGACCGGTTGGGCTACGTCTTCGGACCCCCGGGGTGGCAGCCGCGCGGGGCCGGGCAGGCCGACGGCGCCGTCCCGGTGGTAACGGCGCGGTAACGCCGGCACCAGACCGCGCGAAAGACTCAACAGGGGATGTTCAGGCCGTAACCTAAAGCTGCGGCCGGTGCTTGCGCCGGCCTCGACGGATCGGAGTCCATGATGCGTCGCCTGACGGTGCGCGCCTTTGCCGCGTCGGCTTCGGCTGCCGCGCTCGCGGCAGGGCTGTCGCCCGTCTCCGCCAGCGCGGATCCCACGCTGGTCTTTCCGGGCATGGAAATCCACCAGGACAACCGCGTCTGCACCTTGGGCTACGTGGACCCGGCGACCAGGATCGCGTTCACGGCGGGGCATTGCCGAGGCGGCGGGCCCGTCGTCACCGACAGGGACCACCACTTGATCGGTCGCCTGGCGACGTTTCGGGACAACACACCCAGCGGCACGACGGTGGCCACCGATCAGTTGATCTCCGACTACGAGGCGATCGTGCTGGACGATCACGTCGCAGTGAGCGACGTTCTGCCGGGCGGGCGCCGACTGGAATCAAACCCGGCCGTGGCGATTGCGCCCGGCCAAGCAATTTGCCACTTCGGCGTCATCACCGGTGAGACCTGCGGAACCGTGGAGAGCGTCAACAATGGGTGGTTCACCATGTCCCACGGCGTGCAGAGCCAAAAAGGCGACTCGGGCGGACCGGTGTACCTGGCGCCCAATGGCGGCCCCGGGCAGCTCGTGGGGATTTTCAACAGCGTGTGGGGGGAATTTCCGGCCGCGGTGTCGTGGCGGGCCACCACCGACGAGGTTCGCCAGGATCTCGGCGGGGCGGCGACGAACCCTCGTTAGGACCCGCCGATCAGCGGGACGGTGCGAGCTCGAACACCGGGATCGATGGCGCCGCGGCGAGCAGTTGCTCATCGGTTGATTCCGGCGTCAACCCTGCGACGTAATCCTTGACCTGCCAGTACCACCTGGCCAGATAGCGCCTCAGGAGTTCGGGCTTGGCGGCATCGCTCACCTCGGTAATGCCGCTACTGTGGCTTCTGAATTTGGGCCAGCGTGGACCGATCTCAACGACGCCGGCGGCCCTGACGTTGCGCGCCCACTGGGTGTTCCCGCGCGGTGAGACGACGTAGTCCACGCCGTCGACGGTGAGCAGGTTGATCACCACGCCGCGCTGCTTGCCGGTCTTGCGGCCGCGGACGCGCAGCGCCCGTGTCCCGGCGATGCTGATGCCCAGTTCGGCCAGCCACCGGATCACCCGGTTAGCGGCCTGCGCGGCCCGCCCGGGTTCGTCGTATCGCGTGGACATGCTGCATCCTCTCGGCCGGTACTTACGAGAGCGGCGCTCTCTATGTTGACCACCGTGCCACAGCCCTGAGCAAAAAGCAAGAGCGGTGATCTCGGTTGTGCCAGACTGGCCGCGTGGGCAAACGCCAGGAGTCGCGGGCGCAGATCGAGGCCAAGATCGTCGAACTGGGCCGCCGCCAGCTGGTGGGTCACGGCGCAGCCGGATTGTCGCTGCGCGCGATAGCCCGCGACCTGGGCATGGTGTCTTCGGCCGTGTACCGGTATGTCTCCAGCCGCGACGAGCTGCTGACCTTGCTGCTGGTCGACGCCTATTCGGAGCTGGCCGACACCGTGGACCGGGCCCGCGACACCGTAACCGACCTATGGAGCGATGACGTCATCGCGATCGCGCGCGCGGCGCGGGGATGGGCCGTCGCGCACCCCGCCGGCTGGGCCCTGCTGTACGGCAGCCCGGTGCCCGGGTACCACGCACCGCCGGAACGCACCGTCGGAGTCGGCACCCGCGTGGTGGGAGCGCTCTTCGACGCGATCGCGGCCGGAATCGCCACCGGAGACATCAGACTGACCAATGATGTTGCCCCGCAACCCATGTCATCGGACTTCGAACGGATTCGCCAGGAGTTCGGCTTCCCCGGCGACGATCGCGTCGTCGCCAAGTGCTTCCTGCTGTGGGCCGGTGTCGTGGGTGCGATCAGCCTGGAGGTGTTCGGACAGTACGGTGCCGACACACTCACCGATCCGAACACGGTGTTCGACACCCAGGTGCGGCTGCTCATAGACGTGCTGACCCAGGATCGAGGGCCGAATTAGAACGTGTTCACTCGGCTTCTCCCGACCCGATCCGGCTGATCACGGCAAAGTTTATTTTGGCTTCCGCTCCGTCTTTCTGCCAGCCGGCAGCCTGGGCTATCCTGCGAAACGATGAACCTGACCGTTCAGTCGCCGATACAGATTGCCTGGGTCACCCCGGACCTGGATGCCACCGAAACGGCCCTCACCGGCCTCTTAGGTGTCCGAAAGTGGGTGCGGATACCCGACGTGCACTTTGCTCCGGGCGCCTGCAGCTATCACGGAAAGCCGGCCGATTTCCTGGCGAGCATCTCGCTGAGCTATCTCGGGGACATGCAGCTGGAGCTGATCCAGCCGGTCAGCGGGGAGAATGTCTATAGTGACTTTCTGGCCGACGCCGGGCCAGGTTTGCATCACATCTGCATGGAGGCCGAAAGTCCGGAGCAGTTCGACGCGGCACTGGCCGACGCCGCCGATCGTGGCGCCCCGGTTGTGCAGCAGGGCGTCATGCCCGGCGGAATCCAATTCGCCTACGTGTCGGCACCGCAGGCCGGGGTGCCGTTCATCGAGATCGCATACATCCCGCCGGAGATGCGGGCTTTCTACGACTACATCAAACAGGAGCAGCGGTGAACACCGACATACCGGAGACGGTCGGCGCGGACACAGTGACGTCCTGGTCGGATGACGTCGACGTAGTGGTGATCGGTTTCGGCATCGGCGGTGGTTGCGCGGCGGTCAGCGCCGCCCAGGAAATAGGGGCGGGCGCGCGGGTGCTGGTGCTCGAGCGCGCTGCCGCGGCGGGCGGCACCACGTCGCTTGCCGGAGGGCACTTTTACCTGGGCGGCGGGACCGCGGTGCAGCAGGCGACGGGTCACCCCGACTCGCCCGAGGAGATGTACAAGTACCTGGTCGCGGTTTCGCAGCAGCCTGACCATGCCAAGATTCGCGCCTATTGCGAGGGCAGTGTCGAGCATTTCGATTGGCTGGAAGATCTGGGCTTCCAATTCGAGCGCAGCTACTTCCCCGGGAAGGCGGTGATCCAGCCCAACACCGAGGGGTTGATGTTCACCGGCAACGAGAAAGTGTGGCCGTTCCTCGAGATGGCGGTGCCGGCGCCGCGGGGGCACAAGGTGCCGGTACCCGGGGACACCGGCGGGGCCAGCATGGTGATCGACCTGCTGCTCAAGCGAGCCGCGAGCCTGGGCGTGCAAGTGCGTTACGAGACCGGGGCCACCGAGCTCATCTTGGAAGATGGGGGCGCCGGTTCGGGTGCGGTGAGCGGCGTGCTGTGGAAGCGGTTCGCCGAAGTCGGGGCGATCAAAGCAAAGTCGGTGATCATTGCCGCCGGGGGATTCGTGATGAACCCGGAGATGGTGGCCAAGTACACCCCGAAGCTGGCCGAGAAGCCGTTCGTGCTCGGCAACACGTATGACGACGGCCTGGGCATCCGGCTGGGGGTCTCGGCCGGCGGCGCCACCCAGCACATGGATCAGGCCTTCATCACGGCGCCGCCGTACCCGCCGTCGATCCTGCTCACCGGGATCATCGTCAACAAGCTCGGCAAGCGGTTCGTCGCCGAAGACTCCTACCATTCCCGGACCGCGGGTTTCATCATGGATCAGCCTGACAGCGCGGCGTTCTTGATCGTCGACGAGGCGCACCTGGAACATCCCACGATGCCACTGGTCCCGCTGATCGACGGCTGGGAAACGGTCGCCGAAATGGAAGCCGCGCTTGGCATCCCGGAGGGCAACCTGGCCGCGACGCTGGACCGCTACAACACGCACGCCGCGCTCGGCGAGGACCCTGACTTCCACAAGCAGCCGGAATTCCTTGCGTCGCAAGACAAAGGGCCATGGGGCGCGTTCGACATGTCACTGGGCAAGGCGATGTATGCCGGATTCACCCTGGGCGGACTGGCCACGTCGGTCGATGGTCAGGTGCTCCGCGAGGACGACACGGTGGTGCCCGGCCTGTACGCGGTCGGGGCGTGTGCGTCCAATATCGCCGAGGACGGCAAGGGATACGCCAGCGGCACCCAGTTGGGCGAAGGGTCGTTCTTCGGGCGCCGCGCCGGAGCGCACGCGGCAGCGAACGCGAGAGGCTAGACCCGCGCCGGCGCCGCTTCCACCCGGCCCAACCGCCACTGGCCTTCGCCGAGCAATTCCAGAATGTGCTCGTGGTGCTGTTCGACCGTCGGCCGGTGGCTGACGCTGACCACGACGCAGTCGGGCAGTTCGGTGCGCACCAGCTGGTAGAGCGCGTATTCCAGCCCGGGGTCCAGCGCGGAGGTGGCCTCGTCGAGGAAGACCGCCCGCGGTTTGGTCAGCAGAATGCGGGCAAAGGCGATGCGCTGCTGTTCACCCGGGGAGAGCACCTTGGCCCAGTCCTCTTCCTCGTCGAGCCGGTCGCCCAACGGGGCCAGCGCCACCTTGGTCAGGGTCTCGCGCAGGGTGTCATCGGAAATATCGCCGGGTTCGTTCGGGTAGGAGACGACGCCGCGCAGATCACCCAGCGGCACGTAGGGCAGCTGCGACAGGAACATCGTCTGGTTGTCGCCGTCGGGCCTGCGCAGTGTGCCCGACGCGAACGGCCACAATTCCGCCAGGCTGCGCAGCAGCGTTGTCTTGCCAACGCCCGACGGGCCGACGACCACCAGCGAGTCACCGCTGTTCAACTGCAGGTCGAGTGGATGGATCAACTGCTCACCTGTCGGTGTGCGCACCTCGATGCCGTCGAGTCGCACCGAGCCGTCATCGGTGGGCGCGGTTGCCACCTTCGGCAATTGGCGGCCCTGCTCGTTGGCGTCCACCAGCCCGTGTAACCGGATGATCGCCGCACGGAACGCCGCGAACGCGTCGTAGTTGTTGCGGAAGAACGACAGCGATTCGTGGATGTTGCCGAAGGCGGTCACCGACTGGCCCACGTCACCGAACTGGACCTCCCCGGCGAACAACCGTGGTGCCTGAACGATCCAGGGCAGTGGGACGATGATCTGAGTCATCGTCCAGTTCCATCCGTTGAACACGATGGTGCGTCGCACAAAGCGGCGGTAGTTGTCGATGATCGGGGTGAAGCGCTGCCACAGTTGCAGCCGCTCCACTCTTTCACCGCGGTAGAAGCCCACCGCCTCCGCGGCGTCGCGCAACCGCACCAGGGCATAACGAAATGCGGCATTGAGCTTCTCGTTGCTAAAGCTGAGCCAGATCAGCGGGCGCCCCAGCCAGAACGCGACGACCGTCGCGACCAGCACGTAGAGCAGGACGATCCAGAACAACGCGCGCGGCAACTGGAAGCCGAGGATGTTCAGGTGCCCCGAGAGCTTCCACAGGATCGCGGTGAAGGAGATCACCGACACCACGGCATGGACCGCGCCTAACAACAACGTGGACGTCGTACCGTTGGACGGGATGTTCGGGGTGGCGCCCGCGCCGGTGGTGAAGATGTCGACGTCTTGTTGAATGCGCTGGTCGGGGTTGTCGATGGTGTTGTCGATGAAAAGATCCCGGTAGTAGGCCCTGCCGTCCAGCCAGTCGTCGGTGAGGTGTCCGGTGAGCCACACCCGCCACGCGATGATGAAGCGCTGGGTCAGATAGATGTCGAGCACCACTCGGCCGATGAACAAGCTCGCCAAGAAGCAGAAGATCGCGAGCGACATCCAAAAGCCATGGATCCCTGAGTTTTTGACCTCGTCGTTGCCCACGGCGATGCCTTCGAACGCCGTCTGCAGCGCCGTGTACAGGTCGTTGCTCTGGTAGCTGAACAACACGTTGAGCCGCACCGCGACGATGACCGAGAACAGCAACACGCCGAACATCAGCCACACCGGCACGGCTCGCCGCCCAGTGAAGTAGGCACCGGTGATCCGCCAGTACTGCCGGCCCCAGACGGTGAAGTACCGAATCAGCACCAGCACGACGAGGACGACCACGGCGCTGATCGCCCACGCTTTTGCCGACCACAGCACGGAATCGTGGAAGGCCGCCGACCATTTGATGGACGGTTTGAACGGCTTCGGCTCCACTTTCACGTCTCCTTGCCCTCGAGGCGCCCCGCCGGCGCCTCATCAGAAATCCCTGTCGGCGAAGGTACCCGAAGGTGGTGGATAGGCTCCGGATATGAGTCTCGAAGCTCCCTCCACCCAGACCGTGCATGCCGGCCAGTTGATCGCGCGGCGACTGCGGGCCAGCGGCATCGACACGGTGTTCACCCTGTCCGGCGGCCACTTGTTCTCCATCTACGACGGCTGCCGCAGCGAGGGCATCCGGCTGATCGACACCCGCCACGAGCAGACCGCCACCTTCGCCGCCGAAGGCTGGTCGAAGGTGACCCGGGTGCCGGGGGTGGCCGCGCTGACGGCAGGTCCAGGCGTCACCAACGGGATGAGCGCGATGGCCGCCGCGCAGCAGAACTCCTCTCCGCTGCTCGTTCTCGGCGGCCGGGCCCCGGCGCTGCGCTGGGGCATGGGGTCGCTACAGGAGATCGACCACGTGCCGTTCGTGGCACCGCTGGCCCGCTTCGCGGCGACCGCGCAGTCGGCCGAGGCCGCGGGTCGGCTTGTCGACGAAGCATTGCGGGCGACGGTGGGCGCCCCCTCGGGCGTCGGTTTCGTCGACTTCCCGATGGACCACGTGTTTTCCCACGTCTTTTCCACGTCGGACGATGACGGCCGACCCGGCGCCCTGGACGACCTGCCGCCCTCGCCGGGCGCCGACCCCGACGCCTTGGACCGGGCTTGCGAGCTGCTGTCCGCGGCGCAGCGCCCGGTGATCATGGCGGGAACCAACGTGTGGTGGGGACGCGGGGAGGGCGCGTTGCTGCGCCTGGCCGAGCAACGGCGGATCCCGGTGCTGATGAACGGGATGGCTCGCGGTGCGGTGCCCGCCGACCACCCGCTGGCCTTCTCTCGCGCGCGCTCAAAAGCGTTGGGCGAGGCCGACGTTGCCGTGGTGATCGGGGTGCCGATGGATTTCCGGCTGGGCTTCGGCAAGGTGTTCGGGTCGCAGACCCAGCTCATCGTGGCCGACCGTGTCATCCCGGATCGCGAGCATCCGCGGCCCGTCGCGGCCGGACTCTACGGGGACCTGACGGCGACCCTCTCGGCGCTGGCAGGAACGGGTGGGACCGACCATCAAGACTGGATCGAGGAGCTGCGGACGGCCGAGACCGCGGCACGCGACCTCGAGAGAGCCGAGCTGGCCGACGACCGGACCCCGCTGCATCCGATGCGGGTATATGCGGAACTGGCGCCGATGCTGGACCGCGACGCCATCGTCGTCATCGACGGCGGGGATTTCGGTTCCTACGCCGGCCGGGTGATCGACAGTTATCTGCCGGGCTGCTGGCTGGATAGCGGGCCGTTCGGCTGCCTCGGTTCGGGGCCCGGCTACGCGTTGGCCGCCAAACTCGCCCGGCCCGACCGTCAGGTCGTCCTGCTGCAGGGCGACGGCGCATTCGGCTTCAGCGGCATGGAATGGGACACCCTGGTCCGGCACAACGTGCCGGTCGTCTCGGTGATCGGCAACAACGGAATCTGGGCGCTGGAAAAGCACCCCATGGAGGCCCTGTACGGCTATTCGGTGGTCGCCGAGCTGCGCCCGGGCACCCGCTACGACGAGGTCGTGCGCGCCCTGGGAGGCCATGGCGAGCTGGTATCCACCCCGGCCGAGCTGCGCCCCGCACTCGGGCGTGCCTTCGCCAGTGGGCTACCCGCCGTCGTCAACGTGCTCACCGACCCGAACGTCGTCTACCCACGCCGGTCGAACCTGGCCTGACGAGCCGCGAACGTGCGCATTTGCACGCCCGTGCCCGGCGTGTCACGCACAAACACGCACGCTCGCGCCGGGTACGCGGTCGCGTACCGTTGACCTGTGCCCAAGACCACCCGTGCGCAACCCGGCCGTCTGAGCGGCCGATTTTGGCGATTGCTCGGCGCCAGCACCGAGAAGAACCAGAGCCGTTCCCTCACCCAGGTCACCGCCTCGGAGGAGTACAACGAGGAAGCCGCCGACCTCAACGACGAGAAGCTGCGCAAGGCGGCCGGACTGCTCAAGCTCGAAGACCTCGCCGAGTCCGAAGACATCCCGCAGTTCCTTGCGATTGCCCGGGAGGCGGGCGAAAGAGCGACCGCGCTCCGTCCATTTGACGTGCAGCTGCTCGGGGCCCTGCGCATGCTTGCCGGTGACGTTATCGAGATGGCGACCGGTGAGGGCAAGACTCTCGCCGGGGCCATCGCGGCCGCCGGCTACGCGCTGGCCGGTCGGCACGTGCACGTCGTGACCATCAACGACTACCTGGCCCACCGCGACGCGGAGTGGATGGGGCCGCTGATCGAGTCGCTGGGCCTGACGGTCGGCTGGATCACCGCGGAGTCGACGAGCGAGGAACGCCGGGCCGCCTACGGCTGCGACGTCACCTACGCCTCGGTCAACGAGATCGGCTTCGACGTGCTGCGCGATCAGCTGGTCACCGACGTCGCCGACCTGGTGTCGCCCAATCCCGATGTGGCCCTTATCGATGAGGCTGACTCCGTGCTGGTCGACGAGGCGCTGGTCCCGCTGGTGCTGGCGGGGACCACCCACCGCGAGACGCCTCGGCTGGAGATCATCACCCTGGTCGGTGAGCTGGTCGCCGGCAGCGATTACGACACCGACTCCGACAGCCGCAACGTGCATTTGACCGAGGTCGGCGCGCGCAAGGTGGAAAAGGCGCTCGGCGGCATCGACCTGTACTCCGAAGAACACGTCGGCACCACACTGACCGAGGTCAACGTCGCGCTGCACGCGCATGTCCTGTTGCAGCGCGACGTGCACTACATCGTCCGCGACGACGCGGTGCACCTGATCAACGCCTCGCGTGGCCGCATCGCGCAACTGCAGCGCTGGCCGGACGGCCTGCAGGCCGCCGTCGAGGCCAAGGAGGGCATCGAGACCACCGAGACCGGTGAGGTGCTCGACACCATCACGGTGCAGGCGCTGATCAACCGCTACGCCACCGTGTGCGGAATGACGGGCACCGCGCTGGCCGCCGGTGAGCAGCTGCGCCAGTTCTACAAGCTCGGTGTGTCACCGATACCGCCGAACACCCCCAACATTCGCGAGGACGAATCCGACCGGGTCTACATCACCGCCGCCGCCAAGAACGACGCGATCGTCGATCACATCGCCGAGGTGCACAAGACCGGCCAGCCGGTGCTCGTCGGCACGCGAGACGTCGCCGAGTCCGAGGAGCTACACGAGCGACTAGTGCGCCGCGGCGTACCCGCAGTTGTGCTCAACGCGAAGAACGACGCCGAGGAGGCGCAGGTGATCGCCGAGGCCGGCACTCATGGCACGGTCACGGTGTCCACTCAGATGGCCGGGCGCGGCACCGACATCCGGCTCGGCGGGTCCGACGAGTCCGATCACGACAGGGTCGCCGAACTGGGCGGCCTGCACGTGGTCGGCACGGGCCGCCATCACACCCAGCGCCTGGACAACCAACTGCGCGGCCGGGCGGGTCGCCAGGGCGATCCGGGGTCGTCGGTGTTCTTCTCGAGTTGGGAGGACGACGTCGTCGCGGCCAACCTCGAGCGCAACAAACTGCCCATGGAAACCGACGAGGACGGCCGGATCGTCAGCCCCAAGACCAGCGGCCTGCTCGACCACGCGCAGCGCGTCGCCGAGGGCCGGCTGTTGGATGTGCACGCGAACACGTGGCGCTACAACCAGCTGATCGCTCAGCAACGCGCCATCATCGTCGACCGGCGAAACACGTTGCTGCGCACCGCAACCGCGCGCGAGGAACTGGCCGAACTGGCGCCGGACCGCTACGACGAGTTGGCTCAGGCAATGTCCAAGGACGCCTCCGAGGATCGCCTCGAGACGATCTGCCGGCAGATCATGCTGTACCACCTCGATCGGGGCTGGGCCGATCATCTGGCCTATCTGGCCGACATCCGCGAGAGCATCCATTTGCGGGCGCTGGGTCGGCAAAACCCACTCGACGAGTTTCACCGGTTGGCCGTCGACGCGTTCGCGTCGCTGGCGGCGGATGCGATCGAGGCGGCCCAGCAGACGTTCGAAACCGCGAACGTCCTCGAAGAGGAGCAGGGGCTGGATCTGTCCAAACTGGCGCGGCCGACGTCGACGTGGACCTACATGGTCAACGACAACCCGCTTTCCGATGACACGCTGTCCACCCTGAGCCTGCCCGGGGTGTTCCGCTGAGCCGTGGTCCGCTTGGTCCCCCTTGGTCCCAAGTGCGGACCACATCCTTCCCGCGTTAAGGTCACGGCTCATGGAGGCCGAGCTTCCACCAGATCGGGTGCTGACCGTACCCAACTTGCTCAGCGCCGTCCGCTTGGCGCTCATCCCGGTCTTTATCTACGTGCTGCTGGTCGCGCACGCCGAGGGCTGGGCGGTGGCGATCCTGATGTTCAGCGGCGCCTCCGACTGGGCCGACGGCAAGATCGCCCGGTCGTTGAACCAGTCCTCGCGGTTAGGGGTCCTGCTGGACCCGGCCGTCGATCGCCTCTACATGGTTGCGGTTCCCGTCGCGATGGCGGTGCGCGGGATCGTGCCGTGGTGGTTCGTCATCACCCTGCTGGCGCGCGACGCGCTGCTGGCTGCGACGCTGCCGCTGCTGCGCAGTCGCGGACTGTCGGCGCTGCCGGTGACCTACGTCGGCAAGGCCGCGACGTTCGCGTTGATGTCAGGCTTTCCGCTGGTGCTGCTGGGACAGTGGCCCGCGCTGTGGAGCCGGGTGGTGGGGGACTTCGGGTGGGGGTTTTTGATCTGGGGTATGTACATGTACCTGTGGGCGTTCGTGCTCTACGCGGTGCAGATAACGCTGGTGGTGCGCCAAATGCCCAAGCTCAGCAAGGCCGATCAGCGGCTCGCCCCCAAAGCAGGTAAACATGGCTGAACCCGACCGGCCGCTCGGCGGCTATGACCCCAACGCCGGATACAGCGCCCACGCGACGCGGCCCAAGCACATCCCGGTGCCCTCATTGCTGCGCGCGCTGCTGTCGGAACACCTGGACCCCGGTTACGCCGCGGCAGCCGCCGCACGCTCGACCACACCGCCGAGCACGGGGGCCCGCGTTTTCGGCTGGTTCTGGCAGGCCCTGGCCGCGACGCTGGTCGCCGCGGTGTTCGCCGCCGCGGTCGCGCAGGCCCGCTCGGTTGCGCCCGGGGTGCGCACCGCCCAGCAGCTGCTGGCAACCAGCGTGCGGTCAACCGAAGCCTCTGCCACCAAGTTGGCCCAACGGCGCAGCGTGCTCACCAGGCAACTCGACGACGTCCAACGGCGCGCACTCGCCAGCGACGCCGAAGGGCAGCGCCTGCTGACCCGCCTCGACGCGCTCAGCCTCGCGGCGGCTAGCACCGCCGTCATCGGGCCGGGCCTGACGGTGACCATCACCGATCCCGGCGTTAGCCCGAATCTGTCCGACGTGTCCAAGCAGCGGGTCAACGGCAGCCGGCAAATCATTCTGGACCGCGACCTGCAGCTCGTCGTCAACTCATTGTGGGCCAGTGGCGCCGAGGCCATCTCGGTCGGCGGCGCCCGGATCGGGCCGAACGTGACCATCCGGCAGGCCGGCGGCGCGATCCTGGTCGACAACAACCCCACCGGCAGCCCCTACACGATCCTGGCCGTCGGGCCGCCGCACGCGATGCGAGACGTCTTCGACCACAGCCCCGGTCTGCAGCGTCTACGGCTGCTGGAGGTCTCCTACGGTGTCGGCGTCACCGTCAACGTTTCCGACGGCCTTTCACTGCCGGCCGGCGCAGTCCGGGATGTCAAGTTCGCCAAACAGATTGGGCCCTAGTGAAAGAAGTCCCCGCGGCATGATCGGTATCGCGGCGCTTGCCATCGGCATCGTGCTGGGTTTGGTTTTCCACCCCAGCGTGCCCGAGGCCATCCAGCCCTACCTGCCGATCGCGGTGGTCGCCGCCCTCGACGCGGTGTTCGGCGGGCTGCGCGCCTACCTCGAGCGGATCTTCGACCCGAAGGTCTTCGTCGTGTCGTTCGTGTTCAACGTGCTGGTGGCCTCCCTCATCGTCTACGTCGGCGACCAGCTGGGGGTTGGCACGCAGTTGTCCACCGCGATCATCGTCGTCCTGGGTATCCGCATCTTCGGCAATGCGGCCGCACTACGGCGCCGGCTGTTCGGGGCATGACGGAGACGAGATGAGCGAGAGCCAAGACCTCCCAGAGCACGGCCGTCACGAGCTGCCCGCCGACCTTCCGCGGCCGGAGGTCGGGCCGGTACACGCGGGCAGGCTGTCCGGACTGCTGCGGGGCGGGCGATCCCGGTTGGCGTTCGGAGCGCTGGCGATCGTGTTGTGCCTGGTCCTGGGGATCGCCATCGTCACCCAGGCCCGCCAGACGAGGTCCGGTGATTCGCTGGAAACCGCCCGTCCGGCGGATCTGTTGGTGCTGCTGGATTCGCTGCGGCAGCGCGAAGCCACGCTGAACAGCGAGGTGACCGACCTGCAGAACACGCTGAACTCCCTGCAAGCCTCGGGCAACACCGATCAGGCCGCCATCCAGAGCGCTCAGGCCAGGTTGGCTGCGCTGTCCATCCTCGTCGGTGCGGTGGGCGCCACCGGGCGTGGTGTCACGTTGACGATCGACGATCCCGGACCCGGGGTGGCACCGGAAGCGATGCTCGACGTGATCAACGAGTTGCGTGCCGCGGGTGCCGAGGCGATCGAGATCAACGATGCGCGCGATTCTGTGCGCGTCGGCGTCGATACCTGGGTGGTCGGCGTCCCCGGCTCACTGACCATCGACAACCAGACACTGTCGCCGCCGTATTCGATTCTGGCGATTGGTGATCCGCCGACCCTGTCCGCCGCAATGAACATTCCCGGCGGCGCGGAGGACAGCGTCAAACGCGTGGGTGCGCGCATGAACGTGCAACAGGCCGACAGGGTGGACGTGACCACCTTGCGGCAACCGAAACAGCACCAATACGCTCAGCCCGTCAAGTGAACCAGCCCGACCACAACACCAGAACAGGATCATCGTGAGCGACATCCCCGCCGATCTGCACTACACCGCCGAACACGAGTGGGTTCGCCGCAGCGGGGAGACCACCGTGCGCATCGGGATCACCGATTTCGCGCAGTCGGCGCTGGGTGACGTCGTCTTTGTTCAGCTGCCCGACGTCGGCAGCGAGGTGGCCGCGGGCGAGTCCTTCGGCGAGGTGGAATCGACGAAGTCGGTGTCGGACCTCTACGCGCCGGTCTCGGGCAAGGTCTTGGCCGTCAACAGCGATCTGGACGGCAGCCCGCAGCTGGTGAACTCCGACCCGTACGGTGCGGGCTGGCTGGTGGATGTCCAGGCCTCCGACGTGGCCGCTTTGGAGTCGACGGTTGCGGAGTTGCTCGACGCTGAGGCCTACCGCGGCACTCTGACCGAATGACGGTTGCTAAGGTGCCTGCCAGCGCCGCGCCGATGCGGGCCATGGACCATCCCGGCTCATCCTGCGGTGGGGGCACAATGCGGGCCGGTGCGCGGTACGGTCAACACACCGGCTTGGGAGGCTTTAGGAGGCTTTAGGAGGCTTTAGGAGGCTTTGTTGGGCTTCAGAGAGCATTGGGAAGGTTGAGACGGTAGTAATCGGTAAAACAAGGCGGAGAATCTAGTATGAAGCCGGCCGAGCGGCCCGGTTAGACAACGCCACAGCGGCCAGAAGGAGCAGCGGGTGACGGACATGGACTCAGGAAGTTCGCAAGACCAGACTTCTGATGAAGTCACGGTGGAGACGACCTCGGTCTTTCGCGCCGACTTCCTCAACGAACTGGATGCCCCGGCACAAGCGGGCACCGAGAGCACGGTATCCGGGGTCGAAGGACTCCCGACCGGCTCGGCGTTGCTAGTCGTCAAAAGGGGACCCAACGCGGGGTCGCGCTTCCTGCTCGACCAGGCCATTACGTCCGCCGGCCGGCACCCCGACAGCGACATCTTCCTCGATGACGTCACCGTGAGTCGTCGCCACGCCGAATTCCGGTTGGAAGGCAACGAGTTCCACGTCGTCGACGTCGGCAGCCTCAACGGCACCTACGTCAACCGCGAGCCGGTGGATTCAGCTGTGTTGGCAAACGGTGACGAAGTGCAGATCGGCAAGTTCCGCTTGGTGTTTTTGACCGGACCCAAGCAAGGCGACGACGACGGGGGAACCGGAGGCTAGTGAGCGCACCCGATAGCTCGGCACTGGCCGGGATGTCGATCGGGGGGGTCCTCGAGCTGTTGAGGCCGGATTTCCCCGATGTCACCATCTCCAAGATTCGCTTCCTAGAGGCGGAGGGGCTGGTGACGCCGCAGCGCGCCGCGTCGGGCTATCGGAGATTCACTGCGTACGACTGCGCGCGGCTGCGTTTCATCCTCACCGCCCAGCGCGATCACTACCTGCCGCTGAAGGTCATCCGCGCGCAGCTGGACGCGCAGCCCGACGGTGAGCTACCGCCGTTCGGATCGCCTTATGGCGTACCGCGATTGGTGTCAGTGGCGGACACCGGGGATGAGTACCAGGCCGGATCCGACGCGGGATCCGATTTCAAGGCGGTGTCGCCCGCCCCCGTCCGGCTGAGCCGGGACGACGTCCTGGAGCGCTCGGGAGTGGACGACAACCTGCTGACGGCGCTGCTCAGGGCGGGAGTCATCACCACGGGGCCGGGGGGTTTCTTTGACGAACACGCGGTCGTGATTCTCCAATGTGCGCGGGCGCTGTCCGAGTACGGCGTCGAACCGCGCCATCTGAGGGCGTTCCGCTCGGCGGCCGACCGACAGTCCGACCTGATCGCCCAGATCGCCGGGCCGTTGGTCAAAGCCGGTAGGGCCGGTGCCCGCGACCGCGCCGACGACTTGGCGCGGGAAGTCGCCGCCCTGGCCATCACTTTGCACACCTCGTTGATCAAGTCTGCGGTGCGCGACGTTCTGCACCGCTGAGGATTAGACTTCGTTGGACAGCTTGGTGTTCGGCAGCATGGCGGAGGGCAAACACAGATGGGTGAAGTTCGTGTTGTCGGCATTCGTGTCGAGCAGCCGCAGAACCAGCCGGTGCTGTTACTGCGCGAAGCCAACGGTGACCGGTACCTGCCGATCTGGATCGGCCAGTCGGAGGCCGCCGCGATCGCGCTGGAGCAGCAAGGCGTCGAGCCACCCCGCCCGCTGACGCATGATTTGATCAGGGATCTCATTGCCGCGCTTGGACATTCGCTCAAAGAGGTTAGGATCGTGGATCTGCAGGAGGGCACTTTCTACGCCGATCTGATCTTTGACCGTGATATCAAAGTGTCGGCGCGTCCCTCGGACTCCGTGGCGATCGCCCTGCGGGTCGGCGTCCCGATCTACGTCGAGGAGGCGGTGCTGGCCCAGGCCGGCCTGCTGATCCCCGACGAAGGCGACGAAGAGGCCGGCACCGCCGTCCGCGAGGACGAGGTGGAGAAGTTCAAGGAGTTCCTCGACAGCGTCTCACCCGACGATTTCAAAGCCACCTAGCCCGACCGAGGATTCTGCCGATGCAGCCCGCGAAGCGGGGTGGGGAGGAGCTGGGCAATTTAGCCCTAGCCCGGCGAGAGGTTTAGGTGTTACGGGGGAGGTCAATATCACGGATGCATCTCATATAGCACCGGAATGCGACACGCCTGGCGGTTAGCCCCATACCGAACCGGGCGGCGGCCATACTTTGATGACGACTTAGGGCACGGCGGCTATCGAACAGCAGTAAGCTTTTCACACTCGGGCCTGACCAAGGGTGGCTGTCCAGGCAGCCAGAGACGCAGCTAGCGACCACAGCGCGATCGGCGAGAGGAACCACCGTGAGCGAGCAGCCACGTCAAGGTCAACTGGACCTTGGTGACCACGCGGACGGCGCGACCAGTGGTGACAGGGGTGATAGTGGCCTCAGTGGCCCCACCGCGGCGACCGCACCCGTGCAACCGGGTCTGTTTCCCGACGATTCCGTGCCCGACGAGTTGGTCGGTTACCGCGGGCCCAGTGCCTGCCAAATCGCCGGAATCACGTATCGCCAGCTGGACTACTGGGCACGCACCTCGCTGGTCGTGCCCTCCATCCGCAGCGCGGCGGGCTCCGGCAGCCAGCGGCTCTACTCGTTCAAGGACATCCTGGTTCTCAAGATCGTCAAGCGGTTGCTCGACACCGGTATCTCACTGCACAACATCCGCGTTGCCGTTGACCATCTGCGCCAGCGCGGCGTCCAGGACCTGGCCAACATCACCCTGTTCTCCGACGGCACCACGGTGTACGAGTGCACGTCGGCCGAAGAGGTCGTCGACCTGCTGCAGGGCGGGCAGGGCGTGTTCGGCATCGCCGTGTCCGGCGCGATGCGCGAGCTGACCGGCGTCATCGCCGACTTCGCCGGTGAGCGCGCCGACGGCGGCGAGTCGATTGCCGCCCCGGAAGACGAGCTGGCTTCCCGTCGCAAGCATCGCGACCGCAAGATCGGCTAACACGGCACGCCATCCCTGGCGTTCGCCCCGGACCGGGGTGCGCGGGTAAAGTCGGGTATGCATCGCCCTCGCGTGGGAGAGTTCTGTGGCGGCCAGCTACAGACGCCGAAGGAGCAACACCTCTCCGTCAACCTCTCAGGCACCCGGACCGCGTGAGATAACGATGCCTCTGGAAAGCGGTGGCGACCGGTAACGGTCCACGCCCGCCGATGGGGAAAGGCGACCGGGGCAGTACGGGCGCTGAATCTCTCAGGCGCCCGGCGAATGGGTGAAGACAGAGGGAGAGGGCCAGTAGTCCTCTGCCCCTGTAATAGTCCGTCAGGAGTTCGCCAGTGCCCGACCAATCAAACTTCGCAGACCGTCACATCGGCCCGGATAGCCAGGCCGTCGCCACCATGCTTGGCGTCATCGGAGTCGACTCGCTCGACGCACTGGCGGATAAGGCGGTCCCGACCGGCATCCTCGACAAGCTCTCCGACACCGGTGAAGCGCCGGGCCTGGACCGGCTCCCGCCGGCCGCCGGCGAGGCCGAGGCGCTGGCCGAGCTGCGGGCGCTGGCCGACTCCAACACCGCTGCGGTCTCGATGATCGGGCAGGGCTACTACGACACGCTCACACCCCCGGTGCTGCTGCGCAACATCATGGAGAACCCGGCCTGGTACACCGCCTACACGCCTTATCAGCCCGAGATCAGTCAGGGCCGGCTGGAAGCGCTGCTCAACTTCCAGACCATGGTCACCGACCTCACCGGCCTCGAGATCGCGAACGCGTCCATGCTCGACGAGGGCACCGCGGCCGCCGAGGCCATGACGTTGATGCACCGCGCGGCGTCACGCCGCGCGGCCGAAAGCAGTGCCAACCGCCTGGCCGTCGACGCCGATGTCTTCGCCCAGACGGCGGCGGTGCTGGCCACCCGCGCCAAGCCGTTCGGCATCGAAATCGTTACCGCCGACCTGCGTGACGGCCTGCCCGACGGTGAATTCTTCGGCGTCATCACCCAGCTGCCCGGCGCCAGCGGCCGGATCACGGACTGGTCGGCTTTGGTGTCCCAGGCGCATGACCGCGGCGCACTGGTCGCCGTCGGCGCCGACCTGTTGGCGCTGACGCTGATCACACCGCCGGGCGAGATCGGCGCGGACGTCACGTTCGGTACCACCCAAAGATTCGGTGTGCCAATGGGATTCGGCGGCCCACACGCCGGGTACCTGGCGGTGCGCACCAAGCATGCCCGTCAGCTGCCGGGCCGGCTGGTCGGCGTGTCCGTGGATGCCGACGGGTCCCCGGCCTACCGGCTCGCGCTGCAAACTCGCGAGCAGCACATCCGCCGCGACAAGGCGACCAGCAACATCTGCACCGCGCAGGTGTTGCTGGCGGTGATGGCCGCGATGTACGCCAGCTACCACGGCGCCGACGGGCTGAGCGCGATCGCCCGCCGCGTGCACTCCCATGCCGAGACCATCGCCGCCGCACTGGGCGACGCGCTGGTGCACGACACGTACTTCGACAGCGTGCTGGCCCACGTGCCGGGACGTGCCGACGAGGTGCTGGCCAAGGCCAAGGCACAGGGCATCAACTTATGGCGCGTCGACGCCGATCATGTGTCGGTGGCCTGCGACGAAGCCACCACCGACGCCCATGTGGCGGCAGTTCTGGACGCCTTCGGGGTCTCGCCCGCCGACCCGGCCGGCACCGATATCACGATGCGCACCTCGGAGTTCCTCACCCACCCCGCATTCACCCAATACCGCACCGAGACGTCGATGATGCGGTACCTGCGGGCGCTGGCGGACAAGGACATCGCCTTGGACCGCAGCATGATTCCGCTCGGCTCGTGCACCATGAAACTCAACGCCGCGGCCGAGATGGAACCGATCGCCTGGCCCGAATTCGCGCGTCAGCATCCGTTCGCCCCGATCGCCGACACCCCGGGGCTGCGTCGGCTCATCGCCGACCTGGAGGGCTGGCTGGTGGACATCACGGGCTACGACGCCGTCTCGCTGCAACCCAACGCCGGCTCGCAAGGCGAGTATGCCGGCCTGCTGGCGATCCACGACTACCACGAAAGCCGGGGCGAGCCGCACCGCGACATCTGCCTAATCCCGTCCAGCGCACACGGCACCAACGCGGCCTCGGCGGCGCTGGCCGGGCTGCGGGTGGCCGTGGTGGCCTGCCGCGCCAACGGCGACGTCGACCTCGACGACCTGCGGGCCAAGGTCGCCGAGCATGCGGACCGGCTGGCGGCCCTGATGATCACCTACCCGTCCACGCACGGCGTCTACGAGCACGACATCGCCGACATCTGCGCGGCCGTGCACGACGCCGGCGGTCAGGTCTACATCGACGGCGCCAACCTTAACGCGCTGGTCGGTCTGGCCCGGCCGGGGAAGTTCGGCGGCGACATCAGCCACTTGAACCTGCACAAGACGTTCTGCATTCCGCACGGCGGCGGCGGCCCGGGCGTCGGTCCGGTGGCGGCGCGCTCGCATCTGGCTCCGTTCCTGCCCGGTCACCCATACGCGCCGGAGCTGCCCGACGGCCGGCCGGTCTCGTCGGCGCCGTACGGGTCGGCGTCGATCCTGCCGATCACCTGGGCCTACATCCGGATGATGGGCGCCGACGGTCTGCGGGCGGCGTCGCTGACCGCGATCGCCTCGGCCAACTACATCGCCCGTCGGCTCGACGAGTACTTTCCGGTGCTCTACACCGGCGAGAACGGCATGGTCGCCCACGAATGCATCCTTGATCTGCGGCCGATTACCAAGTCCACCGGCGTGACCGTCGACGATGTCGCAAAACGCCTGGCGGACTACGGCTTCCACGCACCGACCATGAGCTTCCCGGTGGCCGGCACACTGATGGTGGAGCCCACCGAGAGCGAGAGCCTGGCCGAAATCGACGCGTTCTGTGACGCCATGATCGCCATCCGCGGCGAGATCGACCGGGTCGGCGCAGGGGAGTGGCCTGTTGAAGACAACCCGCTGCGGGGCGCACCGCACACCGCCGAGTGCCTGCTGGTTTCCGACTGGGATCACCCGTACACCCGCGAAGAGGCCGCCTATCCGCTCGGGAAGGGGTTCCGGCCCAAGGTGTGGCCGCCGGTGCGTCGCATCGACGGGGCGTATGGCGACCGCAACCTGGTCTGCTCGTGCCCGCCGGTGGAGGCGTTCGTCTAGGCAGTGTCTGTTTGGGCCGGGAATGTCGTGTCCGGTATGGCTTAGTTGCCGGCCGATGCCACCGGTCGACGCAACTCGGGCTAGGCGGCGTGTCGCGCGAGCGCGATGCCGACTCGGACCTCGACATCACTGATCGTGATCGCCGGCGCGCGCGGCGGGGCGCCCGACCGGTATCGCCTACCCGTCGGTGTAGTGAATTGCGCTGTGTGCGTGTGATTTTCGTCCATGCCGGTGCTGACCCGCCAGCCGTCGGCTTCTTTGGCGTAGTTGCAGCGCTCGCATGACCCGAGCC
>NZ_JBKQQD010000046.1:0-4239 GCF_052144515.1 Mycobacterium sp. | reverse complement strand
AGATTGGCTCGTACGATAATTCCTCACTGGGGCCTCCCACATCTTGTGGCTCTACCGGCCAGGACCACCCTGTCGGCAACCCACGTTCACATGTGAGCGGAGGCCCCAGCCCCCCATACCGTCTAGCAGGGATGGTGGCGGGTGGTACCGGCCTTAGGGTCACTTGCTCCAATCTCGGTGACCTGCCCCCAGGAACGAACCGGCCCGACGGCACCGATGCCGACTATGTGAACATGAGAAACCTCGAGCCCGATATGAATAAAAGCATACTCGAGGCCATGGGCGGACAACTGTTTTTGGCCTCGGGGCGGGCCAGCGGGAAAGTCTTTATCAGGATCAATGGATATCTTGCCGGCCGGCCAAATACTAAAAACGAGTTGCAGGAAATCGTATCGCGTACCTTCGCCGAATTCGATCTGATTGCAGAGATCAACTGTTAACGTCGATTTTTCGCGTGGTTTGGCTACGGCGGGCCACGATCCCCGACGAACGCCATCACAATGACAAGCTCGCCGATCAATCCGCAACGGCGGCTTGACAAATACAAAGGCACCCGAGGTTCGGGCGCTAGCAGGAGTGAGGGTAGCTGGGTTGGCGGGCTCGGCGTCGCGCAAGGGCCCGCAAATTTTGGTACGTCGAGCCGATTTTTCCACATATGTCGAGCTAACCCGCTACGCTTGCTCAGAACAGCCACGATGTATCGGTTGGCTTCGACGTGGTGGTCGGTGAGTCTCAGTTCGATGGCGCGCGCTTGTATGCGGCTCGGACTGAAATTCGACGAATAGTCTTTGTGCGAAGCTTGCATTTGAAGCTTCAACCAGTGATAGCAACCTAAATACAGACATAAGAGGCCTGCGCACCATTCTCGCGCCGGAGTAGAGTACGTCGCCCGGGCCCGTGAAATCGCGACCCAGATGACCAAAACCGAGGCCAGCGTGACCCGGGCCGCCGATCTCCTAGAGGATGCCGCTCGCCAACGCGTCTGAGATGATCGGTAACCCCTAATCTAAATGCAAAGCCCAGTTGTCGGCGTGACCACTACTCGAGGATGCCGCTCAGGCCGAACTCTTTCAGTGTGTTCGCTACCAGCTCACGGAGATGGGGCTTCGAGTTATTCCCCCCCCGCGCTGGTAGCCAATAACGCTAATGGACATCTTGCCGACGATACGAGCACCGTTGACGACAAGTTGGCCGCCCACGCTCTCGATGTACTGACGCGTTACGTTTTGGTCCACCCCTCGCAGCATGACGTGTTCGGCGTCGGTGCCATCGGGACGGGCTACCGCGGGGTCCACATCGCCGAGATTGGAACAGACTACGGCGGAATCACCGAAGCCGAACAACAGATCGGCCGCCAGTTTGACCACCCGCTTCGGTATGAACGGCGTCAGCGCAAGCAGGTTCCCAGTTTGATTGGGCGCCTCCCGCGCCGACTGCACCCCGTGCTTGAACGCGTCTCGGACGCCCGACAAATCTGTAGTTACCTGCGTCGGGTCGATGCCGACGCGCACATACGACATTGCGATCGCACGGGTGTCGGCCTCGGTGCGGTCGCTGATGGGGGCAAGCAGGGTGACGGTGCCGTCGTCGGTGCGCCTTCGCCCCAAGCGTTCGCCGAGTTTCGCGGCGAAGCCGGCGAGCAGCGAGTGACCGTTTCCGCCAAGAGAATTCGCGCGGGCATCCCAATCGTCAAGATCGACGTAGACCGTGATACCCGGCACCACAACAGTGCGATCGGCGCCTTCTCCAACGATCGCGGCGGGTCGCGCTGTGGCCGGTCGGGCAATATCATGCCGGCGATTCCACAACAGTTTTGCCGCCCCACGCAGCGCCCGGGCAACCTCAGGTGCACCCTGCAAGGTTTCACGCGCATCGGAAGCCGCGGCGCGCAGTCGGGTGCGCGAACGCGGCGGGGGGTAACCAAGATCGCGTAGGTTGCCGTTGACCGCATCGGCGACACCGGCAAAGCCACCGAGGCCGTCGACTAAACAGTGCGAAGCCACCAGGCTGACCCCAGTCGAACCGTCCGTCAAGGGTTGAACTCCCAGAACGCCAGCCGGGCCCCCATTCGGGATCGATCGGCAGTTTTGCGCGCTCATCGGCCCAATCGCCTACCTCAGCGCGCGTACGGGCGCACTCGGCGATATCGATGTCCGGCGGCGGCTGATCAGATAAGACCCACCGATGCCGCCCGAACGGTAGCGGTGAACGCTCGATTCGCCGTTGACCCACCCCATAACGGGGGATTGCGGTGCAAACGCCTCAGCCCGTCGAAGTCGATCGGGTGCTCATAAACCCATACGGCCTGCATGAGTTGCGCCCGGCCGGTGGCACGCAACGAAAGAAAAGTGGAACGCAAGGCGATTATCAAGCCGTGCGTCGCGTTCCGACGCACGCCCTCGGAAGCGAGCGCGTACCGGACGCGTCTGTATCGATATGTCAACCTCCAAAGACACGGATCAAGTTTTCGCCTGCTAGTCGATCCGGCCGGGCAGATCGAACTCTGCCAGCGTGCGCGCGGCCAGCTCCCGCAGGTGGGGCTTCGTGTTTTGTCCGCCGGGCTGATAGGCGACGATGCTGATCGACATCTTGCCAAAGATGCGTCCACCCGTCATTGCGAGTAGGCCGGATCTTTGCTCCAGGGCCTGTCGCGTGTTGTGTCGGTCTATCCCTCGTATCATCACGAAGTCGGCGTCAGTGCCATCAGGACGGCCGATCTCCGGGGGGAGGTCGCCTAGATTGGAACAGGACACTGGAAGATCGGCGCCGAAGCCGAGCAGCGCATCGGCCATTCCCTTCACCGCCCGCTTGGGTATAAACGGGGCCAGCGGTAAGAGCTGCAATGCCTCGTCGGGCACCTCCCGCGACGCCCACCACGCTTGTGCGAGCGCCACCCGGATGCCGGACAAATCCGCGGTTACCTGCGTTGGGTCAACACTGACATTCGTAAGAGTTACGGCGTTCGCCCGCGTATCATCCAGGGTGCGTTCGCTGACCGGGATGGTCAGGGTGACGGCGCCATCCTCGGCACGGCGGCGTCCCATACGTTCGCCGAGTTTCGCGGCTATCCCGGCCATCAGCGAATAACTGTTTCCGCCAAGAGCATCCGCGCGGGCATCCCACTGGCCAAGATCGATGGAGATCGTGACATTCGGCAAAACGACATAGCAATCGGCGTCGTTTTCAAGGATCGCGGTGCGTTGCGATGCCGTCGCTCGGGCAAAATCATGCCGGCGACGAAACACCAGTTTTGCCGCCGCGGCGAGCGCGCGGGCAACCTCGGGTGCGCCTTGCAGAGTTTCGCGTGCATCGGAAGCCATCGCGCGCCGTCGCGTACGCGAACTTGCAGGTGGGTAACCAAAATCGCGCACATTGCCCTGGACCGCTTCGGTAATCGCCAGCATTCCCCCGACACCGTCGATCAGAGCGTGCGAAGCCACCAGGCTGACGGCAGTCGAACCGTCCGTAAGCGGAAGTACTCCCATATGCCAACCGGGCCCCCATTCCGGATCTATAGGCAGTTGTGCGCGTTCATCCGCCCAGTCGCCGAGCTCGGCGCGCGGACGGGCGCGCTCAGCGATATCGATGTCCGACAATGGACCCTCGGCTGAGATCCAGCGATGCCGGCCGAACGGCAGCGGCGAACGCTCGATCAGCCGTCCCATCAACCCGTAATGGAGATTACGGTGAAAGCGCCTTAGTCCGTCGAAGTCGACAGGGTGCTCATAAACCCACATGATCTGGTCGACTATTTCTTGATCAGTGGCACGCCACGCGAGAAACATGAACTGGTCGGTGAATGAGAGCCGGTTGTCCGCCCGTGCAACGGCACGTTCAGTCACGTGAACCGCTCGCGGCGCGCCCAATGCCGCTTGATCCAGGTATGCGAGCCTATTGTCCACCGGCTCATCGCCGCCCGTGCTGACCGGAGCCGGTGGGACCGCAGGCGCAGCGGTGTCGGTTAGTAGGTCGGCTAGGTGGGTGGCGAGCGCGGCGGGGCTGGCGTGGTTGAGGGCCACGGCCGCGGGCAGGGTGAGGCCGGTGTGTTGGTTGAGGGTGTTGCGTAGTTCTAGGGCGGTCAGTGAGTCGATGCCGAGGTCTTTGAAGTGGCAGTCGGGATCGAGGGCGGCCGGGTCGGGGTGGGCCAACACGGCAGCAGTGGTGGAGGTGACCATCGCGGTGAGGGTGTCAAGCTGTTGTTGGGGGGTTTGGGTGGCCAACCGAGCGGAAAGTGTGCGG
>NZ_JBKQQD010000045.1:0-3622 GCF_052144515.1 Mycobacterium sp. | reverse complement strand
GCCGTTCGGGCATGGCGATCAGCAGATCCAGCACACGACGTGTGATCAAGCGGAAATCACCCGTGTCGCAGGGGATATCAACATCGGTCATGCGGCCGATCAGCCGGTAGAAGATCGCGGCAGTCGCACGCTTCAGCATGCCGTCGCCATCACGCCGGCGGCGCTGTCCGTAGACGACGTCGGCGCCGTCGTCCATGAGCGCCATCATCTCGGGCAACAGCTCGGGCGGATCCTGCAGGTCGGCGTCGATGATGAGCACACGCTCACCGCGGCACACGCTCAGCCCCGCGGTGAGCGCGAGCTGGTGCCCATGGTTGCGCATCAACCGCACGCCGACGACACGCGGATCCTCCACGGCCGCCTTTTCGATGATCTCCCAGGTCCGATCGCTGGAACCGTCATCGACCAGGACCACCTCGCTGGTTCCGCCCAACGAATCCAGCACACCCCCGACCCGGCCGAGAAACAGCGGCAGCACGTCTTCCTCGTTGAAGCACGGCGCGACCACCGAGACCGCCGGGCGACACAGCACGGTCATGGGCGTCAGGGTAGTTCTCAGGTACGCTTCGCGCCGGGATTTTGGCAAATATCGCCTGACGACTTCGACAAGCCGTTACTCAACGGTTACAACCTCGCTCGATGCTGCTGCCTGACCAGGGAAAATACCGCGGGCCGGCGGCTCGATGCAGACTCGTCACACCGCACCACCCCGACTCTTTGAGTCTGCGAGGTGGGCTGGCTCGGCGCCGACGTTTGGGTGGGCACCCCGGTCGTTCGGCTCCGATGCCTGGCGGTCTGGTGGTCGCCTCAGCCGGGCGAGCTACAGCGGCCTGACCAGCCAAGGAGATTCGTGCGCGTCTGAGCACGTCATCACACCACACTCAGCACTGCCAACGGCTCTCTACGATTGGCGATCATGATGCGCGCGACGGCGGCGGCCGCGGTTATGGCCTTGGTACTCAGCGGCTGTTCGCTGCGGGACATAAACGACGCGTTCCGCCCGTTACCGCCGACCGGCACGAGCACTTCGTCTTCAGGCCCGACACCGCTCGGGACCGGGCCCCGGTCGCAGGTAGTCACGCAGCTGACGATGCCGCCGGGCTCGGAGCTCGCGCAGAGTCTTGACACTTATTTCGAGAATTGGATGGTGGATCGCAACCGCGACAGCGTGGAGTCCTATTTGGCACCCCAGCTGCCGGTTTTCCGCGAATTCGACGGACGGCCCTGGTGCAAAACGGCGACGACCGAATTCAACGGAACGAAGGAAACGAAGTGGGTGTGGGGGGCCGCGGATACCGGGCTGATGATATTTGTCACGGGGAGCACCGATTCCGATCACTCGCGGGTGCTCGTCGTGACTGGTGCGACGGCGGGCAAAAATGCCACCGGATGCACGCGGTGACAATGCTACGCAGTCGAGAATGCCTGCGCTCGTAGAACATTGGGACTGGTCGATTCACTGACTATCCCGCCGGGGCGCAGCTGCCGACTTCAGTTCGCCGGTTGCCGAATTGGTGCCGGCCCCTCCAACGCCTGAGGGCCTGGTCTTCGTGCGTAGGAGACGAGGATGGCCGCGCAGGTAACCAACCACAGGAGTGACGTCACCGCGACCGTTGTGGGAACCAAGGGCGCGGTGCCGACAATCCCGATGGTTCCCTTCTGTCCCGCGATCAACGCCTGGGTTGGCGGGCTCGGCAAGGCGATCCACGCGATGCTCAGCGACACGGCCAGGCTCACCCAGATGCCGACGGCGCGACGGTGGTCACCGAGTTTGGCGAGGCGGTCGAAGATCCCCCATCCCGGCGGCCCGTCCGGGTCGCGAACCACCAACGCGGCGATGGGGAGGGCAAACACCAGGTAATACTTGAATGCCTGGAAAGGAAAGAGTGTGGCCATGGGCAAGAGTGCGATGCCCACCATCACCGGGGGAATGCGCCGACCGAGAAGAAGCACACAAACCACAAACAAGGCGAGCACGCCATACCCGAACAGGGGGGCGACGCGATTGGTGACGTGGAAGAGCCCGCTCGCGAACGAGACGTTATACGGAGAGGTAACCGCATAAGGCGAACCGCCGTAGCCCAAGACACCGTGGATCGATTGCATGATGTTTCGCGGAAAGTCGCGTGGCCACAGCAGGTACGCGGCGAGATTGGATATCACCACCCCACCGAGCGCGAGACCGCCCAACCGCCATTGTCGGCACGCGAACAACGCGACGGCAAGGATGGCAAACTGCGGTTTCAGCAACGCGGCCAAGACCACCGTGATCGTGACTAGCCGCCAGCGCTCGCGGCGCAGCGCCAGCAGGAAGACCAGTGCGATCGGCGCCAGGAACCCCACCGAGTTGCCCCGATCGATCACCGCCCATGCCGGCATGGCCGCGGCGCCCAGCACCACGAACACCACCACCCGTTCCAGGCCGCGTGCCCCCCGGGACGCCCAGAACGCGGGCGCGAGGACCGCGATCGTTAGTGCGAGCAGGTAAGCAATCAGCCCAAGCTTTGGCGCGCCCAGCAACTTTGCGGGAAGCGCGAACAACAAATGCGGCACCATCGCGGCCGCCGGATAGTTAACCCAGCCCGCCTGGTAGTTATCCCAGGGTAAGAAGGTCGGGTAAGGCCCCCAGGGATTGGGCCGCATACCTTCGTCCGCGGTTATTGCGTAGTCGCTGAAGCAATGCCGGCCGATCTGCGCGCCCCAGTCGAGCCAGCAGTCTTCGGCGACTCCGGTAAGAGAGGCAAGTACGTCGACGGAGTAGTACTGCGCGAGGACGAAGCCCGTCACTGCCGACACCACCGACGCCAGAAGGACCGCGCCGAGCACAAGTGTGCGCTCCGATTGGCGGCCGACCGTTATGAGTTGATCCCGGATCGCTGTCACCGCCCCCCACATCACCTCGGCGGGTCGCTTCAAGGGCGTTCTCCTCGGTTGGATTCGGCCTGTATCTGGCTTCGCGATAGATTCGCATCGCACAGCCAGCACCTTCGGGGTCCTCGACGGGTTGAGTCTGCCGGTGTTGTCGATGGTGGGCAAGTCTGCGTTGGCGGGGTCGTTCGGGGCCGGGTGCCGTGCACACTTCGCTGGCGTCGGCGGGGGACGGAAGTGCTTGGCCGCGAAGTGAAGTACTCGCGGAGGTTGATCGAGTAGCGACAGATCCGTTTATGATCGGTAACCAGCCCGCCTTGAAGGCCTGAACCCGTTCTAGGTCGGCATGGACCAACACCCGACCGATTGCGGCCGGGTGCACCGGGTAGGTTTGTGTGCCGGCTGGTGCATACTGCCGAGGCGTATGACGCCATGCGTGGATGAGTCCCATCCGAGCATGCCAAGCCGGTAAAACTACACGGATTTCGAACTCATCACATATGGTGACGCCGATGACAACCTCGCGTACCACCGCGGAAAAGTTGCTCTTCGCGGTCATGGTTGCGGGTTCGATCGGCGTCCTCGCGCTCGCGGTTTTGCCGATGCGCCTGGCACTTTCGCACTTTGTCGCGGAGGATATGTTTTATTACCTGACCGTCGCCCGCAACGTTACCGACGGACACATCGTCTCCCTCGACAGCCGCAGTCCCACCAACGGTTTTCATCCACTCTGGATGTTGATTTGTGTTGGCAT
>NZ_JBKQQD010000044.1:0-6290 GCF_052144515.1 Mycobacterium sp. | reverse complement strand
CTGGCATGGATCAGAACAAGACGATCCCGCGCAGGGTAAAATCGAAAGCCGCCGGGATGCCGGGATGTTCGGCAGGGGCGGGGATGTAACTCAGGTTCGGCTGGATGTAGAGCCCATCACGGAGCTTCATCTGGTAGTACCAGGTGAGGATCGTCTCGCTGCTACCGAGCTGGGTCGTCCGGAGGTTGTCGTTCGGGAAGTAGCTGGAACCGGCCTGGGGGTCCGGGTTCATGGTTCCATAGGCCAAACCGAAACCGCAGGAATCCTCGTCGCGATTGGGAATGGGACCGAAGTAGCTCAAGCCGAATCCGAAGTAGCGCTGGGTTTGGGAGATATCCGCGTTGGTCGCCCCGAACTGCATCCAGGAGACCAAGCCCTGGCCTTTGGACTTGGGCTTCTCGAAGTAGAGCCGTTGCGAGCCGAACAAGTACATGCCGGTGGCTCCCTCTTCGGGCCGACCATTGAGTCCCATCAGCTTGCCGGTCTGGAACCAGACTCCCGCACCGAATTTGCCCGGTTTATCGTCCTTTGCCAGTGTCCAGTTCAATCCGGCCTCGAGCAAGTGCAAGTAGTAGCCGTTGAAGCGCGGTCCGTCGAAACCGGTCTGCTCGCCGCGGGCCAGATTCCCGTCGAAAAAACCATACTGGAGGTAGGTATACTTGGTGGGAATCGCGGAAACGACCAGGCCGGTGGCGGAATTGTAATAGCCGGGCAACACGCTGAGCATCGTCGGGTTGATATAAATCGGTTTGAACAGCGCGCCGGAAATCGCGGGGACGGCCGCCTGGGGATCCTCGATCGGCCAGTCGCGGAGGACATTGTCGAAATCATAAGTCGGCACCGATTTGCCGATGCGAACGATGAGCTTGTCGTCGAAGAATTCCTGGCGAAACCAGAGTTGATAGAGCTCCGCGCGGCTATACGGCGCTCCGGCGTCGAGCGCATTGAAGCCCATCACGCTACCGGCCAGTGCGTTGGGCGAGTTCTTACCCTGTTCGACGCCGTTGATGGTATATCCCCCTCCGAAGCCGTTGTAGTACAGGAACTGGGTCCCGAACAGCCCTCCCTTCCAATCCACCATCTTCTCGAGGTCGATCGATAAATCCGCGATGGTCAAGGTATCCCCGACCCATTTGCCGGGGCCAAGGCCGCCGGCGAGGTTCCCGTTGGCATCCGTGATGTTGAGACCTCCGAAACGGATGCCATCATGGTTAACACCCAGGAAATCACCCAGGCGACCCGTGCCGGCGAGGATGTTGACGGCCGCCGGGTTTCCGCTGACCGCGTTGACCGCCCCGGAATCGGACGCCCGACTCGTTGTCCCGGATTCTCCCCCGCCGCCGTCCGGGGTGGCCCCTCCGGAACCCGTCACCGAGCCACCTCCCGGATCCGATGCCGCGGCCGTCCCGGACGTCGATCCACTGCCCACGCCCCCCGAAGGCAAGGATAAGGCGGCGGCTCCCCCAACCTCGCTGGCATCCGGAATCGCTGGACTTCGCTCTTCCCAGCGCGCGCGTTGAAGCCATCGGTCGACCCAGGCCACCTCGCCCTGATCGCCTGCCAACGTGGACAGGTCGATCGCGGGACTGCGACGAACCGGCGCTGGGACGCTCGTCGTTCGGTCGTCCCCGACCGAGGTTCTCGAGTCCGGCGTCGGTGCCGGGTTCTCGCGACTGACGCCGAGATTCGCCGGCCGATCGACCAGAGTGGCATAGCGATCCGTCACGCAGCCCGTCCCGAAGATCAGAAGAAGACCACAAGAGACCAACTTCATGCGAGGAGGCATTATGGGTGGCCTCGATCATCAAACCGGCTTCGATACTGGGATATTGTCCGCTTTATCGGATTCATCACTAAGGCCACTCCAATTTAACTTGGCGGTCGCGTCTTTAACTTGGCGGTCGCGTCAATTGACAGTCTGCGGTCAAAGGCTCAGTTCTCATTCCAACTCTCGGCGTCATAGGTTGTGTGATGAGGGTGCGCGTCAGGATGAATGCGAGGTCTTCACGCAGTTCGTAGAGATCGGCGAGCCGATCATGAACGCCTCTTCTAACAGATCCGACATCGCAGGTGTCGTCACGAAAGTGCAAGTGCGCTCCGGAGCGAACGAGCCATTTGGCTCGTGGCAGGCCCGATTGAGCACAACCGTTGCCAGCTTTCCCGGATTTCTGAATGCCGAAGTGATTCCGCCGACTCCGCCGCTCCAGCGGGACTGGGTCATCGTCCAGCGGTTTCGCTCGCCCGAGTTCCTGCGTGCGTGGCGCGAATCGGCCGAGCGACGATTGCTCTGGGACGAGGCCAAGGACTTGATCGATCCGGAGGAATCGGCCGGTCCTCGCGATGAGGACGTGGGGACTCCGCAACTTCCTTGCCGCGTGACCGACGTCATCACGACCCACCTGAAGGCCGGCAAGGACGATGAGTACTTGAAGTGGGCGCAAGAGATCCAGCAAGCCCAGGCGCGTTTCCCGGGCTATCAAGGCATCTACATTCAGCCACCCAGTGACATTCAACAGGATTTCTGGACCACCCTGCTCCGTTTCGATACCCTTGTCCACCTGCAAGACTGGCTCACTTCGAGCGAAAGGTTGCAGTTGCTGCAAAGGGCCGAGCCTCTTATCGATCGCGAGGAGAGCCATCAATTGATGTCGTCATTCGCCGGCTGGTTTCCGGGCGGTCCGGAGGGGGTCACAATCCCGGCGGTCTGGAAGCAAACCATGCTCGTACTGCTCGTCCTCTTCCCGCTCGTCATGCTCGAAATGCGCTGGCTCAACCCGCTGTTCATCGGCTGGAATCCGGCGCTCGCCACCTTCATTGGCAATGCGCTCACCGTGTCGCTGCTTTCCTGGCCGTTGATGCCGATCGCGATTCGGGGACTCGGGTGGTGGCTCTCGCCGAAGCGGGACGCGCCGGCCTGGAGGATGGCGGCGGGGCTCGGCTCGATTGCCGCTCTTTATTTGCTGGAGGTCATCGTGCTGTGGCGACTTATGTAAAAGGATCGCAAACATGCAGAACGTGCGAGATGTCACCTTTCAGTTGCTGCGCGAGTTGGGCCTGACGACGTTCTTCGGCAATCCCGGCTCGACCGAGGTGACCTTCCTCAAGAATTTCCCGGCGGACTTCCGGTATGTGCTCGCTCTTCACGAGGCGTCGGCGATTGCGATCGCGGATGGCTTTGCCCAGGCCACGGGCCGCCCAGCCTTGGTGAGCGTCCACACCGCGGCCGGAACGGCCAATGTCATGGGCAACCTGATGGGGGCGTCGCTGAACAAGACCCCGCTCATTGTGACCGCCGGCCAGCAAACGCGCGAAATGCTGCTGATGGAACCTTTCCTGACGAATGTCGAAGCCACGATGCTCGCTCGCCCCTGGGCCAAATGGGCGTACGAGCCCGTGCGTGCCGAGGATGTTCCCGGCGCTTTCATGCGTGCGTTCGCCACGGCCGTTCAACCGCCCGCGGGTCCCGTCTTTCTCTCCCTTCCGCTCGACGATTGGGCGAAGCCCTGCGCCGGGCCGGCGGTGGTGCGGACGGTGAGCCGTCGTGTTGCGCCCGAGCGTGCACGCTTGGCGGAATTCGCCAAAGCCTTGTCGGAGGCGTCTTCGCCCGTACTGATTTATGGCGCCGCCATCGACCGGGGGAACGGCTGGAGCGAGGCGGTTGCTTTTGCCGAGGCGCTCGGCGCGCCGGTATGGTCAGCGCCCCTTCCGGAGCGTGCGCCGTTTCCGGAAAACCATCCCCTCTATGCCGGCAATTTGCCGCCCGCCATCGGCCCCCTCTGCCAAAAACTCGAAGCCCACGACGTGGCGCTCGTGGTCGGCGCTTCGGTTTTCCGCTACTACCCTTACACGCCCGGTCCGTACTTGCCGGATGGGATGCGGCTCCTGCACATCTCTGACGATCCATCGGAGACCGCGCGCGCGCCGGTGGGCGACAGTCTGCTGGGGGATGCGGTTTTGTCTCTCGCCGCTCTCACCGAGTTGCTCGGCGAGCTCAGGCCCGCGGGCGGCAAGGCGCTGGAAGGGCTGGCGCATCGCATGGCACCTCACCCGCCGAACCCGGCAAAGGTGTCGGACGATGGCCTTCTGACCGCCGCGCAGGTTTTCGAGGCGATCAGCAAAATCCGGCCGGCGAACGCCATCCTGGTGGCGGAGACCCCCTCGAGTCTCCCTGATCTTCATGCGGTGTGGCCGATCACCGAACCCGCCTCCTTCTTCGCCTTCGCCAGCGGAGTGCTTGGTTGGGGCCTCCCGGCGTCCGTGGGCATCGCACTCGGTGAGCGCGAGACCGGTCGCAACCGTCCCGTGATCATGATCATCGGCGACGGATCGTTGCAATATTCGATCCAGTCGATCTGGACCGCGGTGCAACACCATTTGCCTATTCTGTTCGTTGTTCTGCGCAACGGGGAATACGCCGTTCTCAAGTCGTTCGCGGCGCATGAAGACTCTCCCGGCGTTCCCGCCCTCGATCTCCCCGGTATTGACATCATCTCTCTGGCGAAGGGTTACGGCTGCGATGCGGCACTCCTCGACGATCTTGACGCCATTAGGAGCGCCATAGCGGAGGCCTGGACCAAATCGAAGCCCACCGTGCTGGAGATTCCGATTTCCCCGGTGGTCCCACCGCTTTTCTGACGGCAAGGTACAAGCTGAGTTTAGCGATTTCTTGGCGCAAATCAGGCGGGTTTGGGCTTTGTTCAGAATCAGGTGGTCAGCGGAAAACTGCAGGTGATCGCCCCCGATCAACGAATGTGAGGCTTCCCAGCAGGACAAGGCCGTACTATTTATGTAATGTTACCATCACCAGGTCTTTTCCCCTACGAGGCATAGCAATGTTACCATCACAAAGCTTTTTCCCCTACGCGGGGATCCACGATCGTCCAGAATTCGCGTGGCCGGAAGGAAAACGGCTAGCTGTCTACTTTGCGCTTAACGTCGAGTACACTTCCTACGGTTCCGGTGGTCTCGCGCAGTGCTATTCGCCGGGACTGAACCACCCGAACACCTACAATTGGGGTTGGCGCGAATACGGCAATCGTGTCGGCGGCTGGCACCTCATCGATCTATTCGACGAGCACCGCCTGCCACTCACGGTCCTGCTCAACACGGCTTGCTACGATCATTGCCCGGCACTCGTCGCGGCATTCCGGGCGCTCGGTGCGGAGATCGTCGCGCATGGTCCTACCAATTCCGCGCACCCGAACGGTATGGACCTGGAGCAAGAGCGCGCGTGGATTCAGGAGGCTACAGAGGCCATTCGCCTGCATGAAGGCGCGGCGCCCGCCGGTTGGATGAGCCCCGGCGCCGATCCGAGCTTCAACACCGAGGCTCTGTTGGCGAAGGCTGGCTATCGCTACACCCTCGATTGGCCGATTGACGATCAACCCGTTTGGATGCGGACGAAAGAGGGGCCGTTGCTGAGCGTACCTTACCCCCATGAGGTCAATGATGTACCAATGGTGCTTATGCACAACGGCACGGCGACTGCTTTCGCGGACATGATGATTGACAACTTCGATGAGATTCTACTGCAATCGTCGAAACAGCCGCTCGCCTACGGCATTACCATCCATACGTTCATCGCCGGCCAGCCATTCCGCATCAAGCAGTTCCGCCGCGTACTCGAGCACATGACCCGGTTTCGCGACGACGTCTGGTTCACCAAGTCGGGCGACATCGCCAAACATTACGCTGCCGCGGTGCCCGCTCCGGCAAATGAGACCTGAAAGATCGGAAACATGATGCACCAGCGCCACGGTCGGGTTCCCATCGGGATCCCGATCGCCGGGCTGGGCACCCATTGGGCTGAAGCTCGCCAGGCGCCCTGCCAGCGTCTGGCCGGAGCCATGCAGCCGCAAAGCGCAACATTCTGCCTAGTGTTGAGCACTGGCGACGCTGCTACCTCGATAATCGTGCCGAAGCATCACACCAGCCGACGCGACGACGAGAACGGCACATGAAGCGCTTCAAGTCTGCTCGTCATGCGCAGCGGTTCCTGTCCACCGACTGCCGGACCCACAATCACTTCCGACTTCGCCGTCACCTCTTAGTTCTCGTTTCGTAGATTTGGAGGTGGATCGCGAGCGGCCCGGCGAGTGAAATTCCCCCCGGCGAATCGATCGTGAAGAGGTGCTGGTAAGTTCCATGGGTCGACTTCCTTGCCTTGGCGACTTGTTGAGACCTCAGATACCAAGACAGGTTGCCAAGAAATCGCGAGGAAGCCGACCTGTTTTTTTGCTCAGTCTCCCCTCTTCTATAAGTGCGTAACAAGTATACCCCTGACGCGAAGA
>NZ_JBKQQD010000043.1:0-4986 GCF_052144515.1 Mycobacterium sp. | reverse complement strand
CAGATGGCGCTGCGCTGGTGCGCCGCCGGCATGGTCGAAGCCGGCAAACAGTTCCGCCGCGTCAACGGCCACCTGCACCTACCCACAGTCCGCGCTGCACTCGAACGCGAAACCGCCGAACCTGTCGGACCCGTCGTGCACAATGACCAGGTGAGCGCAGCCTGATGCTCACCGGACCGCCACCGAAGTTCCACGGAACTCGGGACAACCTCTCGGCAGGATGTCGGTGCGAAACAGTTTGCGGTATGACAGCCGGTGGCAACACGTTTTGGCAATGCAGCCCCGGAACCTGTTTAGCTCGGGTGATTACGTCAAAGTCGACGAGTTCGGTGTAGGTCAAGCCCGAGTCAGGTACTGCGACCAGCGGGGTGAACAGGCTCTGTTCGGTGACCGTGAACCGACCTGTAAGGCCGTGTTGACCTCGGCGCAGTCCAATCGTCGATGCGAGCTGCTCAAACTTCGTCTTGCCAGAATCGGGGGTGTCACCAATCAGGTTGTGCCCCAGATCGTTCGAAACTCCTCTACCGTGCGTGTGCGTTCAGCGAAGGGGTGGTGTAGCACGCGGTTGTTGGCTTCGATGGCCAGTACATGGTTACCGGAGGAGAAGACCCAGTCGCACACCGACGGTAGGTTCTCTCCGCGCTGGAGCTTCTGCTGCAGCTCCTTCTCGTGAACGAGTCCTGCATTTATACGCAGGTAATAGACCAGAGCGGGGATGCCCCGCAGCCTGGCGTCACCGCGCCAGAGGCCGCCGCTGCTGTGCCAACGTGTTGTCCTCGTCTTGGTTTGTGTGGTTAGCCCAGGACGTCGAAGGCGGGCCCTCGGTGGATGCCCGCTTATTCGGGATTTTGCCCACGAATGTGGGAGCGCGTCGGCATCTTGTCGCTGCTTTGCCGCCAGGTGGCGGTCATCGTCCAATCGTGCTGTGGCTGGGCATTTCGTCCCCGAAGTTGATCCCCATATCACGGGCGGTCAGTATCGAGTCGCAGTCGAGCGGGACCTTCTTCTGCCGGCGGGTGGCCTCGGCGAGCGGTACGTAGTCCACCGTCGGCGGGTTTAGAGCCACCATCACACCGTTTTGTCCTTCGTCGAGGGCCCGCACGGCAGCGGCGCCGAAGCGCAGGCCGAGCAACCGGTCGAACGAGGTAGGCGAACCGCCCCGCAGCAAGTGGCCAAGCACGACCGTGCGTGCCTCTCGTCCGGTCATCTCTTCGAGTTCGGCGGCCACCTTGGCGCCGATGCCACCGAGGCGTTCGGCCTGCCCCGGCGACTTGCCCACGATCGATACCCCTCCATCGACGGGCCGGGCGCCCTCGGCGACGCAAACGATAGAGAACTTCGCGCCGTGCCGCTCGCGGTGTGTAATCAACGCGGCCACTGGTTCGAGACTGAAAGGGATCTCCGGGATGAGGATCGCGTGCACCCCCGACGCCATGCCGGCGTTCAGGGCGATCCATCCGGCGTAGCGGCCCATCACCTCCACCACGATGATCCGGCCATGCGAGGTAGCGGTGGAGAACAGCCGGTCGATGCACTGCGAGGCGAAGTCGACAGCGGTGTCGAAGCCGAACGTCGACGTCGTCTTATCCAGGTCGTTGTCGACCGTCTTGGGTACCCCGACCAGACGCAGTCCAGCCTCGTGCAGGTGTCGGCCTATCGACATCGATCCGTCGCCGCCGATCAGGATCAACGCATCGATCCGGTGCTCCTCGAAGCGGCCGAGCAACTCTTGGGTCCGGTCCACCTCGATCCGGGTGCCGTCGCGCTGTTGCACCGGATAGGCGGTCGGGTTGCCACGATTGGTGGTGCCGATAATCGTGCCACCCTGGTGGATGATGCCGCGAACCCTGTCACGAGTCAGCTCGATCAACCCACCATCGGGATAGTCGGCTGGGGAGAGCAACCCATTGAACCCATCGCGGATCCCAACGACTTCCCAATCGCGGTTTCGTGCAGCCAGGGAGGCCGCATGGATGACCGCATTGAGTCCCGGCGCGTCACCGCCACCAGTGCTCAGAGCGACCCGTTTGATGCGAGACATCACGAGGGAAACCCTACGCACCCACGCCTAAGCTTCGGTACGCCAACGATCAGCCCCAGCTATCCCGGCGTTCAGTTCCGTATAGACGGTCCGCATCGACAGCAATGGCGATGGCTGCATGTCATGCGATTGCCCAAGCGGGTTGATCCGATCCCGATACATAGGACGACGGCGACCCGTGTCCACCACTCGGCGAGGTTCTGGGAGAGGCATGCCGCAAGGACTGCCCGCCGAACTCGCAGCTGAAGACCACCTTCCCGAGGAGGGTGAGTCGAATGGTGTACCTCATTCTTCAACCATCATTCCCGCCCCCGCAGTAAGCGTCAGAGGCGCGCAGGGGGTCATGAACTAGCGGTACCAAAAGGGGACGGCCGGGCCAAGGGGTGCCCGGCCGTTTTCCTTCGCCGCGGACGGGGCTACGGTTCGGGGCATGCACGACAACCCCACACGACCTGTCGACCTGTCGTGGTTCTACACGCTGGACCCCGAAGACCGGGTTGAAGTGCTAAGCCGTACCCAATCCCCGCAGCTTGCCGACCAACTCAAAAGCACCCTGCATGGGCGATCGCCGCTGGATGATGGGGATGTCGTAGCGCGGCTAGACGAGATCCGCTACGAGCTCAACTTCTGGTGGCAGGAGGATCGGCTCACCGACCACCTGCGCGACGCCCTCATCGAACACCGCGCCGACGACACCTACCGCGATCTGATGCAATTCGAAGCCGCCGCAATTGGCGTTGAACTGGCTATGGTCCGCACCTATCTCGGGCTGCAGGCCCAGGGGCAATTGGGCTAAAGCGACCGGCAGGACAGATTTGGTCACAAAGTCGCTGGGCCATTCCAGAACATCGGTTATCGACCTTCTGGAATTTAAGGCGGTGTTGCAGCGGCGCTAGACTAGGTGGTGCTGACGTTGTGGCCTCCCGGGCAACTTCACGTAGTCGGCCCGGGGCGCATTGAGGTTGGCGTGGTCCGCCCGGGGCGATCGCCGTCGTCGCACCGGCTCATGCCGATACCGGGAGTGAAGATCTTGCGTTCCTGATGCAGCTGCGTAAGAACGGGATCGCCTACGACAACGTGAGCGACGCCATCACCCGCGCAGCACGGTTGAGCACAGGCCCGAATTAGTCCCCGTCTTGCAGCTCGGCCTCACCGGTCGCCAACCCCATGCGCACCGGCAACTCCAGCGCACGCGGCGCGGCCACTGCGGCATCGACAGCAGACTTCGGCGAGGAGAATGCTGCGCACACACCGTCACCGGTGTGCTTGAACAACAAGCCGCCGTGCGACTCGATCGCGGTGCGCAACACCGTGTCGTGTGCGCTCAGCGCCGCCCGCATGCCATCGGCGTCGGCCTCCCACCGACGGGTCGACCCCTCGACATCGGTGAACAAAAACGTCACCACCCCCGATGGGGTAGCCGCCGTCACGGCATTGCCTCGGCCCACGCGATATGCCCTTCGAAGCAAAGCGTTTTCGCCATATCGCGGTAGCGATCCCAGAAGTGCGCATAAGCCGCGTCATCGCCGTGAGCCCGCGCCAGCAGCGCACGCAGTCGCAGCAGCCAGATGTCGCGTATCACCAGACCCCCTTCGGCTGGCGCAGCCGCTAACCGCTGTATCGGGGCCCCTGCTCGTCAGCCTTGACGGTGACATCAGGTGTGAACGCGCCATCGGGAAAGAAATCGGGCTGACCTGCTAGGTCCAAGGTCGACTCGACAGTCTGTGAAGTCGCCGTCGCCGAGGTGACAAGGTTGCCCTCGGGATAGTCGGGGATCGGCTTCTTGGTGCTCTGGTCTGTGTACTTGACGGTTATGGTGCTGGCGGCGGCGGCACGATTTGCGGCAATGGTGGCCTGCCCTGTGTGGGCGGCGCGTTGTAGTAGTACGCACAACTGCTTGGGATGGCCCGCCCGTCTGTCGTGTACGCCGGTTGGTTTAGCCAGCAATAGCCACCATCAAAGTTGCCGGAGCCGTAGTTCACGCACTGCGCGTATGGCGGTGCCACCGGGAAGTCGTAGGTACACCATGCCCTTGCCTGCGCCGGGGCTGCCACTCCCAGCGAAACGCCAAGAGTGGCAACGGTGCTGGCGATAGCCAGCGCGATCTTTCTCATCTGGAGCATTCCTTATCCGTGAGACGGGGAAAGCCGGGGGGGGGGGCGTGTCCCCCGCCTCCTTCCGCTTCCGCTAGTTGGCGGCGACCTTGGCCGCAGCCTTGGCGGCGACCTTCGTGGCCTCCGGTGCGGAACCTCGACCTCGAACCGGCGGTCCATGTCGGAGATGTCCTTCGCAGCCTCTTTGAACCGCCACCGGCTATCCGCCTCACCGACGGCGGCGGCTTTATGGGCGCGGGCCACATGGACATGAGCTGCTACATGGAGATGTTCATGCGGCGCAGCGAAATCAACCGTGTTGTTGAGGACATTCCCGGTGGCGTGCGCACCACCACCGAATCGAAGGCCCCAGACCTCACGGCCCAACTACAGGCTCATGTCTCAAGTATGTACACCCACCTCGATCAAGGAACCGAGGTCGTCTGTATGAGCCAAAGCTTGCCGCTTTTTTCCGTCAGGCCAGCGGCTACCGCCGCAAGCTGACGTTCACCCCTACGGGTGTGATCGCCGAGGAGACCGCCGACGATCCCGCCCTCACCGACGTCATCCGTGCACACGCGCGGGAAGTGACCGGGTTCGTGCAGGAGGGGATGCCCGCCATGATGCAACAGATGATGGGTCCAGGCGGGATGATGGGCGGAATGGGCTGCGGCGGGATGATGGGGCCTCGCAGCCCTTGACCCAGGTCGTATTCCCACAGCGCCGCCTAGGAGCCTGGGTCGGTAAATGGCTCGGCGGGTCCACCGGTGCTGCGCGGCATGGTCGGTTTCATTGTGCGGTCAGGGTGGGGATTTCGGCATTTCGTCGCCGTGAGCGCACTTCAACGTCGTG
>NZ_JBKQQD010000042.1:0-5770 GCF_052144515.1 Mycobacterium sp. | reverse complement strand
CCCAGCGCGTCGGCCGCCAGCCCGATCAGTGCGTCGGCGCAAGCCTCGGGGTCGGTGCCGGCCAGCGCCAGCGCGCGGCCGTCCCACCCTCGCGCCAGCGTGTGCCAGCCGAGCTGACGCAGCAGCGAGCCCTGCGTGCTGTGCGCCAGCGAGACCAGCCGCGGGGCCGCGGGGGCGCGCCGCAGCGCCGCCAAATCGCCATAGGCGGTGCCATAGCGACCCTGCCCACCGGACGCAACGGCCCGCAGCCAGAGTTGGTGCGGCGTGCTCGCCGCGGGCAGCGGCCAGGTGCCGGGTTCGTTTCCGAATGCGGCCGTGGCCAGTGTTCGTTGAATCGCCGAATTGTGGGGAGTTTCACTCACGTTGATGGCGGGGGTTTCATTAGTAAAAAGTCTGTGCTCTCTGCGTTACCGGGATATTACCCAGGGCGGCCGAACCGTATTTGCGACTATCCGGCCAAACGCCTCTGAACTGCGGGATCTCGGCATCGATCGGCTCCCGGTTAGCATGCTTCGAGTTTCGGAACCGCGCCACAGATGAACGCGGAGTTAATTCTCTTGCAACGCTTGGGTATTCGGCCCAAGAACGGAGCTGTTGACGGTTTTTTGGTAGCCCCCCTAACGTCTATCGTGACGGGTAGTCATCGGTGACGCAAACCCCATTAAGTTGCACACTCGCGCAGCCGCGACCTGAACTCCGTTTGAGCGTGCAGTGCAGAGAGGGAAGAAGCCATGCCACAGCCGGAACAGCTACCTGGACCCAATGCCGACATCTGGAACTGGCAATTGCAGGGCCTGTGCCGCGGCGTCGATTCGTCGATGTTCTTTCATCCCGACGGCGAGCGCGGCCGGGCCCGCATGCAACGCGAACAGCGCGCCAAGGAGATGTGCCGGCGTTGCCCGGTGATCGAGGAGTGCCGTTCCCACGCGTTGGGGGTCGGCGAACCCTACGGCGTATGGGGCGGCCTGTCCGAGTCGGAGCGCGATCTGCTCCTCAAGAGCGACATCGGCCGGGCACGCGGCATCCGCCGCTCCGCCTAGCTCCGCGGGGGGTTGTCACCCTTATCACCGTTAGTCGTCGACGATCGCGGTGACTTGAATCTCGACCCGCATCCGGGGATTGGCAAGGGCGGCGACGCCGATGCACGTCCAACTGCGGAGCGCGTACTCATGCGTCGGCGGAACTGGTCGGCGATGGCGGCCAGGTGGTCCTGTCCGATCGCGCCGTCGGCCTCGGGCAGGTGGTAGGAGTGGACGCCGACCACGTGGCGCCATGCTGCTCCGGCAGTGGGCCCCTCAGCGACGCCGACGAGACGAACCTGGGCACACCACCGCCACTGCGATCACACACACCGCTGAACCGGTGTGAATGTGGGGACATTTGAGGTCGAGCGAAACGCCGGCTCCAAACGCGCTGGACGGCTGGACGTGGAATGCATCGTCGTCGACCCAGGTCAGCGAGCGGGCCGGGCGCGATAGCGACGTACCCACACGTCCGGTCTTCGCCATCGCCACCCGCATGCCTTTAGCTGCCGGTGAAGCTCGGCGCCGTCAACCCGGCGATCTCCACGACGGACTGCGGATACCGTTCGGCGGTGAACGCGACGTAGGAATACACCTGCAATGCCACCGTGAGTCCTTGGGCCGGCGTTTGCGGCAAAACACATGCCCCAATACCCGTCTCCCACAACATCAGGTCGCTCATTTTGGCGATGTAGATCGGGTCCTGATCTGTGCCCGCACCGAAGTTGATCGGGATGTTCGGGTCGGTCACCACCGGCACCCCCAGCATCAGTGCAGTTCAGGGCTCCGCACAGTATCAGTGAGGAGAACCGCACAGTGAATGTGCAGTTCACCGCGGACCCGACGCACCGGTGACGAGCACATGCCGGTCGGTGAGATCAACCTTGATCGTCATGGCTGCGTCACTCGGATGGTGCCCCATTTCGGGTGGTGCGTCGGCCGAACTTCACTGCTAGCGGCGCGGACGCACCGCCAGGAAGAATCCAAGCTCAGCCCCGCAGTAAGTCGACTCTGGTCGATCTGGCGGCGTTAGATGTCGGCTAGTGGAACCCGCCAGCGCACCTCGGTGCCGCCTGCGGGTGGTGAATCGAGGTGGCAGTGGCCGCCGAGTTGTTGGGCGCGTGAGGCCATGTTGGCCAGGCCGCTGCGGAGCTGATTGTCGGCGCTGATACCGCAGCCGTCGTCGGTGATGGTGATGTCCAGCTCGTCGGCGACGGTCACCTCAACCGTCAACTGTGTTGCGCCGGAGTGCCGGACGGTGTTGCTGACCGCTTCGAGGATGACCGACTCGGCGTGTGTGCCCAGGCCGTCGCCGATCACGCTCGTTGGTCCCGATATCTGCACTGTGGTGACGATGTCGTGGTGATTTGTCAGGTCGGCGACCGCGGCTTGGACCCGTTGCCGAAAGCCGGCCGCGTGTCCCGGCCCGGATTGCAAGTCGAAGATGGCGGTGCGGATTTCCTCGATCGTGGTCTGCAGGTCGCTGACCGTGCGGTTCAGCCGGTCGGTGATCACGCCCGGCCGTGACCGGGCGATGGTGCCCTGCAGGTCCATGCCCGCGGCGAAGAGCCGTTGGATGACGTGGTCGTGCAGATCGTGGGCGATCCGGTCGCGGTCGGCCAGCACGCTCAACTCACGGGCCTGCTCACGGGCGGTGGCCAGGGTGAGTGCCACCGCGGCATGGTCGGCGAAGTCGCTGAGCGAATCCAGATGTCTCGCGTCAAACGGGAGATGGTCGCTGTTGCGGACGACGACGATCACGCCGAGAACGCGGTGGTCAGCACGTAAAGGCATCACGATCGCGGGCCGCTGCCCGACGTCGGTGAACGCCTGGATCGGGTGGTGAAACGTTTCGGTGATCAGTGGAGTGCCGGAACGGAAGACGACGCCGGTGGTGGAGTCGTCGACCGGTACTCGTTGGCCCAGCACCTGCTCGGCGTGCACGCCCGCCGCGGTGGACACGACCAGGGTGTCCACCTCGTCGACGGGCAGGTCGGCGTCGACGGGAACCAGGACGATGGCCTGCTCGGCTCCTGCCAGCGCACACACACACGGTCGGCGATCAGTTGCAGCGGCCGGTGGCGCAGGTCGGTTCCGGACAGCATCGCGGTGGTGATCTCCCGGCTGGCTTCGGTCCACTCCGCGGTGGAGCGGGCATGGTCGAACAGTCGCGCGTTGTCGATGGCGACCGCCGCCGCCGAAGCCAACGCGCGCGCCGCGTTCTCGTCGGCTTCGCTGAACGCCGGTCGTTTTGTCGGTTCGGTGAGGTAGAGGCTGCCGAACATGGTCTGGCGAACCGTGATCGGCACCCCAGCAGGGCCCCCATCGGGGGGTGGTGGTCGGGAAATCCGACCGCGGCCGGATGCGCGGCCAGATCGTCGAGCCGCAGCGACTCTGGTTGGTTGAGCAAGGCACCCAGGATGCTTTTGCCGACCGGAAGGCGCCCGATCTGCCTCACGGTCGTGTCGTCCATTCCCGCGTGCAGGAACGAGATCAGGGTCCCGTCGGGACCGCGTCACCTCGAGGCAATCCTCAACGGCATGTTCTCGTGCTGCTCGGCCTGCTCTGGCCGCACGTCGATTTGCCACACGCGTTAGGGATTACCGCGGTGGGGCTGATCGTGTACTCCGGCTACGCGAAAGCGCCCCGGCCAGATGACCGGGGCGCTTCGTTTCACTGTTAGTGATGGTGGCCGTGGCCGTGGTCGTGCTCGTCTGCGTCAGCAGGCTTCTCGACAATTGCCGTCTCGGTGGTGAGCACCATCCGGGCCACCGACGCCGCGTTGAGCACCGCTGACCTGGTGACCTTGACCGGGTCGACGATGCCGTCGGCGGCCAGGTCCCCGTAGTCGAGGGTGTTCGCGTTCAGTCCGTGCCCGGCCGGCAGCTCGCCGACCTTGTTGACCACGACCGAGCCGTCCAGCCCCGCGTTGGTGGCGATCCAGTACAGCGGAGCGGCCAGGGCCTGCGCGAACACGTCGACGCCCGCCGCCTCGTCGCCGGTCAGCGACGCACGCAGCTCCTTGAGCCCCTTGCCGGCCTGGATGAGCGCCGAGCCGCCGCCCGGGACGATGCCCTCCTCGACTGCCGCCTTAGCGGCCGCGACGGCATCCTCGACGCTTTCCTTGCGCTCCTTGAGCGCGGTCTCGGTAGCGGCTCCCACCTTGATGACGGCCACCCCGCCGGCCAGCTTGGCCACCCGCTCCTGCAGCTTCTCGCGATCCCATTCCGAGTCGCTGGCCTCGATCTCGGCGCGCAGCTGCTTGACCCGGTTAGCGACCGCGTCCTTCGAGCCGCCGCCGTCGACGATGATGGTGTCGTCCCTGTTGACCACCACGCGCCTGGCCGTGCCCAGCACGTCCAGACCGACCTCGCGCAACACCAGGCCGACGTCGGGGTTGACCACCTGCCCGCCGGTGACGATCGCCAGGTCCTCGAGGAACGCCTTGCGCCGGTCCCCGAAGAACGGCGACTTGACCGCAACCGCTTTCAGCGTCTTCCGGATGGAGTTGACGACCAGGGTCGCCAGCGGCTCACCCTCGACGTCTTCGGCGATGATCACCAGCGGCTTGCCCGCTTCGGCGACCTTCTCCAGCAGCGGCAGCAGGTCGGGCAGCGAGCTGATCTTCTCTTGGTGCAGCAGGATCAGCGGGTCATCGAGGACGGCCTCCTGGGAGTCGAAGTCGGTCACGAAGTAGGCCGACAGGAAGCCCTTGTCGAACCCGACACCCTCGGTGAACTCCAGCTCGGTGCTCAGCGTGGAGGATTCCTCGACGCTGACCACGCCATCGGCTCCGACCTTGCTCATCGCCTCGCCGACGAGCTCACCGATCTGCTCGTCACGGGAAGACACGGTCGCCACCTGCGCGATGCCGTCCTTGCCGGACACCGGCGTGGCCGACGCCAGCAGCGCCTCGGACACCGCGTCGGCGGCCTTGGCGATTCCCGAGCCCAGGGCGATCGGGTTGATGCCGGCCGCGACCAGTCGCAGGCCGCCTTTGATCAGCGCTTGCGCCAGCACGGTCGCAGTGGTGGTGCCATCGCCGGCGACGTCGTTGGTCTTGGTGGCCACCGACTTCACCAGCTGGGCCCCCAGGTTCTCGAACGGGTCCTCCAGCTCGATCTCACGCGCGACGGTGACTCCGTCGTTGGTGACCGTGGGGCCGCCGAATGCCTTGGCCAGCACCACATGCCGGCCGCGCGGGCCCAGAGTCACCCGGACCGTGTCGGCGAGCTTGTTCACGCCCGCCTCGATGGCGCGGCGCGCGGTTTCGTCGTACTCAATCAGTTTGCTCATCAGGCTCCTTTTTCGCCCGGCGACGATGCACGCCGAGCAGTGGCGTGCTGAGGAGCCGGGCAGTTCGACTAACGCATGCCGCCCCGGAAATCACCCGCGAGGAAACACGGGGATCGCCGGGGCGGAACACGACCTCTTACTTGGATACGACGGCCAGCACGTCGCGTGCCGACAGGATCAGGTATTCCTCGCCGTTGTACTTGATCTCGGTGCCGCCGTACTTGCTGTAGATGACGGTGTCACCTTCCGACACGTCCACGGGGATGCGCTTCGCGCCATCCTCGTCCCACCGGCCGGGGCCGACTGCGACGACGGTGCCCTCCTGCGGCTTCTCCTTGGCGGTGTCAGGAATGACCAGACCGGACGCGGTCGTGGTCTCGGCCTCGTTGGCCTGCACGAGAATCTTGTCCTCGAGTGGCTTGATGTTCACCTTCGCCACGATTGGAGCCCTC
>NZ_JBKQQD010000041.1:0-17045 GCF_052144515.1 Mycobacterium sp. | reverse complement strand
AAGTGGCTAACCAGATCGCCGAGCACCCGTTGACTGATCGCGGCAGAATTACCCGCGGTAGCCGCCATCAACTCGGCGGCGGCCGCCGTCACCAGATCATCCAGGGAGCCCGACATCCCTATACGGTAAACGGTCCCGGCGCTACAGCAAACGCACGCGGTCGAAATTGCGACGGCTACGCACCAAGCCCGGCCCGCCAACAGGGAATCGCAGCACAAGGCCCCTCGCACCATGGCATGCGGAGTTACGGGTCCCCTAATTCAGGATTACATCGAAAAATCGGCGCCCGGGGTGGGCGAACGTCCGGTATCTTCTCTTTTCTCGACTGATTCGCATCTGTGACCTGGCACTCGTGCCGGCATCGTAAAGGTCATAGCGGTGATGCTTGCGTTAGTTTGAGGAGTTCGACGATGACCGAGACACGGCACAAGACCGGACCAGCATGGGCCGAATCCTCCGATGAAGTGCGTGAACCGGTTGAGACCGCCCACAAAGCGGCAATCGAGGCACTGTGCCGCGCAGGCTAGATGTCGTCGTCAGCTCCGTTGCCGCCCAATTGATGGATGCTGATGCATCCATCGCTACCAAAGTGAGCCAGCAGATACTGGCGTACCTCGTCGAGCAGTTCGACGTGGACGCCGCCTTCTTACGCCACAACGACCGCAACATCCGGGCCTCGAAGTTGGTCGCGGAATGGCCACCGCGATCTAACCGTCCAGACCCGGATCCCCTGGAGGTTGTTGATTTCGCCTGCGCCGACGCCGTCTTCGCCTACTGTGCGGACGGCAAGGAACCGATCGTGATCCCGTTGAACCCGGGAGACGATGCGTACCGGGCTTACCAGGGTCGGATCGCGGAACGCCGCCGCGTCGCATCGTCGCCCTCGGTCGCCGCCGCACCGCTGGTTTCGAGGGGGGTGACCACGGGCTTGCTCGGCTTCATCACATCCGGTGCCAGGACCTGGACGCCGAAGTTGATGAACACGCTCGGCGCGATCGCGCCGATGTTTGCCGGGTTCCAGGTCCGCATCGCCACCGAAGAAAAGCTTCGCTACCTGGCTGGGCATGACGAACTGACCGATTTGTGCAATCGCCGATCGCTTCTTACGCACCTTTCCGACAGACTCGCGGCGGGACGCCCCGGACCCGTCGCGGTGTTGTATCTCGACCTCGACCGACTGAAGTCGATCAACGATTATTTCGGTCACGCCGCCGGCGATTTCTACCTACGGGTATTCGCCGAACGGCTTCAGGCGATCATGGGAGACTACAGCGTAATCGGCCGGCACGGCGGGGACGAGTTCCTCGTCATTCCGGACCCGGCGATGCCAACCGAGACCGCAGAATCACTTGCGCATCGGCTTCGAATGACGCTGGGCAGTCGCCTGAATATAGGCGACGATCTGATCACCCCGTCCGTCAGCATCGGGGTGGCGCTCGGCAATCCGGGATGCGACAACGTCGCTGATCTACTCCGTCGCGCCGATGGCGCCGTCCTGGCGGCCAAGCGCGCGGGCGGCAACCAGGTCGCGCTGTCCACCGATGACATGTCCCGCAACAGCGTCTTCCGCGACGACATCGAACTCCATCTCCAAGCCGCCATCGACAGCGACGCTCTGCTCCTGCAGTACCTGCCCGAAGTCGATTTGCTGACCGGCGCGATCCTGGGTGCTGAGGCGCTGGTCCGTTGGCGGCACCCGATACGCGGCCTGTTGCTACCGGACTCGTTCATCGGCATCGCCGAATCGGCCAACCTCGCCGGAGAGTTGGGCCGGTGGGTCATGCGAAGCGCCTGCGCCGAGTTCAGCCGGTGGCGATCTCATGGCGTGGCACGAAACGCCACACTGCGCGTAAATGTCTCGCCTCGTCAGTTGGCCATCCCCGGTTTCATCCGCAGTCTTGCGGACATCATCGACGAGTTCGGCCTCCGTGCCGACTCGGTCTGCCTGGAGATCACCGAGCGCGCTCTGGTGCGCGACATCCATACCACTCGCCGAACCCTCGCGGAGTTGAAGGAGGTGGGCGTTCAGATCGCCATCGATGACTTCGGTACCGGCTCTGCCGTCTTGTCGCACCTGAAATCACTTCCGGTAGATACGCTCAAGATCGACGTAGGATTCGTGCGCAATTTGGGCACCAACCCGGAGGATCTGGCGATCGTCCGGGCAATCATTGGGCTTGCTGAGGCGTTCGGCCTGGAATTAGTTGCCGAGGGGGTGGAGACCGCGATTGCCGCGCAGACGCTGATGCAATATGGATGTCACCGGGCGCAGGGTTTCCTGCTGTCGCGCCCCGTCGCAGCCGAAGACATGGAATCACTGCTGTCCACGAGCTGGATGCCCATGCCTTGCCTGGCTGACAGCGGGCCGTGAGTGCAGGGCTTGATCTCCCTTATCCGGCGTATACCGGGGGTTGCACCATGGTGGGACGGAAGCCGAACCTGGGAGTGTATGCGGTCGGGACGCTCGAGCCGCGTGTCACGTTGGGCAGCATCGGCATCCCGTTGAGCATGCCTTCCGACCCGGCCGGCACCGCCGGCGTCGCGCTGACGCTGGTGCCCGGCAACGCCGAGCCGACGTGGCTGAATGCCGGGGCGGCCGAGGCCCAGCTCTGTGGCACCGAGAGCGTGCCGAGCGAGGCCGCGCGCCCCACACCCGCAGTCACCTGAACGCTGCCCAGACCCGAGCCGGAGGCGCCGGTCCCCGAGCTGAAACCGTCGCCCAGTGTCAATCCCAACATCTTGATTTGGTTGGCGAGGACGGCCGATCTCGGGCCAATGGATCCGCCGAGCGAACCCGCCGAACCGATCGCCGAAAGGCCCAGAGTCGACATCGACGTAGCCGAGCCAGTCCCCGAGGCAAGGCTGATGCCCGAGGTGAATGCCGTCGACGACGATGTCACGGTCGTCAACAGCGACAGCGGCGACGCCGACGACGAGGATGACATCGAGGAAGCGATCGAGGCGAGTTCCGCCAGCGCATCAGGCGTCGCAACAGTGGTCAGCGGTGTAGACATCGCGAAACTCAGCGGGGTGGACATTGCTGAGGTAAACGGTGCCACGGTCTGCGCACTTGTACCCACAGAAGTGCTGATAGCTTGGGCGACCGCCTCGGACTGCGCAGCCAACCCGGCCGGGCTGGTGGTCGGCGCCGGCACGGTAAACGGGCTCAGCACCGACGCAGCCTGCGCCGCGGCCTGATAGGCATACATCGCCGCGGCGTCTTGGGCCCACATCTCCATGTAGTCCGCCTCGGTGGCCATGATCGCCGGCGTGTTCTGACCGAAGAAGTTCGTCGCGATCAACGCCATCAACAACGCCCGATTCGCCGCAATCACCGGCGGGGGCACAGTCATCACGAACGCCGCCTCGTAGGCGGCCACTGCCGCCTTGGCCTGCGCGCCGGTCTCCTCGGCTTGCGCGGCAGTGGTGGTAATCCACAACGCATACGGCGCGGCGGCGGCCGCCATCGCGGCCGACGACGGACCCAACCACCCACTGGTCAGGTCCGAGATCGCCGTGCCGTAGGACAACGCCGTCGAGTACAAGTCCGCGGCCAAATCATCCCAAGCCGCCGCGGCGGCCAGCATCGGTCCCGATCCTGGGCCCGTATACATCAACCCGGAGTTGATCTCCGGTGGTAACGCTGCGAAATCGAGCATTCCTAACCGCCGAAAACGGCCGTGATCGCGTGGGCGGCCTCGGTGGCCGCATACGACCCGGCGTAAGTTCCCAACATGTTCACGAACACCTTGTCAATCGCAGCCGCTTGGGCGCTGACGGTGCCGCGGCAGTCAGCGCTTCCGGCTGCGTGGACGCGAACCACAATGCGCTCCTCCTCACGGACATGGACCGCCCTGCAGAGCGCCCGCAGCAGCTAGCGTGATGTCCGACGTATCTACAAACGGGTAATCCAGTTCAAAGCCCACTATACATACTTTTTGGATGATGCGTACCGCCTCTGCAAACTCGTAGTAGGATGTGGACGACGGATAGGATGCCCCCGTGACGCTGAATGCCGACGAGGTGTTTGATGAAGGAGTTAGTGCGGCGATCGGCAAGGCGCCGATGAAGGCGCAACGCCGACTCGGGCTGGACCTATCGTGGCCGCGGCTCACTTCGGTGTTCCTCACTGACGTCGCGGTGCTTGCACTGGCAAGTCACGTGTCCGGCGTATCGCAGACCGTCGCGTTATGGGGGGGTGTGGCGGTCGCAGCGGTGCTGACGATCGCCATGGTGCCCACCGACCGCGGGATCACGGTCGCCTCAGCGGTCGCCTCAGCTCTGGCCAGGGGGGTGTGGCGTCTGTCGGCCCGGAACATGCGGGATTCGTCCCCCGACCCGGAGGCTCCACTTAGCCCGGAATGCACGCCCCCGATCGATCACCGGCGCCGCTTCAGCCGCGACGTGGTCGGGCTGCGCGAGTACCAGGGCCACCTGGTCGCGGTGATCGCCGTCGACGGGCCAGCGGACGCATCGTTGGGGCATCACCAGCGCCAGACGGTGTCGTCGGCCACTTTGCCGGTGGATGCTGTCGCCACGGGGCTACGCCAGTTCGATGTGCGCCTTGAAGCCATCGACATCGTCTCGGTGCGAAAGCGACACGTCCCCGAGGCCGCCGATCCGGCCGCCCCGCGAACCATGGACCATCGCCCCGCGCGTGTCCAGCACGGTACGTGGCTGGTGTTACGGATGGATCCGCAGCACAATGTCGCCGCGGTGGCGGCCCGCGATTCGGTGGCTTCGACCTTGGTGGCGGCCGTCGAGCGGCTCGCTGACAATGTGAACGGACAGCGCTGCGCGGCCCGGCCTTTGACCGGCGATGAGCTCGCCGAGGTGGACACCGCCGTAGCGGCGGGTCTGCAACCGACTTCGACTCCGCCGGGATGGAGTCACCTCAAGCATCCCGACGGGTACGCGACCAGCTTCTGGGTGTCGCCGCAGGACATCACTTCGGAGAAGCTGGAACGGTTGTGGCTGCACGATACCGATGCCACCGTGGTGACGATCCGACTCGCCGGAGCCGCCGGCCGGGCCGAGGTGTCGGCTTGGGTGCGCTATCACAGCAGGGAACGGCTGGGTAAAGATGTGTGGGCCGGGTTGAATCGGCTCACCGGCCGCCAGTTGGCCGCGGTGCAGGCGAGTCTGCCGGCCCCGGCGACGCGCCCACCCCAGGTGGTGCCGGCGCGGGTGCTGCGCGACCACGAGCAGCTCGCATTGCGGGTGGGTCCAACGGAAGTGGCCGCCACACCGCACTCGATGCGCCCGGCTGAAGGAAGCGATCACGCGCGGCACGCAGCGGCGGACGCGTTCGCAACGTGAGTGCGCCAGACCGGACATCCGGAACGCTGGCATAGGACGCCTGTCGCCAAAGTGATGAGCACCCGCAAGCCGCGAAAAGCACTGACGTCACAATCGGCGCCAAAGTGACCACCGACCGAATTCCGCAGGCGGCGCATAGAAATATTGCCCAACGACACCTGCAAACTGGCGTCAGCCTTGGCCATTCCGGCCACACCGGCAACCGCGCAGGAAGTACCTAATCCGCTCCCCGGCCAGTACGAAGATCGCTTGAAACCGCTTTCCCCTCAAGGTAATTCCGCACGACGAGCCCGCGAATACGTGGGGCCCTTTCTCATGGCCACGGAGACCATCTCAACACTGCAAGCATTGGAATCAATGTCGGACGGTGAACTCACGGCTCGCGATCGAGCCGTTCGCGCGCACGGCTTGACTATGGGCGCGCCGACGACCGTGGAATCGCTATCGTCACGACGAGACCTCGATGGTCCGACCCTGGAATCTTCAGCGTGCGCAGCGAAGTCGCCGTGCAGTTACGAGTGAGTATGTGGTCGATGGCGACGAACGGGGGTAGCCGCGAGTCGGCGGGGAAGGTGGGCTGGATCCCTGCTCCGGATTGTTCGGCGGCATCCCGGTAGCCGTTGCGCAGCAGGGCGCGGAGGGGTCGCATGTCGGTGGTGGAGTTCAAGTCCGCGGCGACGATCACGGCACCCGCGCCGGCTTGCTCGCCGACTTCTGACATGGTAACCGGCAACCGATTTAAGTCACGCCGCCAGGCATCGATGGGTTGCGGCCAGGGACCCGCTATGTGGGCTACGACGACGGTTGGGTCTATCGAGACGCCCGTTACGCGTATTTGCGCGGTAAGGAATGCAAATGTGTAACCGCCGATGCGCTTCGGTGCGTCTATCGGAAACCGGCTCCACATGCCGACTCCGCCAGGACCGCCGCGCGCTTCGAGCCACCGGTAGGGAAACGTTGTGTCGAGCCCAGCCCGGGAAAGCCGGTCAGCTTCTTGTGGGGTGAGTTCCTGGAGTGCAATGACATCCGCCTGCTCGCGAGCCGATCTCACGAGCCGGCTTGGATCGGCCTGCCCCTCGCGGAGGTTCGCTGAGATGACTCGGAGCCCGACACCCGTGGTTCGGGCGGCGTCCGAACCACGGTATAAGGGAAGCTGGACTGCCAGCATCGCCATAGTCAAACCGACGGCGGCTATGGCGAGAATCCAGTGTCGACCCCAGAGAAGTAAAGCCGCCGACACCGGCGCGCAGAGCATGAGGTATGGCGACAGCGCCGCCGTGATCAACGTGGCATGGTTGGTGATCGACAAGTACCGTGACGCAAAGGCGCAGCCAGCAACAACGAGTGCAACGAAGCCGATAGCGGTCTGGGGCATCCTTTGAATCTTGACAATATCAATCAGTATCGCAGCTCAGCCCTTACCGGTAAGGCGCGGCGCTCCCGGGCGGCCGCAGCGCCACGAGCGGCTAAATCAGCAATGCGGTGTCGGTGGCGAAGCGGCTGGAGGGGAAGCAGCGCTGCATCTGCGTGATCTTGGGCGCATCGGCGCATCATCCGTACGACCGGAAAATCCTCAGGTGTATCCGTCGACCACCGTTCCATGCGGCCGCCGTCGGCGGTCTGGTGCTCGGCGATGAGCACCACGCCATCGACAAACCACCTATAACCAACAAAACCGCACGTCACACCTGCTCAATCGCGATAACTTCAGACTGGCTTTACGGGGTCTCGTTAACGGCGTACTGAATACCGTACGCCCGGTCGGGGGATGCGTCTCATTCAAAGAGTATGTATAATGGCTTTAACACAAATGATCGGTTTGGGTCTTGCCGTCGGTCCGGTCCTGTTAGGGAGAAGCCCGTGTCGTTCGTAACCAGGCAGCCCGAGGCCCTGATGACCTCGGCTGTGCCTGCCACCACGACCGCGCTGCGCGCGGACGTGGTCATCTGCACCTACACGCTGGCCCGGTGGGAGCTGCTCGCACGGGCGGTCGAGTCAGCACTCGCGCAGAGCGTCGCTCCACAGCAGCTGATCATCGTCGTGGGCCACTCGGAACCGGGCGAGCGACACATCAACCATGAGTTGCTCGCCCGGTGCCGACAGGAATGGGGCGCTGGTCGCGCCGACTCGCCCGTCGAGATCGTCATCGTCGCGAGGCGGTTCGCGGGCACGAAGGGTTCGTCGCTCAACACCGCGCTGCTGCTCACCCGCGCTGAGATCGTCGCCTTCCTCGACGACGACGCCGAAGCGGCACCAGACTGGCTCGAGCGGAAGCTCGCCGTGTACGCGATGTACCCGGGAGCCGTCGCAGTCGGCGGTGCGCCACGGCCGGACTACGGGGCGCCACGGCCGTCCTGGTTCCCGCCTGATTTCGACTGGGTGTTCGGCTGCCACTACCGTTCGCTGCCGGACCGGCTCGCTCCCATACCCCACCTGATCGGCACGAGCATGAGCGCGCGTCGCGACGCCATCCTCGCTGTCGGCGGGTTCCATGCCGACTGGCACGACGACATGGACCTCTCGCACCGGATTGCCCATAGCTATGGGCCGGCCGCAGTCTGCTATGAGCCACGGGCCGAGGTGCGTCACCACGTCCCTCCGGAGAGGCTGACGTGGTCGTACTTCTGGCGGCGCTGCTTCTACGTCAACCGCAGCAAGGTGGGCGCGTTCGCCGACATGGGCGAGGCCGGCAACATCGGCGCCGAGCTGCGGTTCGGCGTGAGAATGCTGCTGGGGTTGGGGCCGGCGCTGGTCGCCGCCGTGACCGGCCGCCCCGAGCGACTGCGCCAGGCGCTGGTCGCAGTGGCGGGCGTCGCGCTGGCCGGTTGTGGGTACGTCGCTGGCAGGGTGCAGCTTGCGCGGGGTCGCCGGCCGGAGGTCCTGACGACCGGCCTGAGCGTGACCGAGGTGCGCCGGGCCCGCGCTGCCGTCTCTGCGACCGGCGATGCATAACGTCATCGTCGGGACCGGCCCGGCCGCGGCAGCGGCGATCCTCGCCCTCGCCGACGACCCGTCCGAGCAGATTACCGTCGTCGACATCGGCGAACAGCTGGCCGATGACACGGCTGCGGCGGTGGACCGGATGAGCGCGCTGGAGCCGGCGCAGTGGGCCAGCGCCGACCGCGAACTGGTCACCGTGCAGCCGGCGGAACTCGCCGGAGCGGCGCTCCCCGAAAAGCGCGCCTACGGCTCGAACCACATGTTCGTCGACCGCGGCCAGCAGCGCGGGCTCGCCATGCCCGACCGCGGGAACCAAAAGGCAGTGTCGGGTGCGCTGGGCGGGTTCTCGACGGTCTGGGGAGCGCAGATCATGCCGTTCTCCCGAGCCACATTCCGCCGCTGGCCGTTCGGGTGGGACGAGATCGAACCGCACTACCGGGCCGTGCTGGCCGAGGTGCCGCTCGCAGGCGAGGACGACGACTACGCCGACGACTTCCCGCTGCTCTCGGCGTGCGGACACCTGCCGCCGCTGTCCGCACGGACCGCAGCCGTGCTCGACCGCTACCGGCGCCATCGCGACGCCATCCGCGCGAAGGGCATCGTGGTCGGCAAGGCGCGGCTCGCATTCGCTCCGAATTCGTGCCTGCGCTGTGGCCTGTGCATGACCGGTTGCCCGTACTCACTGATCTACTCCGCGCGGCAGACTATCGACCGGTTCGTTGGCCAAGGTCGGGTGCGGCACGTCTCGCGCGTGCTGGTCACCGCGGTCGACCAGCCTGTCGGCAACACGCCGACTGTTCGCGGCATCGACCTCACGACCGGCCGCGCTATGCAGCTCAAGGCTGACCGCGTGTTCGTGGGCGCGGGTGGGCTCGGTAGCACGCGGATCGCGCTCAACTCGCTGAGCGCGCCGCCGAATCGGGTAGACCTGCAGGAGTCGGTGCAGTTTCTGATCCCGTTCGTCTCCCGCCGCACTACCGGCGATCCGCGTGGACAGCAGGACTTCACACTCAATCAATTCAATCTCCTGCTGAAGTACGACGACGAGGCATACACGACCTCGCAGGTGCACTGCTATCCGTACAACCCCACAGTGGCTGAGGCGCTCCCGGGCTGGCTCCCGGCTCGGTTGACCGGCGCTGTGCTCGGCCGAGTCACCGCGGGGCTGGGGTACCTGCCGTCCTGGCGGTCGCCCCAGATGCGGGTCGACTTGCGCACCCGGCACAAGGACGCTTTGCCCGACGTCGCGGTTCGGGTCGTGTCCAACCAGCGGCCGGCGATGCTCGTCTCGGTGCTGCGCAGGCTGAGCGCGCTCGGGCCCAAGCTCGATCTATTCCCGGTGTTGCCGATGGTGCGGATGTCCGGGCCTGGCAAGAGCTACCACTTCGGCTCGACTTTCCCGCACGGCAGCGGCTCGGATGTGCTCGGTCGCATCGGCGATTTCCGCAACGTCCACCTCATCGACGGCTCGGTGTTGCCGTCAGTCCCCTCGACCACGTTCACGCTCACGGTGATGGCCAACGCTCACCGCATCGTGTCGGCGAGCCGGCATGTCTGACCCGGGCGACCAGGCCGTCGCGATCACCGGCGCGAACGGGTACGTGGGCAGCACACTGCGCGCCGCGTTCGCCGCGTCCGGCTACCGCGTGATCGCGCTGCAGCGCTCAGCGCCGGCGACCGGCGGGACATCGGACTACGTGCCCTACTCCCTGGAGGATGGACCCGCGGCACGGCTGCCCGACGACGTGGCCGCGGTCGTCCACTGCGCCTACGACCTGCGCGCCCGCGACCGCGCCGAGATCGAACGGATCAACCTCGGCGGCACTGACAAGCTCATACGCGCGGTCGGTGACGTCCCGATCGTTTTCATCTCCTCGATGTCCGCATACTCTGGCACGCTGCAGATCTACGGCCGGACCAAGCTAGCCTGCGAGGACCTCGTCGCCGCGCACGGTGGGACGTCACTGAGGCTCGGCCTCGTCCACGGCGGCGACGACGGCGGCATGATCGGCGCGTTGCGCAAGGTGGCCGGGCTCCCTCTCGTCCCGATGCTGCGCCCGGACTCCTACCAGTACGCCATCCACGCCGAAGACATGGCGAAGTGTGTACTCGCGACCGTCGAGCAGCCTCCGCCACACCGCGTCCTCGGCGTGGCCGCCCCGCGCCGGGTGCCGTTCAGCGAGATCATTCGCACACTGCGCGCGGCCGCCACGTCCAAATCGCTCCGTCCCATCCCGGTACCCTCCACACTGCTTTACCGCGCATTGCGCGGGGGCGAGGCGGTTGGCCTCCGGATCGGGTTCCGCGCCGACTCGCTGCTCGGGCTCATGCATCCCGCACCGGACGTCCCACACGTCGGCTACTGGGCAGAGCGGGGCATTTCACTGCGGGACTTCGCAAACGACGCCGGACGATGACCGGCACGGCGACGGCGCCTGGCGGGACTGGGCGTCAACCGGCACATGGTGCACTAGCTTAGCTTAGCTAATTAAAGTGACGCTCCTGGTCCAGGGGCGTCGGGCACATCGACGTCGTCGACGAATCGCCCGCGGGCTGCACCTGGTCATGGACGACGCCACTGGGACTCACTTCGCCCGGTATCGCCGCAGCGTTGCCACGGGGCGTCTACGCGTGTCGATGCCCTCGCTTTACCAAGGGACTCGAGCATCATCGGCGCGAGCTGCTTCACCTCGGACAGATCGAGCAGGGTGCCGTGGTCACCCGCAAGACGATGAACCGTCAAGGTTCCTTTGTGAAATTCATCCCACCCCAATAGGTCTGCCTCCATATCGGCTACGGAGGCTTCGCTCACGAACAGGTGCATCGGCACCTCATGTCCGGGCTGCTGATAGCGGCATACGATCTCTGTGGCGCCGCGATAGTCGAAGTCGATCTGTGGCCACAGCGCACCGGGGCCATTCCGAAGCAGCCGGAGCGCGACCTCGGCGCATTTGGCCCACCGCTCACGCGCGGGCTGTTGGCGTAACCGGCGAAGCTGCCATCGCAGCGTCAGCTGCGCCCGCAGCAGTTGCGCCATCGGTGGCGCCTCAGTATCGAGAATGCCCAGCCAGTCGACTTGCTGGCCGGCGTCGACAGCCTGACGGGCAACTTCGTAGGCCAGGAGCCCACCGATCGAATAGCCGACCAGCGCAAGCGGACCATCCGGCTGCCGGTCGCGGATCGCTGAAAGGGCCTGGCTGGCATGTTGTTCGATGCTCAGGGATCGGTCGAACCGCCCACCTGGCTGTTCGGGGATCAGCGCGTGTACCGGCTGCGCGGCACCCCACTGCGCCGTAAAGTGTCTTAGGCTCATCGCTGACGGATGATCCGCGAAGATGAAATGCAGCGGTGGGCCGGACCTCACTTCGTTGGTCCTGCTGGGGCTTTCGGCACTTAGTAACTCGGCAAGTCCTGCAATGGTTCTGCCGCTATCGAGGAACGCCGCAAGCGGCAGTGGCATACCAAATGTCCGCTGAATTTTGGAGATCAGCCGCTGCGCCAGCAGAGAGTGGCCGCCCATATCGAAGAAGTCGGAGTTGACGTCAGCCACGGGCACGCCCAGCACGTCGGCCCACAGCCGCGCGACACGTCTTTCCATATCGTTACGAGGACGCTGATCCCCGGGGTGCCCGGCTCCCAGCGGCGACGGCGCTGGCAGTGCAGCCTTGTCGAGCTTCCCGCTCGCGGTTATCGGGAACGCGCTCAGATGCACGAACGCGCTTGGGACCATATATTCGGGCAGCCGGTGGCGTAGCCAACCGCGTGCCTCGGCGTCGCTCGGGCACCCCGGCTCGCCGACGATATACGCAACCAACTGCTGCCCGCCGCTGGGAGCCTCACGAGCGACCACAGCACAACGGCCCACGTCTGGGTGCTCGGCCAGCGTTGATGCGATTTCGTCCGGCTCGACGCGCATCCCACGGATCTTTACCTGGTCGTCGTAGCGGCCCAGGTATTGTATTCGGCCATCGGGCAGAAACCTGCCACGATCGCCGGTCCGATAGATCCGCCCGCCGACATGGAATGGATCGTCTCCGAACCGGCGCGCGTGCTCGTCAGGGCGATTGAGATAGCCGCGAGCCACACCGACGCCGCCGATGACGATCTGCCCGGGAACGCCGATCGGTTGCATCCGTCCGCGTGAATCGACAACGTACACGCGCACGTTCGGCAAGGGTCTGCCCACCGTCACGGTGTCTCCCTTGGCCAGCCGCGAGAAGTTGGAGCCTATCGTGGCCTCGGCGGGGCCATAGCCGTTCCAGACCGCCGGGCACCGTTGCAACAGCGCTTCGGCGAGCGCCTCGGTCAGCGTTTCGCCGACAGACACCACCGTTAAGTGAGGGTCGCCGTTCCAGCCGACGGCGACTAGCGCCTCCCAAAGGGTCGGTGTGGTCATCATGTAGGTCGCACCGGTGCCCGCGATCAGCCGGCTCAGCGCATCCGGATTCGTCGCCTGTTCGACGGTCGCAAGCACGAGCCGTGCCCCGCACGCCAGCGCACAGAAGACGTCGGCGAGCGCGGCGTCGAAGCTGATGGAGGACGGCGACAGTACGGTGTCGGAAGCGGTGACGCCGAACTCGCCAAACATGGTCAGCATCACATTGGCCAGGCCGCGATGTTCGACGAGCACCCCCTTGGGGCGGCCGGTGGAGCCCGACGTGTAGCTCACATAGGCAAGATCAGCGGGGGACACTGTAACTGACGGATTGAACTTCAGTGCTGGGCGCGCTGGCCACGGATCGTTGAGGTTGATCACCTTGGCCGTGGCCGTGTCTCCGCCAGTCGGCAGCGGACGATCGGTGAGAATAATGGCCGCGCTGGTGTCGTTGATGCTAAAGGTGTTGCGGGCGGCCGGCTGACGGGGATCCAGCGGCAGGAACGCTGCGCCGGACTTAAGAATTCCGAGAAGCGCCGCCACCAGATCGGGCTTGCGGTCAAGCAGGACGGCCACCACCGTGCCGGTCCCGGCGCCCGCGGCCAGCAGTCGCGCGGCGATGTCCTCGGCGCGGTCGTCGAGTTGGCGATAGGTCAGTGCCTCATCGCCGACCTGTACGGCTACCGAGTCGGGCGTTCGTTCGGTCTGCGCCCGGATTATCTCATGGACGCACTGTGACGAAATACCTTGTGGCGCCTCAGGGTTCCAGCTCAGCTGACGCCGGCGCTCTGCCCTTGTGACCAAGTCATGTTGAGCGATCGGTACGTCGGGCGCGGCTGCCACGGCTTGCAGCAGCCGCACCCAGTGCGCGGCCATGGCGCGTGCCGTCGCGCGCTCGAACAGATCAGTGCTGAACATTAACCGGCCCGCGACGTGCCCCTCGGGCCGCTCGTCCAGCTCGATTTCGATGTCGAACCTCGCCGATCCCACGGCATCAGCAACGTCGCATTCAATCAAATGCAACGACCAGTCGTCGGCCAGCGAGGTCATCGGTGGCATTAGGTTCAGCGCGGTTTGAAAAAGCGGGTTGTTGCGCGGATCTCGCGGCACGCCGAGTTCAGCGAGCAAGGTTTCGAACGGCACCGCGTCGCTGAGCGCCTCGGTGACCACGCCGCCCACGCGGTCCACCAGCTCGATGAAGGTCTCTTGGCCGGTCACCTCACACCGCACGACCACAGGGGTTTCGCAATAGCCGGCCACCGTCAACAGGTTCTTGCGCCAGCGCAAGTCATGGGGGGTACCGAACACCACGTCAGTAGACTCGGTGTAGCGATGCAGCCACCACGCGTGTGCTGCGGTGAGCGCGTGGAAAAAGGTGCCGCCGGCACGTCGAGCGGCGCCGCGTAGCCCTTCAACGGTGGCGTAGTCGATCGTCAGCGGAATCGTCCCGCCGGCGAACCGTTGTCCCGCGGGCCGTTGGTGGTCGATAGGCAGTTGTGTCGGTGTCACGTCGGCAAGACGACCACGCCAGCGCGCGATTCGGGCCGCTGCGGTCGGCCCGGAAAGCCAATCTCGTTGCCTACCGCCATCAAGGACAGCGCTCATGTGCCGTCACCCCCGTCTCCGAGCGTCAAAGGCAGCCTCACGCTCCTGCAGCACCCCTCCTGCCGCTGGGAGCACTCGCTTTCGAGCACACCCGGAACAGTCTGCGAAACTCCCTAAGGCGTATCTGAAAATCATGTTCGTTGCGGCCTTGAACGAAAAGCCCCTGTCTGTCACACGACCGGCGAACAGGAGCATTTCTCGCTGCGCGGTCACGAACGACATGTGCTCCTCCTAACGGAAGCAGGCCGACCCGGAGGCGAGCCGTGGGTACGGCCGCTGCCTGGTACGACGTCCTCATATACCGACAATCGACCAAATAGGTACTCTACATACTTTTATCATTATAGATGGCAGATATCCAATCTTTCAGTTTTCTCATAGTAAACGGAAACATCGTCACACCCGAGAGACGCGGGAGAACGGACCGCGCGCCGTGTCAGGCAATTAGCCCATAAGGTGTCCGTCCGAGCTGCGGGCGCGGGCGGCGCGGATTGTTGCCGCGATCAGCGACCAGCACGAGTCGGCTAGGCGGTGCTGGGCGAGGTTGTCTGGCACTAACGCGAGCATTCATTCTCGACCGATCGCTTGTCAGGATGGCGTGGGAGGAATCGGGGTAGTTCCGGGCGCTTGCGGACTCGTCCGGTGCCGTGCTGTCTCGGTTGCCCGATCAGCGCCACCACATACTGAAATCCCGGGTCGCGACCATTCGTTAACGACTCTGTCGACCTCCTGTAGGCGAGGCCCGTCCTACCTCGACGGCACAGTCCGCTGGCGGCGGGTCTCGCAGCGCTGCAAGCCCACTCAGATCTAATGGATGCCTATCGAGCCTTGACCACCGAGACCATGTGGTCGGCGTAGTTGGTGACGTAGACGGTGCGGGTGGCTGGATCCACCGCTACCGCGTCCGGGTTGTTGCCGACGGGCACGGTTGCGGCGACGGCGTGCGTCGACCCGTCGATCACCGACAGCGTGTCGTCGGCGAAGTTGGTGACGTAGACGGTGTGGGTGGCTGGATCCACCGCTACCCCGAACGGGTTGTTGCCGACGCGCACGCTGTCGGTGACGGTGTTCGTCAACGCGTCGATCACCGACACGGTGGGGTGGCCGTAGTTGGCGACGTAGATGGTGTGGGTGCCTGGATCCACCGCTACGCCGCCCGAGGTGTTGCCGAGGGGCACGGTGGCGGTGACGGTGTGCGTCGACCCGTCGATCACCGACACCGTGTGGTCACCGGAGTTGGTGGCGTAGACGGTGTGGGTGGCTGGATCCACCGCCACCCCGAACGGGCCGTTGCCGACGGGCACAGTGGCGATGACCGTGTGCGTCAACCCGTCAATCACCGACACGGTGGGGTGGCCGTAGTTGGCGACGTAGACGGTGTTGGTGCCTGGATCCACCGCCACCCCGAACGGGGTGTTGCCGACGGGCACAGTGGCGGTGACCGTGTGCGTAAACCCGTCGATCACCGACACCGTGTGGGAGTCGGAGTTAGCGACGTAGACGGTGTGGGTGCCTGGATCCACCGCCACGCCGTCCGGGTGGTGGCCGACCGGCACGGTGGCGATGACCATGTGCGTCGACCCGTCGATCACCGACACCGTTTCGGGGAGGTTGTTGGTGACGTAGATGGTGTGGGTGCTTGGGTCCACCGCCACCGCGTTCGGGGTCGTGCCGACGATCACGGTGTTCACTTGCACCGGCCGGTTCACATAATGGATCACAGCGAACAGGCCGGCGACTATGACCGCAAGTGCGAGCCCCATCATCGCCTCGAGTTGGGCAGGATGCATGGTGGCCAGTCGCGCAATCGGGCGTTTCGTGGTCCGCTTCGGCTCGTGACTGGCTTGTTGTCCTTGCCGGGACGGTTCGGACGCGGGCCGACTGGCTGGCTGGCGGGTTCTGTATTCGGGCCGACTGGCTGGCTGGCGGGTTCTGTATTGGGGGCGACTGGCCGGCTCGTGGGTTCTGTATTCGGGCCGACTGGCCGGCTCGTGGCTTCTGTGCTCGGTCCAGGTCAGCACTCCGGCGTTGTGGGACACCGAGATTCGCGTGCCGTCCGAGGAACGCTGCCGACCCCCATTACCTGGATCCAGGTATTCGGGAACGCGATCGCGTTCTCTATCAATACGTTGGCTGCGGATCATTCTTGCTCTCAGCCAATCGACTGCCATGTGATCGCGTAGGCCACGGCACTCGTCGGGCCGGTTCCGCGCGGCGTTGACGCCGGACTTCGCGCAGGTACAGCCAAGCACCCTGGAGGAGGCCCTTCCTGCCCGCCCGCAGAAGATTTTCCGGGACCCCCCCGGTCGGCAAATCCGGCTGCCCGGAGCCGCGGTTGGCCAGCATCCGTTTTACCCCTCGGGGGACGAACCTGAGGATTCGCCAGACATATTTCGGCGATGTCAGGATCATGCTCATATAGAACGCGGTGAGACCCGCGGAATACCCGAAGAACTGCTTCTCCAGGGCTGCGTTGGTCCGGCGGTGGTAGTGCCAGGTGACGGCCGGTGGCCAATACAGGATCGTCGAGCCCTTCTCGAGCACAAGCGAAAGAGCTCGCGTCTCCTCGCCACCATGCGTCAAGGTCCCGGCGCCGAGCCGATTATCGAAGCCGCCGATGGCGCGCAGCACGTTGGTACGGAAGGCCATATTGCCGCCGGCGCCGAAGTTCGGCAGTGGGTACAGGGGATCGAATACCGACGGTCCGCCCGCAAGTAGCGGAACCGGCTCGCTGCCGCGGCCCTTGTTGAACCCACCGTAGCGCTCGAAGTTGATTTGGGCGCCGGTTTCCAACTCGGCCGGCAGC
>NZ_JBKQQD010000040.1:0-3880 GCF_052144515.1 Mycobacterium sp. | reverse complement strand
GACATCCGAGCCTGGATCGACACCTGGAACGACAATCCCCGCCCCTACGTCTGGACCAAGACCGCCGACCAAATCCTGGCCAGCATCGGCAACTACTGCACCCGAATTAACGACTCACGACACTAGGTCCCATTGGCCGGCCCGCTTGGCCACCCAGCCGCCCAGCCCACCGTCCTGCTTGTCTCGCTTGTCTTGCATGGACGCCCGCGCGTCATCGGCGTGTTGCCGCGCTTGTTCGCGTACTTCCGCTGGCCTGTGATCGGTATCGGTCATATCCGCTGTGTACCCATTCAGCCGCGCAGAATCCCTACATACGCAAACCTCCCCGCGCCAATGGGCATGGCGCGGGGAGGTATTTGCAACCGGATTAGGTGTGTGTCGCCGGGGCAGGCGGTGCACCCGGTGCCGGACTTGAGTTCGGTGCGCCCGGCGAGTTCGGTGCGCCAGGCGCCGAGGCCCCCGGCACGTTCGACGTCCACATCAGAACGTCTTGCCCGCCATCGTTGTAGACGACGCCATTCGGCGGCGCGCCGGTCACGTCGAAGTACAGCGTGCCCGTCGATTCGCTTCCTTGAGCGATGGGCGCCGGGTTAAGGCCGTTCGGGGCCCCAACCTTGTCGATCACCCGGTAGTTCTGACCGTTGGGCCCGCGGGCGATGAAGTCGTTGACCATGGGGGTCACGATTCCGCCGTCCGACCTGGCGCTGATGTCTGCCTGGTAGAGGGTTCCCTTAGGGGTGTAGCCGGGGATCGCCATGCTGCTGGGCTGCAGGTTGCTCACCGTGTAGGCGGTAACCAATGGCCCGTCGATGAGCGACTCGCTGGTACCGAATCCCTGGATGTTTGGTGGCGCGGCCGAAGCAGTTGCCGCGGCGAAAACGCTTACCGCAGCTATTCCCGCGGCACCGACAGCCGTTTTGACAGTGGTCGTTGTGACCTTCACGATGGGCTCCTTCATTTTCTCGTGTCGTTCGAGCGATTACCCGATATGGGGCGAGACCGCACTCAGTCCGCATAACCAATCGACCGCAACCTCAAACGTGACCGCATTGCGAAATGCCGCGTCCGGCTGGGCTACCTGCACAAACAGGCCGATATCACTTTGCGCCGCAACGCGGTTCAAACAACTTCTTTAACATTGGCATCATTTGGTGGCATTCGACACCGGCATCGCAACAATTTATCCAATTGTCGACGCACTGACGTCAAAGCATCTGCCGGACTTAGCAATTGGATTAGCTTGCAATAGCAGCCGCGTTTTGGCACATCGAGACGCCTGATATATGTCAATATGATTGACATGGGTGATGATGCCGACGCTCCGCTGGGCTTCCTGCTCTATCGGGTGGCGGCCGTTCTGCGACCAGAGGTTTCCGCCGTGTTGGGTCCGCTGGGCCTGACGCTGCCCGAATTCGTTTGCCTGCGCATCATTTCGCTGTCCCCCGGACTGTCCAGCGCCGAATTGTCCAGGCACACCAACGTCACACCGCAGGCGATGAACACGGTGCTGCGCAAGCTGGAAGACATTGGCGCGGTAGAACGGCCCGAGTCGGTGTCGTCGGGGCGTGCGTTACCAGCGACGCTGACCGGCCAGGGGCGCGCACTGCTGAAGCGCGCGGAGGGCGCGGTCCGCGTCGCCGACAGCCGCATCCTGGACAAACTGAGCGGGGCGCAGCAGCGCGAGTTCAAACGAATGCTGGAAAAACTCGGCTCGGACTGCTGATCACGCGGATCACGCGGGCGCTTGAATCCTTGCCCACGCCTGCGCCGCTTCGAGCTCATAGGCCAGTTCGAGCAGCAGCGCTTCCTGCCCTAAATCGGCGGACAGCATCATGCCCACCGGCATGCCCTCAGCAGACTGGGCCAATGGCAGCGAAACCGCCGGCTCGCCGGTGACGTTCTGCAGCGGAGTGAACGAGACCCAGTCGATCAGCCGGTCCATGACCTGCTGATAGTCGGTCGGAGCCAGAAATCCGATGGGGGGCGTCTCGTCGGCGAGGGTCGGTGTGAGCACCGCGTCGTAGGTGCCGAAGAACCGCGCGGTGCGCCTGCGTATCCTGCGCAGGCGCATGATCGCCAGCGGAAGCTGGTGGATGTTGCGGCCGGTATGTCGCTGCAGACCAAGCGTCAGGCTGTCCAGCCGGCTGCGGTCGAACGTCCTGCCGAACACGTGTCGCCCGGCGCGCACCTGAGCCAGCGCCAAAAATCCCCAATACAGCACGAAATCGTCGACGAAACTGGCCGGCACCGGGGGCTCGTCGATGTGTTCGACGCGGTGGCCCAGTTCCTCGAGCAGCCCGGCCGACTTCAGCGTCAGTTCCCGCACCTGCGGACTGCACTCGCGCTGTACCGAGCGGGTCAGTACCGCGATCCGTAGCCGCTGCCTACCGGGCCCGGTGACGTCGCCGACCGGGGCCAGCTTGGGGTTACGCCAGATGCGCTCGGCCTCCCGATAGAAGGCCGCGGTGTCACGCACGGAACGGGTCGCCACGCCGTCGACGACAAGGCCCACCGGCATCCGGCGCAGTACCGGGTCCAGCGGCAGCCGGCCGCGCGACGGCTTGAGTCCGACAAGCCCGTTGCATGATGCCGGAATACGGATGGAGCCACCGCCATCGTTGGCGTGCGCGATCGGCACCACGCCAGCGGCGACGAACGCACCCGATCCCGATGACGATGCGCCGGCACTGTAGTCGGTGTTCCACGGGTTGCGGACCGGCCCCAACCGGGGATGTTCGGCGGAGGCGCTGAAGCCGAATTCCGACAACTGTGTCTTACCCACGGATGTCAGCCCGGTGGCTAAGTACAGCTGGGTGAATGCACTGTCGGCGGCAGCATTCCATGGTGTCCACGCGTCGGTGCCATGCATCGTGGGCTGGCCAGCGACGTCGACATTGTCCTTGATAAAGGTTGGGACGCCAATGAAGAACGGGCAGAAGCCGTTCACGGGGGTGGCCGACGCGGCTCGCGCTTGCTGGAAGGCCGCATACGCCAACCCGTTAAGGGCTGGGTTGACGGCCTCGGTGCGGGCAATGGCCGCCTCGACCACGTCGGCCCTGCCGACGCGACCGGTTCGTATGGCCTCCGCGAGGCCCACGGCGTCGTGGTCGCCGAGGGCGTCGTCGCCGAAGGCGTGCACCCGTGGCATGCCAGCGCGCCTAGGCCTGACCAACCTCGAAGCGGACGAATCGCGTCACCGTCACGCCCGCCTCGTCGAGCAGCGCCTTGACGGTCTTCTTGTTGTCGGACACCGAGGGCTGCTCGAGCAGCACCGCGTCCTTGAAGAAGCCGTTCAGCCGGCCTTCGACGATCTTGGGCAGCGCCTGCTCCGGCTTGCCCTCGGCCTTCGCGGTCTCCTCGGCGATGCGGCGTTCGCTGGCCACGACGTCTTTGGGGACATCGTCGCGCGACAGGTAGCGGGCCTTGAGCGCGGCGATCTGCAGGGCCACCGCGTGAGCGGCGTCTGTGCCCTCCCCCTCGAATTCGACCAGCACACCGACGGCTGGCGGCAAGTCGGCGGCACGCTTGTGCAGGTACGTCTCCACGTTGCCGTCGAAGTACTGCACGCGGCGCAGCTCGAGCTTCTCGCCGATCTTCGCCGACAGCTCGGCGATGGCCTGCTCGACCGTCCTGTCGCCGATTTTGGCAGCTTTGAGCGTGTCGACGTCGGCAGCCTTGGCATCCAACGCGGCGTCGACAATCTGATCGGCCAGGGCCTGGAACTCGGCGTTCTTGGCGACGAAATCGGTCTCGCTGTTCAGCTCGACCAGCGCGCCGCCCTTGGCCGCGACCAGGCCCTCGGCCGTCGCCCGCTCGGCGCGCTTGCCGACGTCCTTGGCGCCCTTGATCCGCAGCGCCTCGACCGCCTTGTCGAAGTCTC
>NZ_JBKQQD010000039.1:0-2578 GCF_052144515.1 Mycobacterium sp. | reverse complement strand
AGGCGCGTGTCCCAGCCTCGCGATGTTGGCAAGCCCGAGTGTCGGGTGCCGCAATTCTTAAGGCCTGGCGACCCGCACTACGAATAACCGCCGACACGAGGTAACGAAAAAACGAATCTCCCGCGCGAGTGAACGATTTGCGCTTACGCTCATTGCCTCAATGGTCTTCGGCCGAACGCGGTGAGTCGACGGGAGATAGACATGTCTTATGTATTGGCGACGCCGGACATGGTGACGACCGCGGCGCAAGATTTGGCGGGTATCCATTCGACGCTAAGCGAGGCGACCGCGGCGGCAGCCGGTCCCACGACGTCCGTAATGGCGGCGGCCGAGGACGAGATATCGGCGGGGGTCGCGGCGCTTTTCGGGGCCTTCGGTCAGGAATACCACGCTATCGGGGCACAAGCGGCGGCGTTTCATGCGCAATTCGTCAATTTGTTAAACGGAACCGCGGCTGCTTATGTCGGCGCCGAGGCCGCCAACGCGGAGCAGACCGTGGCGAACACGCTGAATGCGCCCGCGCGGACGCTGTTGGGAGCGGAGTCGTCGATGCAGACCGCCGCGGCGGCCGCTACCGGCGCTGCCGCGTCCGGTGGCAATGTCGTCGGCCCGTATCAAAGCCTGATCGCGAATACCTTCGCCAATGTGCAGAGCCTCGGCAACGACTGGGTTACCCAGACGGCGCCTGCCCTGATCCGCGCGGGCACCGGCTATCCCGAGCTGCTTGCCACGTCGCTGGCGAGTGGAAACCCGATGTCGATCGCCACCGTACCCGGACAAATTGGGCTGGGCTTCGCAAAAGTGGTTTCCGCCGTTAGCGCCCCGGTATCGCTATCCATAACATCTCTGAACTCGTCGGGCGCATCACTTGCGCTTGGCATCGGGCTACCGGAACTCCTGGCCTTCGATGCTTTGGGCGCTCAGGTCAACGTAAGCAGCGCGATCACAGCAACCGGCGCAGAAATATCCAGCGCGATACTGGCCGGCAACCCGCTGGCTGTGGCCACCGCGCTCTTCGACGCGCCCGCCACCGTCGCCAACGCGTTGCTCAATGGCGAACAGACGCTTTCGGTGAGCCTGCCGCTGTCTGGATTTTCAGTGACGGCGAACATCCCCGTCACCGGGCTCCTCGTTCCTCTCCAGCCCCTTTATGTGACGGCGACGGTGCCTGGTGCGCCCCTGTTCAATACCGTCACAGTGACGGGTCCACCTGTGGGCGGCCTCATTCCCGCGCTGGTGGATTATGCGCCTGAAGCGCTAGCGGAAGCGTTCACCGCCTAGCCCCCGGAAGCCCGGACTGGGCCGCCGTTCTCGTTGACGTTGCCGGGGTTGCCGCCGGTCACGCTGCCCAACCTGCCGGCGATCGGGGCCGACCTGGGGCTGGCGCTGACCGGTGGGCTCTCGGGGGGTCTGGGGCTGCCGCCGATCTCGCTGCCTAACCTGGGTTCGCTGGGTGTGGAGTTGAGTGCGGCGCTGAATGGGCTCGGTGGGTCGATTGGCGCGTCGCTGACTGGGTTGAGCGCGTCGCTGAACGCGATGTTGTCGGGCAGCCTGAACGTGGGCGCCAACCTGTCCGGGCTGATTCAGACCGGCGAGACGCTGGCGGCGCACTTCGGTGCGGGGCTGGGTAACCTGGCAGCCAACATCGGGGCGGGCCTGAACGCGGCGATCCAGACGGGCGAGACCGTGGCCGCCGACTTCTTTGCCGCCTTGCCGACGCTGTCCATCCCCAGCCTGATGCTGTCGATCGGTGTGGCGCTGTCGGGCCAGCCTCGGTGGTGCGCTGAACGGCCTGCTACAGGCCGGCGGGGCCCTGGCGGGTGGCCTTACCGGCGGCCTCGCGGGTCTGGTCACTTCCGTCGAAGCTCTCGGGGGGAGCGTGGGCGCCGGCCTGGCGGGGCTGGCGCAGACCGGTGGCGCGCTGGCGACAATCTGGGCCAACACCACCCAGGCGGTGGCGGACGCGCTCGCCGGCGGTCTGGCCGGGAGCGTCGGGGTCGCGTTCCCCGGGCTGTTCCAAACCGGTGAGTCGCTTGCAATAGGGCTCGAGGGCGCCTTGTCCGGGATCGCCCAGACGGGTGGTGCTCTCACCACATCTTTGGAAGTGGCCCTGAACGACCTGGGACTCTTCCTCCAAACCGCCTTGAATGCGAGCCCGGGCATCGGTGTAGCCGCCTAGACCCCGCTAAAGCCCCGGCGCCCCGGAGACCTGTCGGTACTCGTGTAGAAGCGAAGCCCGAACCGACGCGGCGCTCCGGGGCGCCGCCCCGTCTGCACCTGGGAGGGTCGAATGGATTTGCAAACATCTGCATAACCATGCAGAATCGTCGAAATGGCCGACGTACTGAAGGTGGCGGTTGCCGGGGCCAGCGGCTACGCGGGCGGTGAAATTCTACGGCTGCTGCTCGGGCATCCGGCCTACACCGACGGCCGACTGGCCATCGGCGCGGTGACCGCCGCAGCCAGCGTCGGCACCACGCTCGGTGAGCACCATCCGCACCTGACCCCCCTGGCGCATCGGGTGGTCGAGCCCACGGACGTGTCCTTGCTCGCGGGCCATGACGTGGTGTTCCTGGCC
>NZ_JBKQQD010000038.1:0-18330 GCF_052144515.1 Mycobacterium sp. | reverse complement strand
GCATGGACCGCAGCAGCGCGGCCAACTCCGCGGCCGTCAGGCCCGAGGGTGGGCGCACCAGCACGGCCCGGCGCGGATCCCAGCCCACCTGCACTGCGCCGTCCGGTCGCAGCAGCACCGGCATCGCCGGGTCCAGCGCATAGAGAGCGGAGACGGCCCGGGGCATGACTTGAGACTGTGCCACGCCGGACGCAAACGCTCCGCTCAGTTATCCACAGCACCGCCGTCGGGCCGGCCCTGACATTCGGTTCGTCTTCGCCGCCCAGACTGCTGGCAAACGGGGCCAACTCGGTTAACGTTGACGAGCTGGTAGCCAGACTGCCCGAGGACAAGGACGAGCAGGCCCGAACTAGCCCTTGGGAGGCAGCTAATGGCGCGATACCTGTCATGCGGTGAGCTTGTGCTCTTTGTGATCGCGCTGGCGCTACTCGCCTACTCGTGGGGCGACAAGCCAGCGCGCCGGCGTTACAGCGCGGCCGCGTATGTGGCGTTCGGTGTGGCATTCGGACTGCAGGCGCTCGCGTACTACCTCACCCACTCACCCAGCTGGTTGGTGTGGTCCACCGCTGTGCCGGCCGTGGTGTTCCCGTCACCGGGATCCGGTCGCGGCAAAGCAAGTAGTGCTCGCACAGACGACGAAAAGCACTCGGTTGGCCAGCAGGCCACCGCCGGTGTTCGTAAGTAAGAATGGCCCAGGCAGCTGCGGGAGCCGGGCCTTTTCGCCAACCCGTTAATCGAATTTGATTTCGTTTGCGAGGTCCTTTCTCCTCTCGCGCTCTGCCTGGCGGGCTGCACCTTCCTCGCCTGCCTGGTGCCGTGCCTCAACGGCGCGCTTCCGGTATTCCTCACCCTCAGCGGCGATCTTGGAAACGATCTCCCGAAGCGAGTCGCGATGTTGTCCCACCTTCTCGATGGTGGTCTCGGTGACAGTCAAATGCCTCAGATCCCGCTCAATTTTGACCCAGCCAGCCGGGCTGCGAGGCGGCGTACCCCATCCCGCGACATAGTCCTGCTCGCCAGCCGTGAGTTTGCGGGATAATTCAATGTGCACGCTGTAGACCGACTCATCGGTCTCCTCGATTCGAGGCGTCCCGATGAGCTTTAACTCCTCGGTGGGCGGCTCCAAGTTTGGCTCCGGGTCCCGAAGAGGGGGTCTTTCCGCCATGTTCCGACCTCATTGGGTTCGTTCTCGGAAATATTGCGGCCAGGTCGACCGTAGCCGAGTCACCGAAAGAATGGCCGTTCGGCAGTGCGGCGTATCGTCCGGGGCGCTATGGAGCCGCACAGCTTCAAGCTCGAGTTGCCCCAGGGACCACCATAGAGGCTGCGTACTTGACAGGCCTAAAGACACATCGAGGAGACGCTGAATCTCAAGGCCCACGCGGACTACCGCCCGGTTTGGGTCCGTGCCACACCCAACCATGCCCGGCATGGGTATATGGAGTTACAGCTACAAGGCTTAGCTGAGCCCTTGGCCTGATCCAACAGCGAATTGGGCCGCCGCTCGCTCGTTCAGCAGCGCGTCTATCCGCGCCGTATTTGGCGTGCGACCTTCTGCCGCACGGGCCATCTTGCGAATCGCGAGAAACAGTCGCAGTTCGCAGTCGATCACCTCGAGGTCGCGCATACGCGGCTCTCCTAAATGTTTCCGTTTCCACCAAAGGCGAGAGCGCTGCCGCTCGCTCGTCGAGCAGCTCGTTGTGTGTGCGGTGCTGGGTGGGCAGCCTTTCAAAGTGGCGAGCCACGAGCACCGCCCACAGCTCAGCCCGGTTAGGAACGTCGAGTCGATTGCCCCAAAGACCATTCTTCCGACGCGGTTCAGCGGTGTCAGTCCGCCGACCAGCCGGTGTCGTGGGATAAATCGCGCGTCCCCCGATTGGGGGAAACAGCGGCAACGCCTACTGGGTAATTCCGTTTAGTGATTTTCCAGGCAGCTCGTAAATGTGGGGTCGTTGGCCAGCACCAGTGCCGCCAGACGGCGCCGCAGTGGCACCGACGGCGCGCGTACCCTCCGACCATGGAGATACGCGGGAAGCGAGTGCTGATCACTTCCGGATGCTGCGGCGCGGCGGCGGTCACATCGTGAACATCTCCTCGCTGGCTGGCTGCGGCGTCATGCCCGGCCTCGTCGCCTACTGCGCATCAAAGGCAGCGCTTTCCCACTTCACCGCAGGGCTGCGGGCCGACCTCCGCGGCTTGCCCATCGGCACCACCCTCGTAGAACTCGGGCCGATCCCTACCGACATGCTGGCCGGAACCGAGGACTATGAGCCGACGGCCGAGGCCTTCCGACGCTTCTACCGCACGCGGCTAACGGTCGACGTCCCCCGCGAGAAGGTGGCCGATGAGGTCGTTCAGGCCGTACAGAAGGGCCGCAGGCACGTGCGGCTCCCTAAGCACCGCCCTCTCCGCCATGTTGTGTGAAGCGCCGCGGCGCAGCATGGAACTTCTGCTCACCGGCGTGCCACACCAGGCGAGGTAATTACAGCAGAAGTGCTTTTGGTGCGGCCCGACGATCAAGGTGGGCCAATGTGCACGGATTCTGCTGCGCGACAACCGCGCTGCGCACCCGGAAGTGATTCCCTCTAGTAATCATCCAGGCACTTGGGTTCTCATGGGTGGCACTGCCGTCCTGGCGTTGGCAAGCGGGATGACGGGCCGGGCCTATTTTGACAATGGACCTAGCCGCAGCCGAGGAGAGCAGGGCGGCCCCATCAACTATTCAGACGCGGGCTAGGGCGATTTCGTTTTCCGCTTAACCCTGGTCAGACGGCCAGTTCGATCACTTTCTGGTACCAGCCCATAAATTGGGCGAGTCCCTCGTCAACGTAAGCGTTGGCGACGCTGACATGAGAGGCGACGAGCTGTCCACGGGCGACGTGTCGCTGATACTCCTTGCTACGGCGCACTGAGTCGATCTGCTCCGCGGTGCCGCGCACGACAAGCAATCCGGCCACATTTCCACCGGAGAACGCGAGAACGGTCACGTCAAAGCGCTCGATTTTTCCTTTTTGCTGAAGACCCGCCCAGTACTGCATCGCTTCGTTGTAGATATTGAGGGCTTGCTTCTCCCGCCCAGGTATGGGGTCTCCCCAAACTGTGCATAGAGCAGCTTCAGCCATTGGACTTCCTCTCTGCTCAGCCCCTATGCGGATTATGCGGAATTTTTCTTGCGGACCGCGCCAGGCACACGCGTATTTCGGTACTCGATTTCCAGCTTCTAATCGTCGCGTCGGCCTGTTTCGTCGTCATTGTTATGGGGACCAATGTTGGTGCGGCGTCCCTGTGGCGGCGAATATGGTGCCGGGTTCTGCACGGTGCTGACGCGGCATCGTGGGGTCCAGCGCATAGAGGGAAAGCGCGGCGCGCGGCATGACTCGAGACTGTGCCACGCCCGGGACGGGCGCTCAGATCAGTTATCCACAGGGCCGCCGGAGCCCGGGTCCTCACGGTCGCTGTCTCGCTCGAGTTCGGCGATCGCCTCGTCCAGACCGCTGGCGTCGCCGCCGATGACCCGGTCGATGAAGCCGGCCGGATCGTCGAGATCGTCCGCGGCGGGCAGCAGATCCGGGTGTTGCCAGATGGCGTCGCGCGCGTCTGCGCCGGCGGCCTGGGTCAGGCGCTCCCACAGCGCAGCGGCCTCCCGCAACTTGCGGGGCCGCAGCTCCAGGCCGACCAGCGTCGCGAAGGTCTGTTCGGCCGGACCGCCGCTGGCCCGGCGCCGGCGCAGTGTCTCGCCGAGCGCGGCCGCGCCCGGAATGCGCTCGCCCAGCGCCGCGGTCACCACGACCTGCACCCAGCCCTCGATCAGCGCGAGCAACGTTTCGAGCCGTTCCAGCGCCTGCGTCTGCGCCGGTGTCGCCTTGGGCTCGAAAACTCCCTGGCCGAGCAGGTTCTCGATGGCCGCGGGGTCCGACAGCGAGGCCGGATTGAAGTCGCGCGCCAAGTCCTCGATCCCGGACATGTCGATCTTTATGCCCTTGGCGTAGGCCTCAACCGCGCCCAGCAGTTGACTCGACAGCCACGGCACATGGCTGAACAGCCGATGGTGCGCGGCCTCACGGGCGGCCAGGAATGTCAGGATCTCGCTGCGCGGCTGCTCGAGTCCGGCGGCGAAGGACTCGAGGGCGTCGGGCATTATCGCGGCCACCCCCTTGGGCCCCAGCGGCAGACCGATGTCAGTCGAGGTCACCACCTCGCGGGACAACCGGCCCAGCGCCTGGCCGAGCTGCGAGCCGAACGCCATGCCGCCCATCTGCGACATCATCGACAGCAGCGGGCCGGCCATGGTCTTGGCCTCCTCGGGCAGCGACGCCGCCCACACCGTCGAGATCTGTTCGGCCATCGGATCGCACAGCCGCTTCCAGGTCTCCATGGTGTTGTTGACCCAGTCGCTGGGGCTCCACCCTTCCGCTTTGCTGGTGCCTGCGGGCAGCGCGGTGGCGCCGTCCAGCCAGGTCTCGGCGAGGTGCACCGCATCGGCGATCGCCGCGTGCGTCGTCGGCGGGATCGGCGCGACGAATCCGATCGAATTCGACGCGACCCGGCTCGCCAGGTCGTAGTTGATCGGGCCCGACTGGGTGCCCGAAGCCATGGCGGTGCCCGCGCTGCTGAACATCTGACCCAGTTGGGTGAAGATCTGTCCCAGGTCGCCCATGCCGAAGTCGCCGCTGATGCCGAATGCGGCCAGCGGGTCTGACGCGCCCGAGCCGGAATCGGGATCGTTTTTGCCGTGTTTCTCGCGGCCCGACTCGTCTTTGGGGGAGTCGTCTCCGGAGGAGAAGCCGAAAGGCGGGTCAGCCATAACGTCAACGGTACTCATCGGCGGAACAGAACGTGCGATGTCCGGTCACGCTCGTAGCTGAACCGGCCCCGGCCGGGTCCGTCTAGTGTAAGCGGCGTGAACAGGCGGATTCTGACCTTGATGGTCGCGCTGGCGCCGGTCCTGGTATTCGGCGTGTTGCTCGCGGTGGTGACGGTGCCGTTTGTGTCGCTGGGGCCCGGTCCCACCTTCGACACGCTGGGTGAGGTCGACGGCAAGCAAGTAGTCGCGATCGAAGGCACGCAAACCCACCCGACGTCAGGTCACCTCAACATGACGACGGTGTCCCAGCGTGACGATCTGACCTTGGGCGAGGCCGTGACGCTGTGGCTGTCCGGCCAAGAACAGCTGGTGCCCCGTGACCTCGTCTACCCGCCGGGGAAGTCGCGCGAGGACGTCGACAAGGCCAACAACACTGATTTCAAGAACTCCGAGGACAGCGCCGAGTATGCGGCATTGGGGTTTTTGAAGTACCCGTCGGCAGTTACCGCCGCGACGGTCAGCGATCCCGGTCCGTCGGCAGGCAAGTTGAAGGCTGGTGACGCCTTGGACATGGTCGACGGCACCCCGGTGGCCAATGTCGAGCAGTTCACGGCATACCTGAAGAAGACCAAGCCCGGCCAAGTGGTGACCATCGACTATCGGCGCAAGAACGAGCCGGCCGGCGTGACGCAGATCACGTTGGGCACCAACAAAGATCGCGACTACGGCTTCATGGGTGTCGCGGTGCTGGACGCGCCATGGGCGCCGTTCGTCGTGGACTTCAACCTCGCCAACGTGGGTGGGCCCTCGGCGGGATTGATGTTCAGCCTGGCGGTCGTCGACAAGCTCACCACCGGTGACTTGGCGGGTTCGACGTTCGTCGCGGGCACCGGCACGATCAGCATCGACGGCAAGGTGGGCCCAATCGGCGGTATCGCGCACAAGATGGTCGCGGCCCGGTCGGCAGGCGCCACGGTGTTCCTGGTACCCGCCAAGAACTGCTACGAGGCGGCATCCGATAACCAGACCGGCTTGCGATTGGTCAAGGTCGAGACCCTCGGCCAAGCGGTGGACGCGCTGCATGCCGTGACGTCCGGGGGACAGCCGCCGAGTTGTTAGCGAACCAGTCGAATCAGACCGAAACCGGAGCGTGTCGGGTGCGTAGAGTTGTGATCGTCTACACATCGAGCAGGGAGCGTAGCTAGTGGGGATGCGGCCCACCGCGAGGATGCCGAAACTGACTCGGCGTAGCCGGATTCTGATCCTGATCGCACTGGGTGTGATCGTGTTGCTGCTGGCGGGTCCGCGATTGATCGACGCATACGTGGACTGGCTGTGGTTCGGTGAGCTCGGCTACCGCTCGGTGTTCACGACCGTGCTGGTTACCCGCATCGTGGTGTTCCTGGTGGCCGGGGTGCTGGTCGGCGGCATCGTGTTCGCCGGCCTTGCGCTGGGCTACCGCACCCGACCCGTCTTCGTCCCGAGTAGCGACAACGACCCGGTGGCGCGGTATCGCGCTTTGGTGATGTCGCGGCTGCGACTGCTGGGCATTGGGATCCCGGCTGCGATCGGACTGCTGGCCGGCGTGGTCGCGCAAAGCTATTGGGTACGGATCCAGCTGTTTTTGCACGGCGGCAACTTCGGGATTCGGGACCCACAGTTCGGTAAGGACCTCGGCTTCTACGCGTTCGAGTTGCCGTTCTACCGGCTGGTGCTCAGCTACCTGTTCGTCGCGGCATTTCTCGCGTTTGTGGCGAACCTGGTGGCGCACTATATCTTTGGCGGCATCCGACTGTCGGGACGTGCCGGTGCGGTCAGCCGCTCGGCGCGTATCCAGTTGGTCACCGCGGTGGGTGCACTGGTGCTGCTCAAGGCCGTCGCCTATTGGCTGGATCGGTATGAGCTGCTGTCGCATACCCGTGGCGGCAAGCCGTTCACCGGTGCCGGCTACACCGACATCAACGCCGTGCTGCCGGCCAAGCTGATCCTGATGGTGATCGCACTGATCTGTGCAGCCGCCGTGTTCTCCGCAGTCACCCTGCGGGACTTGCGGATTCCTGCCATCGGCCTGGTTCTGTTGCTGTTGTCGTCGTTGATCGTGGGTGCCGGCTGGCCGTTGATCGTCGAGCAGATCAGCGTCAAGCCCGATGCCGCTCGCAAGGAAAGCGAGTACATCAGCCGAAGTATCCTCGCGACACGGCAAGCCTATGGTCTGACCGAAGACGTGGTGAGTTACCGCAACTACACTGGCGACGCGCCGGCGAACGCCCAGCAGGTCGCCACCGACCGCGCCACCACCTCGAACATCCGACTGCTCGACCCCACGATCATCAGCCCGGCGTTCACCCAGTTCCAGCAGGGCAAGAACTTCTACTACTTCCCCGACCAGCTGAACATCGACCGCTACCTCGACCGCAACGGCGCCTTGCGCGACTACGTCGTCGCCGCCCGCGAACTCAACCCGGATCGGTTGATCGACAATCAACGGGACTGGATCAACCGGCACACCGTCTACACCCACGGCAACGGATTCATCGCATCACCGGCCAACACCGTGCGGGGTATCGCCAACGACCCGAATCAGAATGGCGGTTACCCCCAGTTCCTGGTCAACGTCGTCGGGGCCAACGGCAGCGTGGTGTCCGACGGGCCGGCCCCGCTGGATCAGCCGCGGGTCTACTTCGGTCCGGTGCTCTCCAACACTTCGGCCGACTATGCGATCGTCGGAAAGAACGGTGATGACCGGGAATACGACTACGAGACCAACACCGAAACCAAGAGGTACACCTACGCCGGAAGCGGTGGCGTGCCGATCGGTAACGGGCTGTCCCGCAGCGTGTTCGCCGCGAAGTTCGCCGAGCGAAACTTCTTGTTCTCCAGCGTGATCGGCTCAAACAGCAAGATTCTGTTCAACCGCGATCCCGCGCAGCGGGTAGAGGCGGTGGCGCCGTGGCTGACGACCGACAGCGCCGTGTACCCCGCGATCGTCAACAAGCGACTGGTGTGGATCCTCGACGGGTACACCACCCTGGACAACTACCCGTACTCCGAACTCACCTCCCTGTCGGCGGCGACCGCGGATTCCACCGAGGTGGCGTTCAACCGGCTGGCCCCCGAGAAGCAGGTCTCCTATATCCGTAACTCGGTGAAGGCCACGGTGGACGCCTACGACGGCACGGTCACGCTTTACCAGCAGGACGAACAGGATCCGGTGCTGAAAGCCTGGATGCAGGTCTTCCCCGGCACGGTCAAGCCCAAGAGCGACATCGCACCCGAGCTCGCCGAGCATCTGCGTTATCCCGAAGACCTATTCAAGGTGCAGCGGATGCTGCTGGCCAAATACCACGTCAACGACCCCGTGACATTCTTCAACACCTCGGATTTCTGGGACGTGCCGCTGGATCCGAATCCGACAGCCAGCAGCTATCAGCCGCCCTACTACATCGTCGCGAAAAACATTCTCAAGAACGACAATTCGGCGTCATACCAGCTCACCAGCGCGATGAACAGGTTCAAGCGCGACTATCTGGCCGCCTACATCAGCGCCAGCTCCGATCCCGCGACGTACGGCAAGATCACGGTGCTGACCATCCCGGGCCAGGTCAACGGTCCGAAACTGGCCAACAACGCGATCACGACCGATCCCGCGGTGTCACAGGACCTCGGTGTAATCGGGCGTGACAACCAAAACCGGATCAAGTGGGGCAACTTGCTGACCCTGCCGGTGGCCCAGGGTGGACTGCTGTACGTGGAACCCGTCTACGCCTCCCCGGGAGCCAGCGACGCCGCGTCGTCGTACCCGCGCCTGATCCGGGTGGCGATGATGTACAACGACAAGATCGGGTACGGCCCGACCGTGGGTGACGCTCTCACCGGGTTGTTCGGGCCCGGTGCGGCCGCCGCCGCAACAGGAATAGAGCCCACCGACACCGGTGGTCCGCCGAACCCGAACCCGCCCGCGAGTGCCCCGACGCCGGCGGGCGGACCGGGAACGCCGCCACCGCCGGCGGCGGCGGTACCGCCGGGTCCCGACGCGACGGCCACCTTGTCGCCAGCCAAAGCCGCTGCGCTGCAAGACATTCAGGCCGCGATCGGTGCAGCGCGCGACGCGCAGAAGAAGGGTGATTTCGCCGCGTACGGTGCGGCCTTGCAGCGGCTCGAAGACGCCATCACCAAGTTCAACAACACCAAGTAACCCGGCCCGCTTCGTCGAACCGCGGCTTACGGGAGGCATCCGGATCCGGCTGACGACACGAGGAGGTACGTCAGTGGCCGACGTAAACGGAATGGGGGTCGCGGTCGTGCAGCCCGGGGAAGGCGATTACGTAGCTGTCCCTGGCTTTGGTGCGGTGTTCAAGCTATCCAGCAAGTCCAACGGGGGCGAGGTATCACGATCGTCGAGCATCCCTTAGGGGTCGGCTTGATCACCGCGGCGCACCGGCACACCCGCCAGGACGAGCATTCGATCGTGCTGGCAGGCGAGATCGGCTTCCGCTCCGACGACGGTGAAGTAGTCCTCCGTCCCGGTGGCTATATCAGCAAGCCGCGCGGCCAAATGCACGCGGTGTGGAACGCGGGCAGCGAGCCCGGTCGCATCGTCGAGGTCATCACTCCTGGCGGCTTCGAGAACTATTTCCAGGAGCTCGGTGAGTTGCTCGTCGGGCACGCGAACGATCCGGTGGGCAAGGTCCTGCATGAGCTGCCCGAATTCGGCCAACTGGCCGACAAGTACGGGCTGACCTACGGATATCCGGACTGGATGACGACATCGTGGCCCGGTACGGGCTCAACCCGCCCTCGCACTGAACAGAGGCTGACCCGCGATTTGGCGACCTTTGGACGCATTCGGTAACCTTGCATTTACCGACGCGGGGTGGAGCAGCTCGGTAGCTCGCTGGGCTCATAACCCAGAGGTCGCAGGTTCGAATCCTGTCCCCGCTACCAGCGAAAATGGCCCTCGGAGACTTCTCCGGGGGCCATTTTCATGCCACTTGCGATGGGTTTGTGAACGGGGACCAGCGACGGTCGCAGCCGCGCTGTTGTCGGGCGGTTGGATTCCACGGCCACAGCGAACGATTCCCGGGAATGACCGGCGTCGAGCCGCGCCGCGGCTGAACGAACCGTGCGCACGCCGACCCGCCCAGATGCTCACCTCAGTGGGCCAATTGGTCCGTGCGTCGGTGTGGGACGCGAATCGCGGGTACGGTAGTAGCAACACAGGTGAGGATGGGTGGAGATGGTGGCAGTACAGGACTGGTGGGATGCACCCGAGATTCACCCGTCGCAGATCAAGGTCGGTGACATTATCGGCACGACTCAACCCAGCGCCGCCCGCTGCACGGTCAGGCTGATCGGCGGGCCGCAGATAGCTCCGCGGCAGTGGACATTTTTCAGCCAGGATACCGAGGGCCTACAGCACACGGGCACGTTCGGGGAAGACGACTTGGTGCGCAGGTACTTCAAGAAATAATGACAACGTTCTAGAAGTCCACGGGTGCTTCTTTCGCGGTCGATGTCGCTGGGATGGGCGGTTTTGCCGCGGCATGGGGTGTAGCCGCCCATCAACGGGCGGATTGCACGGCGCCGCGGCGGGCCAATCGCCTTTCATCGCACCAAGCACCCGGTACACCGTTGGCGTGACGCAGTGGGGTTCATCGAGGTGCGGGGAGATCTGTGACCTCGAATAGGTCGCGACGGGCGCTGTCGTGGCTCCTCAAGAGTCCGAGGGCTGGTTTTGCACCGAGGGTCTGCCCCCATTGGACCGTCGAAACGCCGGTGGTGGTGTAACGTCAGGCACGAGCCGTTTCGTTGTCAGCGGTGGTGCACCGCGACTCGGCGGGGACCGCACCCATGGGCAATGTGATTCCTCCGTTCGCCCCGCGTCCGCTGGGCAGATGATGCCGACCATGAAGGAACCACCCGTGGATTCTGCAGCCCTGGCCGCGGCGCTACCACCAGGTATCGGACGCCCGGCTTTCTCGGGCACCAGACCCGCCACGTGATCATCGGGTGCACCGGGTGCCGACAGCGACGCCTGCGGTGACGTATTTGGTCGGGTGTCGACGGCGAGCCAATCCCGTACGGTTGTCGGTGGCTCGCGAGCTCGGCCGCGACATCGACGGCGCGTGGTGGCCACGCGCAGACCGCATCACCAATGAATTACCCAATCTCGTTGCGGTCCTGACTCCCATGCTCGGAGACATCAGCTCCATCGATGTCAATTGGCCGCCGCTACAACGACCACCTGAGCTCAACTGGCCAGGATGGGAACACAAACGCCAGCACGTAATGACCGTCAACGGCGGGGACGCTTGCGCGAACCTGCTGATCGTCTCGTACGCTACCTACAGCGCGCTCGCCCTGATGGTGCTGCGCTGCGCCGCCAACCTGCCCATCGAGGCAGGTGACCGCGCGAAACCCGCATTCGTGATCGCCGGCTCGATCCTACGGGCCGCTCACGAGCAACGCGCCTCCGGGTAATCGCTAATCCCATTAATCCCAACGGACATCCAATAGGTGGTGTGTTCCTGTGATTGAGCAGTCCCTTCCCGCAATGTTGCGCCAGTGTGTCAATCTGCAGCCCGACGGCACGGCATTCACTTTCATCGATTACGAGCAGGATCCGGCCGGTGTTGCCGAAACCCTGACTTGGTTGCAGTTGTATCGACGAGTTCTGAACGTGGCACAGGAACTCAGATCTCGCGCATCAGCCGGTGACCGCGCCGTGATACTAGCGCCGCAGGGAGTCGACTACATTGTTGCTTTTCTGGGCGCAATGCAGGCTGGACTCATCGCGGTTCCGCTCTTGGTTCCGCTGGGCGGCGCTACCGATGAACGTGTTGATTCGGTGCTGCGCGACGCCACGCCCACTATCGTTCTCACGACCTCTTCTGTCATAGGCAATGTCGTCCAGCATGTTACGGCGCAGCCCGGCGAACCCGTCCCATCAATCATCGAAGTTGATCTGCTGAATCTCAACTCTCCCATGCAATCTCATGCTGGCGATGCAACCCATCCAACTACTGCGTATTTGCAATATACGTCTGGATCAACCCGCCGACCGGCTGGGGTCATGATGTCCCATCGGAACCTGCTGGCCAATTTCACGCAGCTGATGTCCGGCTACTTTGCGGACCGCGGGGGCGTGGCACCATCGGACTTAACTATCGTGTCGTGGCTGCCGTTCTATCACGACATGGGTTTGTTTCTGGGAGTTTGTGCACCCATCCTCGGTGGATTTCGGACGGTGCTCACCAGCCCGATGGCGTTCCTGCAGCGGCCGGCCCGGTGGATGGAGTTGATGGCGAGCAATTCTCACGTATTTTCGGCGGCACCGAACTTCGCCTACGAAGTGGCGGCACGCAAAATATCCGACGACGACATGACCGGGCTTGATCTCGGCGGCGTGCACACCATCATCAGCGGCAGCGAACGGATACACGAGGCAACGCTGCGACGCTTCGTTGACCGGTTTGCCCGCTTCAATCTGCACGCCAAGGCGTTACGCCCCTCATACGGGTTGGCAGAAGCAACGGTGTACGTGGCGACCAGCAGTGCCGGTGAGGCACCGAAAATCGTTCACTTCGAGTCCGACAAACTTTCCGCCGGCCTCGCCGAGCGGTGCCCGGGCACGAAGGGCACACCACTGGTCAGTTACTCCCTGCGTCCACCACCCGCCGTGCGGATCGTCGATCCTGAGACCCAGACCGAGTGTCCAGATGGAACGGTCGGTGAGATCTGGGTGTGCGGCGACAACGTCTCCGACGGCTATTGGAACAGGCCCACTGAGACCCAGCGCACCTTCGGAGGAAGGCTCGTCGCTGCGTCGGCCGGCACATCCGAAGAGCGGTGGTTGCGAACCGGAGATTCGGGGTTCATCTCTGAGGGCGAGTTGTTCATCATCGGCCGCATCAAAGATCTATTGATCGTGTACGGGCGCAACCACTCTCCCGATGACATCGAGGCAACGATTCAGGAGATCACCCGAGGCCGCTGCGTGGCGATCGCGGTTCCCAACGATGACATCGAGCAGCTGGTGGCCATCATCGAACTCAACATGTGGGGCGCCACCGACGAGGATGCGGCTGGCCAGCTGGGTGTCGTCAAGCGTGAAGTCACCTCGGCGATATCGACCTCGCATGGACTAAGCGTGGCGGATCTCGTTCTGGTTTCTCCTGGCTCGATTCCCATTACCACAAGCGGCAAGGTCAGACGGGCCGAGTGTGTACAGCTGTACCGAGCTGCTGAGTTCAGCCGCTTAGACGCTTAGCAAACACCACCAAGGTGAACACGTAGTCGCCGGGGTAACCGGCAGCGCTGAGCTCGTCAGTCTTGCCGGTGCAGGAACCCGTGCAGAATCGCCTGGACGAGTTCCTCGACAATGGCTTCTCTCGACGGTTGTTCGGTTCCGAAATAGGTGGAGCGCAATGCGGCCATGCCGGCGATCATCGCAACTGTCGAGTGAGCCGGCAGGTCCGGCTTGCTGGAACGCATGCCTCGGATGCGCATGCCCTCCGCGCCGATCTGGCTGAGCACGGTGAGGGCCCGCCTGATGTCGGCAATGCCGGCTTCCGCCATTTCCTCCTCGTTGAGAGCCTCGGCCGCCATAAGCGTCAAAAGCAGGCCCTGGTGTTCTACGAAAACGTCGTAGAGTTGCCCGACGAAGCGCCGAGCCAGCTCCTTCTCGTCGGTCTCCTCGGGGACGACCGACTCCCACGTGCTGCCAAAGTCGTCGACGAATCCGGTAAAGGGCAAGACGAGGGCTTCCCGGAATAGTCCTGCTTTCGAACCGAAGTTGCGGAACAGCAGATGTTCGGTCACCCCAGCGGCCTCGGCGATCTCACGTGTCGTCGTGCTGCGGTAGTCCTGACGAGCGAAGAGGTCGCGGGCGGCGGCGAGCAGAAGCTTCCGTGGTGCGCCGCGCGGCCGACGCAAACCCTGGGCCGGCGTCTGCGCCTCGGCCTGCTTTTTGGCGGAAGGTCGCTGGGACACGGTTGTTGACTCCTTGAACCGCGTTCGGTGGTTGACTGGATTTAGGATAGTCGGCACTATCTAAAGATCGAGCTCGCATCGAGAAGGGTACGGACGTGGGCGCTGTGATCATGCTAGGCACATTGTTCGGACTGATCGCTCTGGTATTCGGCCTGGTTCTTCGCTACGACCCGGAAGCGCGCAAAGCCCCGAGCCAGGAGCGCCGTTCATGACGCCGCTGATGGCGGGGGCCATGTACTTCGCCTACGTCACGGGCACCGCGTTTCTCCTAATCGGGGTGTATCTGAGCTATCGCCGCCGGCGCCTGCACCCGCTGCTACTTCTGAGCATCTCGGCGCTCTCGTTCTCATGGATCGAGTCACCCTACGACTGGGCGATGTATGCGCAGTTTCCGCCCGCTCTGCCCCGTATGCCGTCTTGGTGGCCGCTGAACGTGACGTGGGGAGGGCTGCCGTCGTCGGTGCCCATCGGCTACGTCTCCTACTTCGTGCTGCCCGCCCTGACCGGAGCCGCCCTCGGGCGATGGCTGAGCGCAAAATTCCACTGGCGCAGGCCGATCACCCTCCTCACGGTCGGCCTTGCCGTCGGCTTCTGCTGGGCGTTTTTCTTCAACGCGATCACGGGCGCGCGGCTCGGCAACTTCTACTACGGCTATGTGATCCCCGGGCTCGCACTGTGGGAGGGGACAAAGCACCAGTACCCGCTCTACGACTCCCTGGCGATGGGCGTGCAGATGATGGTCTTCACCTATCTCCTCGGACGCACCGACTCCGAGGGCCGCAACGTCATCGAGATGTGGGCCGACAAGAGGTCGACCAGTCGCGTTCAATCGTCGGTCCTGTCCGTCGTCGCCGTCGTCGTCGTCGGACACCTGGTTTACGGCGCGGTCTTTGCGCCCCATCTCATTACGAAATTGAGCGGTTGGGTGACGGCAGGACCCACAGAACAACTATTCCCGGGCACCCCGAACCAGCCCCGCTAGCAGAAGGCAGATCAGTGGCGAGTAACTCAACGGTCGAGCTGTACTACGACCCGTTTGACCACGGCATCGATGACAATCCGTATCCCATCTGGCAACGGATGCGCGCCGAAGCCCCGCTGTACTTCAACGACAAGTTAAACTTCTACGCGCTCAGTCGTTATGACGACGTCGCACCAGCCCTGCACGACTGGCAGACATATCGCTCGGGACGAGGCACCACCGCCGACGTCTTGTTCGCCGGCATCGACATACCACCGGGCATCTTGCTATGGGAGGACCCACCGCTACACGACCTGCACCGGCGTCTGTTATCGCGGGTTTTCACCCCTCGCCGCATGTTGGCGGTAGAAGGACTGGTTCGTGACTTGTGTGCGCGCGCGCTGGATCCGCTTCGTGACTTGGACGGCTTCGACTTCGTCGCCGATCTCGGCGCAATCATGCCCATGCGGACGATCGGCTACCTGCTGGGTATCCCCGAGGAGGGCCAACAACAGATCCGCGATCGCAACGACAAAAGCATCACCGTTGACTCCGAGGGCGGTGGGATCAGCCCGACGGCCGTCGAGGATTCGATCGCATTGTTCGCCGATTACATCGAGTGGAGAGCGACACATCCTTCCGATGATCTGATGACAGAGCTGCTCAATGCACAGGTGGAAGAGCCAGACGGAACCTTGCGCTCCCTCGAGCGCACCGAAGTTCTGGCCTACACCGCGATGATCGCCGGCGCGGGCAACGAAACCACGGCTCGGCTGATCGGGTTCATGGGTCAATTGCTCGGTGAGAACCCAGACCAGAGAAGAGAACTTGTCGCCGATTCCTCGCTGATCCCCTCCGCAGTCGAGGAGACACTGCGATATGAGCCACCATCACCGGTGCAGGCGCGTTACGTCGCCCAGGACACCGAGCTTTACGGAAACACAGTGGCCGAAGGGTCCTACATGCTGTTGCTCAACGCGTCGGCCAATCGCGACGAGACCCGATTCTCTGACCCAGACCGGTACGACATCCACCGCAAGGGAACACATTTGAGCTTCGGACAGGGATTGCATTTCTGCCTCGGCTCGTCGCTGGCGCGACTGGAAGCGCGGGTCGCATTCGAAGAGGTGTTCAAGCGGTGGACCGACTGGGAAGTTGACTACGAGCATGCGAGCAGGGCGCGGACGTCCAGTGTGCGGGGCTGGGCCCGACTGCCCGTCAAGACGATAAGAGCGTCAACGTAATTCAGGAGGAAGCGATGAGCGCAGGCAAATACCGCGTGGTGGTGTGGGCAACAGGAGGGATCGGGTCTATCGCTATTCGCACCATCTCCAACCGCCCCGACCTCGACCTCGTCGGAGTGTGGGTGCATTCCGAGGACAAGGTGGGCAAGGACGCCGGCGAGCTGTCCAACGGTGATCCGATCGGTGTGGCAGCAACCAACGATGCGGATGCTTTGATCGCCCTCAAGCCCGATTGCGTGATCTATGCGGCCAGCGGACCTGAACGCGATGCCCTTGCGATTCCGGACTACGTGAAATTACTCGGAGCAGGTATCAACGTCGTCACCACCAGCACTACTCGGCTGGTTAATCCGCACGCCTACGAGCCTTCCGAGTGGCGCGAGCAACTGGTCGCCGCGGCCAAACAAGGACAGGTATCGCTCTACGCATCGGGCATCGAACCCGGATTCGCCGCCGACTACCTGCCGCTGGTCCTGTCCACGCAATCGTCCTCGATCGAGACGATCCACTCCTACGAGATCGGGTTGTATGACGACTACGGCGTACCCGAAATCATGATCAATGGCTTGGGGTTTGGCCAACCCCTGGACTACCAGCCCTGGATCTCATTTCCGGGCGCGATCGCCGGCGAGTGGGCGGGTCAACTCCGGTTGATCGGCGATGCCTTGGGTGTCGAGGTCCAAGAGATACGCGAAGACTTTGATCGCGCCGTGACTAACGAGACCCTCGAAGTCGCTATGGGAACGGTCGAGGCGGGGACGTGCGGCGCGATTCGAATGAAGGCGATCGGCGTCGTTGACGGCCGCGAGGCAATAATCGTCGAACACGTCACGCGGCTGGCTCACGGCGTCGCTCCGGACTGGCCGACTGGTATCGGCGACCTGTCCTACCGCGTGGTGATCACCGGCGACCCCGACATCGACTGCACCATGGCGGCAACCCTGCGCAACCCCGGGCGGGCGGGGATCGCCACGATGACCTCCGGGGCCGGCGCTATGGTGGCCACCGCGATGCGCGTCGTCAACGCCGTGCCATACGTCGTCGATGCCGCGCCCGGGTTGTTAAGCGCAGTCGACCTTCCGTTGACCATTCCCAAAAATGCCTTTGCCGCGCAACGAGTCTGAGCGCAAGTGAAGACCATCCGAGTAATCCAATGGGCCACCGGTCCCGTGGGATCGGTTCAGCTTGCCGAGGTCATCGACAACCCCGAGTTCGATCTTGTTGGGGTTTTGTCTACTCGCCCGACAAAGTGGGTGTCGACGGCGGAGCCCTGGTGGGGCGCCCTAATACCGGGATCGTGGAGACCAATAACAAGGCGGCGATCCTGGCTCTTGATGCCGATTTGGTGCTGCATTCGGCAAGCAAGGCTTATGGTTTCGATGCCAACTGGTCGTCGACCTGCCGCGGGAGCGTAGATACGCATGCGACGGGCCACAATGTGCGCATTTTCGCTGATGTTTTGGGGCTCGTGGTGCCCGCATGCTGGCTACCATGAGCGAGATCGATCCCCGCGCGGATGCGTCGTTGGTGAACTGGAGCGAGTTGGGCGTGAGCGGGCTTTTGCCGACGGGCACGGTGACGCTGCTTCTGGCTGACGTCGAGGGCTCGACGCGGCTGTGGGAGACCCGACCCGACGAGATGACCGCCGCAATCGCGCGGCTGAACCAGATCGTGTGCGATGTCATCGCCGCCCATGACGGTGTGCGCCCGGTCGAGCAGGGCGAGGGCGACAGTTTTGTGGCGGCGTTCGCGCGCGCCTCGGATGCGGTGGCCGCTGCCCTGGAGTTGCAGCGGGCGCCGTTGGCCCCGATCCGGCTGCGCATCGGGGTGCACACCGGTGAGGTGCAGCTGCGCGATGAGGGTAACTACGCCGGTCCGACCATCAACCGCACCACACGGCTGCGCGATCTGGCCCACGGGGGCCAAACCGTGCTGTCGGGAGCGACCGAACCGCTGGTGGTCGATCGGCTTCCTGAGGGTGTCTGGCTGACCGATCTGGGCACCCACCCGTTGCGTGATCTGCCCCGCCCGGAGCGGGTGGTGCAGCTGTGCCATCCCGACCTGGTCAACGAGTTCCCGCCGCCGCGCACGTCGAAAGCTATTGCTGCAGCCAGCCTTCCGGTGCAGTTGACCAGTTTCGTGGGCCGCGACGCGCAGCTGACCCAGCTGCGCGAGCTGCTGGCTGAGCACCGGCTGGTGACCCTGACCGGCGCGGGCGGGGTGGGCAAAACCCGGCTGGCGATCCAGCTCGCGGCCGCAATGGACGGCGAGTTCAGCGACGGGGTGTGGTACATGGATCTGGCGCCGTTCACCGACCCCGAGCTGGTGGC
>NZ_JBKQQD010000037.1:0-6565 GCF_052144515.1 Mycobacterium sp. | reverse complement strand
GTATTTGGCGATGTCCTTGGCGGTGTGGCCGTTGGCCTTCATCCGCTTCGCGGTGGCGATGTGCTCGGCGTCGCAGACCTTGCGGGGCCGCCCGAATGTGGTGCCGTTTGCCCGCGAGGCCGCCCGTTTAAGCGCGGTGCGCTCCTTGATCAGCTCGCGTTCGTACTCGGCCAGGGAACCCAGGACGCCGATCATCATCCGGCCCGCAGCGGTCGAGGAGTCGATGCCGTCGGTGGTCGATACCAGGGTGATGCCCTGGTCGGTCAGTTCCTTGACCGTTTGCAAGATATGGAGCATGTTGCGGCCTAGCCGGTCCAGCTTCCACACCACCACGGTGTCGCCCTCACGGACATAGCCCACGAGAGCAGCAAGTCCTGGGCGGTCATCGCGTGCACCAGACATGGTGTCGGAGAACACCTTGCTCACCCCAGCGGCGGTCAGTGCACTGTTCTGCTGATCGAGAGTCTGTGAGACCGTGGAGACCCTGGTGTACCCGATCCGGGTGCCGGTGCTCTCTGTGGCCAAATCGCTGCGCCTCATAAATAGGGGCAACGCCATTAATGAGTCACATATTTCTGAGACGGACTTTCGAGACACTCCGGCCTGGCGAATTACGGCGCCAACACCCGGCAGAGGTGGTGTCTCATTTGTGGTCTTTTTCGAGACGGCATTCTTGAGCAGTGGATCGAGGCTTGTGCAGGCGGCCTGGCGCGCAGCGAGATGAAGCTCCTCGCCCCACGGCGCCGCCGGCGAGGAGGTCCACAACGCGCTGGCGAACGGACACCCTCTCGGACCGAACCAAGTCCTTGTGTTGGGCATGTGGCCTGCCTCGGCACGGCGGCGGCGGACACACCACCCGGACATGCCGCACCTCCGACCGGACGGTGTACGGGCCGCCGCTCAACACGCATTGCTCGGCGCTGGAAGGTTCAGCGGCGGTGCGGATCTCGACTAGAGCCGCTCACGGGGCAACCAAGCTAGGCAGGAATTGCGACTGACTTTCGAGACTCTCGTATGTCGTCTTGCGCTCCATTTCGGGATGCCGTGTGCCTGTCCGCGCATGGCGCGGGCACCAACTCAATGCCCCGAGGTGGTGGACGAAGGGCACCACTGTCGTCACCGTTGTGGTCAGAATTGTCGTCATTTGGTACTGCGGGGGCTGAAAGTCGCCAATTCTGCCGTGGATACGCGACGAACAGTGTTGGATGCGAATGGCGAAGGATACTTTGGGAGGACGCGATGGCGAAGCCTATGCCGCTGACAGTTTACGGTCCGGTTACTCCGCTTAGCCCGAATGTGCGAGTGACGGGGGTGCTTCTCACCGCAGAAGCAACCATCCTCGACAACGGCAACCCGATCGGCCAGGCGACCGCCACCAACCCGGGCGAACTGCTCGTTCCCGTCACTACGCCACCGGTGGTCGGCCACGCGATAACCGCCGTGCAGAAAACGGCGGATGGCACGAGCGAACCATCGTCGCAACCGATCATCGTGGTCGACTTGCCCAATCCCCTACCAGTGCCCGTCATCGTCTCAGCGCTCAATACCTGCATGACGGATATTTGGGCCAGCGGGCTCGTGCCCGGCGCGACGGTCGTGACCATGATCGGTGGCCAGCCCTTCGGCTCGAGTGTGCCGGGCCTGACCCTGTCAACGCTCGGCATCGACCGCACGAAGCCGATCACCGCCAACACCCAAGCCCAGATCCATCAAGAGGCGGTGGTCGGCGGCGCGCAGCGCGTCAGCAACACTGTGACCAGCCCGAACATCCCGCAATTCACCACCCCGGGCGACCTTCTGCCACCACCGGTCCTGGGGCCGCTCGTCCAATGCGATACCGAGCGCCACTTCCAGCAGGCCGTGCCGGGCGCAATAACGACGATCACAAACGAAGGCCAGTCCGAGGGCTGGATCAATCCCCTCACGGCCTTCAACTGCTATGGAGGGCCCCCGCTGCGCAAAGGCACCGCAGTCGCCACACAGGAAATGCCCCGTTGCAAGCGCGCGGGCCAACCCGTCACGCTGCCAGTTGCGCCGGCGGAAACGCCGATAGCCCCGACCGCTTCGCAGGACGTCTGTCCGCAGGCCCTTCGACTGAGCGTCTCGGGTCTCGCCCCTGGCGGCATCCTGCACGTCAAGCGACGCGTTCAGCAGACAAACGGCTTTAGCGAGACCGATCTGGGAGACCTCGGCATCGAATACGAAACGCAACCAGTGGATTTGCCGACCGACTTGAAACTGACCGATCCAAACGGCCCCGTCAAGATCGCGCTGAGTCAGCAACGCTGTGGGGGGGTGAGCCCGGTTGCGCTCGTCAGCGTCGCGCCGGTCGCTGGACCGTTCGGCGCGCCCAAGATCGTGGAGCCCCTGTTCGACTGCAGTCGAGGCATCCCGATTACTGGCGCTCATCCCTCCTCGCTTGTCCAGGCTTTTGATGCCGCGGCGGGCACGCCACTGTCGGACCCGGTCGCCGTCACCACGGCGAGCATGTTGCTGACGCCGTGGTTCCCGCTGGCCGGTGGCCACAAGGTTCAGGTGCGCCAGCATGGCTGCAACGCGAATGGGACCTCGCCGGACGCAGACGTCAAACCACTGCCGCAGCCAATTCCCGTCCCCACGATCGTAACGCCGGTACGCCCCCAGGCGGCGTGGATCAAGGTGACCGGCGTGCTGCCCGGAGCGCGACTCTATCTACTCGTCAACAATGAATTGCGACCGGCAAGCATCGACATCTATGCCACCCAGGGTGTCGTCCCCGTCACGGGCGCACCCCTCGCTGAAAACGACTCGGTGTTCGTCATCCAAAAGCTGTGCGACCAATCAAGCAACCCCGAAGGCAAGGGTGCAGTGGTCACGCGCGGCAATCTGAAGGTGACGGTGACACCCAGTACCGTTCCGCGCGGCACGACCTCGATGGTCACTGTCCACGCGGTCGACGCCGACACCGGCGCAGCAGTGTCGGCCGATGTTCTGTTGAACGGCCAACACGTTGGCACGACCGGCAATCCTTTCGCGTACTCGCCTCAGGTCGGTGCTACCAATCCGAACGGCCTTGTACACGATGGGCCGGCCTACAACGATGCGGCTTTTTCGATCACCCTGGTCGACCCAACCTGGGCCATCGACTTGCGCGCAGGCCCGGTGCCGGCCTGGTTGGAAACCCTGCGGATCGATGTCACGCAGGTGATTTGGAAGGTCACACCAGATTGGAATACGAGCCTGGCCAAGACGGTGACAGTTTCGCCGAACCCGCCCACGGCTGCAGGTTCGGTCACGCTTCCCCGACCGACCGGGGCGGTCAAAACGGTCACCGTCGCGATCTCCGGCACATGCCAAACGAATGGCGGTGACGTGAACGGCATCTCGGTGCCCGCGCAGACCTTCCCGCTCGGCACTGACTCAAAGAAGGTCGCCTTCACTGGGTCAGACGAAACCATCGGCTGGCTGTTGCAAGTCGACTATGTGTATGACCCGAACAGTGGAATCCTGGCCTTCAAAGTCGATCCGTATCTCGCCGGCATTCAGCCCTGACACGTCGGAGGGAACGGCTCCGTGCCGCGCCAGTTTCCTGCAGCCGTTGGCCGCTATCCGCGCTTAGGTTGGTTGATGGCCAGCTGTTGCAACGATCGCCGTCATAAGTCCTGAGCGGAACCCACACCGGGGCTTTTACACCAACTCCGGGACCGATTCCGCCCAATCCGCCAGATTCACAAGACCAATTAGAACCAGGCTCCAGCCCCCAGCGTGGCTGTAGTGTAGGCCCAGACTTGGGACGGGTACTGCAATGTTCCTTCTTTGCACGGAATCAGGGGGCATTTATGCCGTTGGATTTCCAGATCGAGATCGAGACGTTGAAGGGCTATCTTAAGTCGACGATCGCCAAGAACATCCCGGTGATCACCGATCCGGTCACCATCGACCCGGCGCAGGGACCCGCGTACATCACCGGCTTCGATTTCGAGAACGCAATACTGACCCCATCGCTGGAAGACCCCGGCCGCCTGACCAACCTGCTGGACTATCTGGGATCAACGCCCCACGTGACGGTGGGGCCCACGCAGCTGATGGTGGTGAAGCGGCGGCCGCAGTTCCTGCTCGAGGTGAGCGTGTCCTATTCCACCGTGACGCAGCTGCGCGAGGCGAACTTCAACGAACCGGCGACACAGTCGTTTCCGCTCCCGGTCAGCTTCGTGCTGGATGCCTGGGCAGACTTCGATGGCTCGCTTTCTATCGCGCCTGAGCTGCAGACGATTCCGGGCCTGCCCCCTGCGCAGCAGCAGAAGCTTCAGGACGCCGTGAATGCGCTGCAGATCCCGATCGACCTGTCCTCGGCCCTGGGGACCGGCGGTCTGGTGCAGATGCCGCGCTTCCTCAACGCCGGTATGACGCTTTCGCAGGACGAATCATTTGTGGCATTGCGATTTGAATACGAAAGGCCGAACCCGCAAACCTGGAACAACTTCTTCCAAGGCCAGATGCAGAATGTGCTCGAAGACCGGCAATGGGCTGCGCTGATCCCCTCCGACCTGCTGACCGGGCCGGTACAGCAGTTGTTGTCCGATGATCTGCATAACAACCAAAACCTGACCGATGTAGCAGAGCCAGCCATCTGGTGGGAGCCGCTGCCGATCTTCGGTGCATTGTCGATACCGGTACTGGGTGGCTCCCTGTCGGCGCGTTACAAGGATGCCTGTCCGGGGGTCGATCTAGGGTTCACCGTCGACTTATCCGCCACCCTCTCGGTTCCGGATATCAACAAGCTGCGCCTCACGTTTAACCTCGATCTTCACACCAACTTGGGGGACGACGTGTTGTGCGCCCTTGAAGGGGCATTTGGCTTGCCGGTGATTTGGCCGTGGCTCGCGGCCAATTTCGGCAACGCTGGGTGGGGCGTGTACTGGGGCGGCCTGGCGGTGGGCCCCGCTTTGAGCTTCTTCGGGGTGCTGGGGGCGCTCAACTCGTCGATGCCGCTCAAGTTTCTGGATCTGAGCAAGGAGCTGCCGAAACAGTTCACGAAGGTTTCGGATACCGAATACACGGCAGTATACGACCTCAGCAGCATCGCCGACGTGCTCGGTGGCATGGCTCTGACCGCGGTCGGCGCGACAGACAACGCACTCGTGCTGGGCGGGACTTTCACGGTTGCGGAAGTGACCCAGGGGCGGTTGTCGACGGCGCTCGACCACGGCTTCGATTGGACGGACCAGAATCCCTGCGGTGCGCCGAGTTACGAGACGGACGCGGTCGTCAATTTTGGAACCCCGCCGCCGGGGCACACCATTCCCGCCAAGTTCGCCGGCGCCTTCGTGCAAGAAGATCCAGACAATCAATATTCCCCACACGTGCAGACGGCGTACCCTCAGCCCTGGCATGGCGGCTTCATTAAGGTCGCCTTCCAGGATCAAGACGTCAACCCGGCCTTCCAAGCCGCCCCCTACCCATGTCAACTGCTGCTGCTGTCCACGGTGGGCGCGCGCTGGATGACTATTCCCCCGCCACCGGCAACGCCGCAGATAGAGCCAGGGTCACAAGCTGCTATCGCCCGGGAAATCTGGCAGGCAACCCATTGCGTGCAGCTGGGGTCGGTCTGGGGCAGCGGCGTCGGGAATGACTTCAATCCGACATGGAACGTCGATCCGCCTATCGAGGGGCTCGACTACGTCCGGCACTGGGGTATCGCGATCTCGGGGCTGCAGCCGAACGATCAGGTAAGCGCCGTTAAGGGTGAGTCCCTGTTGGCGCTGAGTACGGCGAATCGCGCTGGGCGACTGCAGCTGACGTTCTTTGACACCGGGGCTGCTACAGCCGTGGCCCTGAAGCTGGGAGCCGATGAGCCGCGGTCGAACGCGGCCCTGCAGATGCAGCAGACACTGCTGGTTCGCATCGCGGAAATCCCGGTGGGCGGGCGGTTCCGCACCCTGCAGTTCGAAAGTCGGGCCGACGCGCTGATGCTCAACGTCGAATCGCAGCACGGCGTGGTCAGCTACCAGATACGGGGCAAAGGAATCCCGACACCCGCACGCTCCATCGCCACACGAGCACCCGCCAGCCAAATCGCCGAGTTCGGCAACTATGTCGCCCGACATGAAGCCGAAGCGGGAGTTGTCCAGCTTTACCAACGAGTGGGAACAAACACCTATCTAAGCGGAACGGCTGTAACCAGTCCTGAGGCGTAGTTTCTTAAAGCGGACCGCCGCCGAGTAAGCGTCGCGGCAGCGTTTGGCGAACGCGACTCTGGGCGAGGTGCACGCGTCCAGACCGCACGGTCTTCAACCAGCGCTACGAGCAGTCCAGCCGCACTGCCCCGACGGCGGACGCGATGTACATCGAGTGGACCACGTCGGCGAAGAGAACCGTGACCTGCTTGTACTCCGCCCGGGTAGCGCCGTCTTGGACTGGCGCACCACAGCCGTGACAAAACCGGCCGTTCTCCAGAGGCTCAGTGCCGCACGTCCGGCACGCTGCTATGGCCGTCACCCGACCCTCCGCCGATCCCAGGCCCCAGCCTTTCCAGGGTTCTCTAAGGATAGGCCGTGAGGGAGGGAGCCTCGGGGGTCAGCGGGCG
>NZ_JBKQQD010000036.1:0-7008 GCF_052144515.1 Mycobacterium sp. | reverse complement strand
AAGTGGCTAACCAGATCGCCGAGCACCCGTTGACTGATCGCGGCAGAATTACCCGCGGTAGCCGCCATCAACTCGGCGGCGGCCGCCGTCACCAGATCATCCAGGGAGCCCGACATCCCTATACGGTGGACCCCGTTTAACTGGCGAACGGCACATATGCGACTCGACGCGAATTAATGATCGATTTGATGTGGTGGGCCGCATCTGAAGATGCCGGGCCGCCAAGGCAACCACTGTAGGCTCGACGCTGTGTCCGTCAGGGAATCCATTCGTGGCGTCGCCGCGCTGCCGTTGGCCCCGAAAAACCCACTGCCATATCGCGAACGTTTGAAGGCTGTGAGGGACTTTCATACCGGGGTCGACAAGCTTCGCGATGCTGGTGGGCCGGTTACCCGAGTGATCCTGGGACCTAAGTGGCTGATTCCGCCGATCGTTGTCGCGACGTCACCCCAAGGTATTCGCGACATTGTCAGCGTTAGAGATGGTTCTGTCGATAAGACGAGCACGGTGGCGACCGAGCTTCGCCGACTACTCGGCGGAAATCTGTTCGTCTTGCCGCACGCCGAGTGGCTACCGCGTCGCCGCACACTGCAGCCGGTATTCATCCGGCAGCGTGTCCGCCAGTTCGGCGGGCACATGGCCGAGGCGGCGGAGATGGTATGTGCCACCTGGCACGACGACACTGTGATCGATCTGGATGCGCAGTGCCGCACCCTTACGTTGCGGGCGTTGGGTCGTTCGGTGTTGGGTTTAGACCTCGATGAGCGGGCCGATGTGGTCGCCGAGCCGTTGCGTGTCGCGACGAGTTACGCGGTCACGCGGGCGCTGCGGCCGCTGCGCGCACCAGAGTGGATGCCCACGCCGGCGCGACGGCGTGCGCGTGCCGCGGCTGCGACGATTCGCGCACTTGCAGATGAGATTCTGCAAGCGTGTCGTATCGACCCATCCCGGGACGCGCCGCTGGTGCAGGCATTGATCGCCGCGACCGACCCCGAAACCGGGCAGTCGTTGTCGGACAAGGCTATCCGCGACGAATTGATCATCTTCTTGTTCGCGGGTCACGACACAACGGCGACGACTCTGACCTATGCGTTGTGGGCATTGGGTCGCCATCCTGACCTCCAGGAGCGCGCCGCGGCGGAAGTCGCTGAACTCGGCGATCGTCAACTCACCCCCGATGATGTTCCACGGTTGGGCTTTACGGTCCAGGTGCTTCAGGAGGCGCTGCGGCTCTGCCCGCCGGGGCCGACGGGCACGCGGATGGCGCCGCGCGATGTTGAAGGTGCCGGCTTCCGCGTTGAACCCGGCACGATGCTGGCGTTCGGAAGAATGGCGGTACAACGCGATCCGCGCCTATGGGACGATCCGTTGAAGTTCGACCCGGACCGATTCAGTCCAGGGCGTTCTGAAGGCGGCGACCGTTGGCAGTACCTTCCGTTCGGCGGCGGGCCTCGCTCATGTATCGGGGATCATTTTGCCATGCTGGAACTCACACTCGCGTTGGCGACCATCGTTCGAAGAGTCGAAATCCATTCTCTGGAGAATGGTTTCCCGCTCGCCGTGCCGTTCACGATGGTCGCGGCGGCTCCGATTTGGGCCCGCGTACGGCGCCGCTGACCTTTCCGGTCAGCCAAGCCGGACTCGGTCAAGGCTGCGGCGGCTCTTCACTGATGCTGGTGGCCCGACGGCGAACCGTAAAACCAGCACGATGGATTCTTCGCTCGGGACGTCAGTCAGACGCCGGAAATCGCTCTGCAATTGTGTCAACTGGTCGGCGAAAGCGGTTGACAACTGGTCAATTTCGGCTCGGTTGCGGGCGTACAGGAAGACCGGTGAGACAGGCTGGACCGATAGCCCTCGCTGCTGGGCGATGATCCAGACCAGCTCGACGGCCGAGCCTCCCTTCGCGTAGTCGCGAAGCGTCTCCCCGGGCACGCTGATAACAGCCAGCGCAGAACTGGCTAATATGCGGTCGCGGGTATCCTCTCCCAAGGCGCTGCCGGCATTCCACTCAGCCAGGCGGGCCATGACGTCTGGGCGGCGGAGGATGTCGAGCACCGCGAGCTCGCCGGCATCGAGTTCCAGGCTGAGCACGTCAATCCCGGTGTCGGGGTTGGGATCCCCAGGCCAGCGGAGTTCCGAGACCATGTCCTGGTGCAGGTGCGCCGTCAAGTAGCGGGTGCGATCGGATGTGGCCAGAATCGTCGCCGCGCGCGCAATGTCGTCCCTATCGGTGAGCAGGCGTAGTAGCGCGCCCTCTCGTTGGGCTGCGGCGGTGAGCGCGTCGATGGTGGCGGTGTGTATCGGTTCGGGGCTGCCGTGATAGCGGTTGGTTTCGCGGGCGAGCATCGGTTGATAGAGGCCGGCGAGGTTGGGGTCGGCGCCATCGGTCAATTTCAGGACGGCGCGCAACGGCGATCCGTCAGCACGATCGGTAAGGGTGACGGGCCCGAGAGCGTGGTGGGCGGCAGCGGCGATCCGCGCGTTCAACACGGCGGCGCCCAACGCGACAGCGCTGCCGCGGAATCCGACGTCCATCGTTGACGTGTGTTGGACGTCAAGCTCGATGGTGATGTCGGCGGGTCCGGCTTGGACACGCCAGGGCTGTACGTTTCCACCCGATGGGGCGCGGATCGCGGCAGCCGCAACCACACCGGGTATTCCGGGTAGTGCCGGCGTTTCATGACGCTCTTGCGGTGCGAGGCGATCCTGGGCCATGTCGGGTTCGCCGAGCTGGTTGAGCGCCCGGCCGATATCGATGCGGACTCGGCCCGAGCGCAGTTCTTCACCCAGCCCTATTCTGCGTACGGCCTCGGCAAGCACCGACGCACCCAACACCACATCCGAGGCCAGTTGCGGCCAGGTCGACAACGTGCGGTCAATCTCTATCAGTGACGCAGCGGCACGTGGCGACAACCGTTCGGCCTCAAGGTGACGCAGGACATGTCGAACTTTTTCACGGCTGCTCATGCCCGGAAGCAACCCGAGGTCCAGCTCGCCCAGCAGACCGTGCAGAATCGGGCGCTGAGGCTCGTGATCGAAGCGTTCCACATCGATCAGTCCGCGATCGCTGGTAGCCATCAACACCGGGATCCCGCGCGCCCGGGCGGCCACCCGAAGTGCCGCCTTGATATCAAGCGCGTCGCACTCCTCTACGAGGATGTCCAATCCATCAACGAACTCATCTACGGTGCCTAACGTAAGCCCCGCATCGAAAGCCTCAACCGGTAGATAAGGATCGAGCTCGGCGACCCTACGCGCGGCCACATGGGCCTTGTTGAGGCCCAGGTCTAACACGCTGGCCGGCACCCGATTCAAGTTCGAGAGTTCCAGGCGATCGAAGTCGGCCAGGCGAAGGCGGCCACACAGTCCCTGGGCTGCCAGGGTGTGCGCGATGACATGCCCGACGCTCAGGCCGGCGACGCCGATGCGCAGCGCACCGAGCTTGTCCTGCTCGGCTGCGGTGATGTTGTTGCGATTGCGGTCCAGGCGCGCCGTGCGAAACCCGCGCGGGCCCAGTACCGCCACAACCGTCCGTCGCCATGGGTAATAGGCCCAACGGCCCGGTTCTGCGACTAGCTCATCATCGGGTCGGGGGCGAAGGCTGTGCAAACCGGCCTGTTGTGCCTCGCGGTGGTTAATGAACTCCACCCTGGGATCTGCTTGAAGCCGCTGCAATGCAGAACTGTCGGCAGGCTTATCGGGGTCGAGAATTTGCGCTCTGTAGGTGTTTACGTCGGGCTCGTGCATCTTGCTCTGTTGTATAGCATCGCGGGGCCTAAAGCATCACACTGCGGGCCGATCCCGGAGCCAGACTTCGTCGAAAGCATCGGCGGCCGGATCGAACAGTGCCGATGGTTAGAGTTAGCTAAGGTGCTCCTTGAAGAAAGTCAGGATGCGCCGCCACGCGTCCTCGGCTTCCGGTTCGGAGTAGGCCATCCCGGCGATGCGTTCAATGATGCGGACCGGACCGGGGAACTGCCAGTCGTTCAAGAAGCTGTGGCCGACGCTGGGGTATTCCTTCACGTCACGTGGCACCTCGCCGCGCGCCAGCACGGCGTCCAGCGTGGCTGCTGTGCCGGCCGCCACGATCCGATCTTTGGCGCCGAAGCTCGCCACCACGGGGCAGGACTGGCTCAACGGTTCAATGTCTTGGGGCAGCAGGCCGTAATTGGCAGCGGTTGCGTCGAATGGCCCCCGAGAGGACAACACGAAACAGAATCCCGCACCCATGCAGAATCCGAGGAGACCGACCTTGCCGGTGCACCGCTCGTCCGCGATGAGGTGTTCGCGGGCGGCGACAAGATCGTCGTACGCGGTGCCGTGGCCGGCGAAATGCGCTCGGATGGTGCTGATCATGCATCGGATTTTGGGTCTGCGGCCGTAGAGGGCCGGGGCTAGCGCCAGATAGCCGCTGGCGGCAAGGCGGTCGGTGATCCGTCTCAAGTCGGCTGTCATGCCGAGAACGTCGTGGACGACCACGACACCGGGCCATGGACCCTGGCCGTCCGGGACGGCGAGGTATCCGGGCAAGCGGCTCTCGGGGGCCGGATAGGTGATATCTGGCACGGTGGCCTACCGCCGACAGGGCTGAAGAATGGGATCGCCAGAGACGTCCTGCTTGAGCAGCTCGAAGACTGCGGCCCGAGCGGCGAGGCGGTGCGGATGATCGTGGAGGTCGTCGCACGCGATTCGGATTTGCCGGGGGTAATCGTCGCGGGTCCGCGACCTGGCGTCGGCCCTAGGGGTATCGCGTCGGTGAACTGTCATCAGGAGCATTCCCCCAGATCTTGTTCCGACCAAGGCTGCGCGAGTGCATAACGTTGACCCCATACGGGTTACCAGTGCCACATTGTGCCCAGATGGTTAAGCCATCTGGGCACAATGTGGCACGGTGCGGTTATATCGGCTCTTCGACGCGCGCTATCGCGTGTGGGGACGAAGATGCCATCATGGCGGCTATGGCTTCTCGACACACCCGCTTTCGGATCTTCTACCGGGTCGGCTTCACGCCGTGGGACGGCCATCCGCTCGGGCAGGGCCTCCGAGATCTGGTCGAGGGAACCCCTGACACTCCTGCGCTGCCAATGGGATCGGCGCTTGACCTTGGATGCGGTACCGGAGATTGTTCGATCTATCTCGCGGGACACGGCTGGAAAGTCACCGGGGTGGACTTCGTGGCAAAGCCGCTCGAAAGCGCCCGCGCCAAGGCCCGCGCCGCTGATGTTTCGGTCGATTTCGTCCGTGCCGACGTCACGCAGTTGAGTCGGGCCGGGATCGGTACGGGCTTCGAGTTAATCGTCGACAACGGCTGCCTGCACAACATGAGCGGCGGCGATCGCGAAGCGTACGTCCGGGAAGTCAGCGCCGTGGCGGGACCCGACGCGCGGCTGTTGATTGTCGCGTTCATTCCCGGTGGGAGGTTCGGCGTACCGGGCATCGATCACGCCGAGATCGAACGACGATTCGCCCTCGACTGGACGTTATTGTCGGCCGGTTACGAGCGGGAGTTGGACCGCGAGAAGACCCCGACGCGCTCCTACCTGTTCCAACGCCGCCCCTGAGCGCCGCTCAGCTGGTCAGTGACCGCGTGATAGATATCGGTCGCCGTACTTGGCCGCCGGCTCGCGGTCGACCGCGCGGCACCGTGCCGCTGGAGGGCGGGTTGGTCTCATGCGTCACGATGGGCTTCGCTTCCTGTGGATCTGAAGCAAATCCCCTCGCCCCAGTCCTTCACGGTCACGCGTCTCATGGTTGTTTGATGTAGACGAATCGTCACGTGGCGAATCTCCCAGCGTGGAGAAGTCCATTGGGATCACGCGCCCGGCGAGCAGCGATTCCATTGCAGTGCTATCCACCGGACGGGACAGCAGAAATCCCTGCGCGCGATAGCATCCCAAATCAAGCAATGCCCTGGCCGCGGTGGCGGTCTCGACGCCCTCCGCGACGACCTCGAGTCCGAGAGCGTGCGCCAAGTCGACGATGGCCTGCACGATCGCCAGATCGCGTGTGTTAGTGCCGAGATCGCGCACAAATGCTCTGTCGATCTTCAGTATGTCGACCGGGAGAGACTTCAGATATGCCAACGCGCTGTAGCCAGTACCGAAGTCATCGATAGCGATTTGGACACCGATATCTTTCAGTCGGGCAAGTGTTCGGCGCGTGGTGTCGATCTCCTGAACCACGACCCTTTCGGTGATCTCCAGACATACCGCACCGGGATCAATAGCGAACTCATCGAGGGTTGCGGCGACCGTATCGACAATATTGTTCGCGACCAGCTGCATCGGCGATACGTTGACCCGTAGCACGACATCGCGCCCCTCGCCGCGTGAGCGCCAGAGTCCGAACTGCGCAAAGGCCGAGCGCATTACCAGACGGCCGAGCTTCCCCGCCAGATTGATCGATTCGACCACCCCGATGAAGGAGTCCGGCATCAGCAGCCCTCGAGTCGGGTGTTGCCAACGGATGAGCGCCTCGGTCCCGAGGATCTCGCCGGTGCGCATGCTGAACTCCGGCAGGTAATGCAGCACCAGTGCGCTGTTATCGCTGTTGGCGCTCGCTTCCAGGGACAGTTCGATGTCGTTGCGGATCGTGTCCCGTTCGGACATCTCCGCGCTGAAAGCTGCGATGTTGGCCCCGCCGGAATTCTTGGCCAACCGGGCGGCCTGATCGGCGCGACGCAAGAGCTCTGAAGTGCTGTCGCGTCCCGGTGCGCCGGTAGCGACACCGATGCTGGCGGAACGGCTGAGCTTCTCACCGTCGATCACGACCTGCTTGTCAACTCGGTCCTGCAGCCAATTAGCAAACGCCACGGCGCTGCTGATGTCCGTCGGCGCGGTCGGCACGACGACAAACTCGTCACCGCCGAGCCGGGCGGTGACTGAGGAAGCGTCTGCCGCCTCGCGCAGCAACTCGGCGAAACCCTTGATGAACCGGTCTCCGGCGTGCTGACCGAGGTGCTCGTTGACGACCTTGAAACGGTCCAGATCCAGGAACAATACCGCG
>NZ_JBKQQD010000035.1:0-2839 GCF_052144515.1 Mycobacterium sp. | reverse complement strand
TCTCCGAGGACGCCAGCTACATCACTGGACAGATCATCGGCGTCAACGGCGGCCGCAACACCTGAGGTTTTTCCCAACGCGGCTGAGTCTCACTTCATCTAGCACGTCGAGTTGGCGGATTACCGCGTGATCGGCCCACCGCGTCATGTAAGTGACCGCTCTTGACGCCGTCAAGAGCCGAGAATGAAACCGCAGGTAACGAGCGGGAGTTAATCGGAACGAGACGGACCGAAACCGCAGGTAGGATGGTATTTTGCCTGGTCAAAGCAGGGGTTCGAGTCCCCCTAGCTCCACCAGGAGAAATGGTGATTCGGCGAAGGCGCGACAGCCCGTTGACGACAAATTTGACGGCGATCTATCCAGTTTCGCCGGCGTCGATGCCGCTCGAACCGAACAGCGAGCCCATCGAGTCGAAGGCGTCAACGTTGGACAGCCTCGATAACTTCGACATAGGTCCCTGTCGTCACCGTGATCGAGCTGTGGCGAGGAATCTTCTGGACCGTCGCAGGCTGGACGCCCATGGTGAACAGCAGCGTCGCGCAGGAGTGGCGGAGGTCGTGAACTCTGAGCTGAGGCACGTCGGCTTTCTCGCACAACCGGTGGAACATGCGGTTGACATCGCGGGGTTCTGTCCCGCCGCCTTTTGCCGTCGTGAACACCAAACCCGTCTCACGCCATGACGAGCCTGCAGCCAGCCGCTCCTCGAGTTGCCGCCGGCGATGGTTCACCAGAATCGGCACCAATGGCCGGGCAGTGGGAGAACCGCCACCGAACCTTCGGTTTTGACGTGCTCAAATTTCAACTGCCCGTCCACCCGGTGTAGTGCTCGCCTGATCGTGATTCGCCCCCGGTCGAGGTCCAGGTCCGACCATTCGAGCCCAAGCGCCTCACCTCGCCCCAACCCCATTGACAGCGCGACCGCCCACAATGCGTTCAGTCGTTCGGTTCTGCGGTCTTTAGGAAGCGAAGCGCCTCGGCCCGAGTGAACGAGCGCGCCTTCCGATCGTCGGTGACGCGTAGCTGTACGAGCCGAGCGACGTTGCTGCTCAGCTTTTCTCGTCCACCGCATCCTGTAGAGCAGCCCTCAGAACGCGCAGGATTTGTCGGATCGAGCTCGCCGACAGCACATCATTGCAGCATTGAGGCGTAGCCAGAGCACAACGCCGCGCCTTCGACGTGCTGCCCGCGCAGCGTCCTTGACCTGCATGCAGCATTGGCACCGCGTCTGCAGCCCGGTGAGCCAAGCGCGGATATGCGCTGCCTGCAAAGACTTCAACTTCCGGTTGCCGATGCCCGGCACAATGTGCAGCCGCACATCGCCTTCATAGGTCGCGTACGTCGTGCGGCGGATGCTCGGTTCTGCGATGTGCTCGAGCCAGTAGCTCATGTACTCCGCGACAGTTAACGTCATTGTCGCATAGGGTATCCCGCGTCGCTGCTGATCACCGATTTTCCCCAGTTCGTCAAGTCGTTGATGTTTCCGCAGCCACTCCCGGCTCGAGGTTCCCGGGACCTTTTCGGTGTAGGCGCTGCATCAAACGCAGTGCGGTTACCGGTCCCGGCCGATGAGGCCGGCTGCACGCCATGCCATTGCCATGATCGGACCGTTTAGGTTTCCGGCCACCATGGTCGGCATCACCGAGCAGTCCACGACGCGCAGGTGCTCGATCCCGCGGACCTTCAGCTCGCTGCCGACCGCATCCTCCTCGCGGGGTCCCATGGCACGGTCATGCTGCATTCCTTCGAACAAGATCCTCTGGCACGGGCTATACGATCGTACAGTGATGGCTCTGGTGGGGTGGCACACCGAAGCGCGCCGGGTTCGTCCGCTCGGGTGTCGCCGGTAGCAAGATGGGCAAATGACGTCTGCGGGCGCACGCCGAACCGAGAAGCTACAGGCGATCCTGGCCGCCACGGAGCGGCTCATGCTTCAGGAGGGCTACGGCTCAGTCACCTACCGCAGCGTCGCCGCGAAGGCGGGGGTGGCCGCCGGCTTGGTCCAGTACTACTTTCCCTCGCTGGACGAGCTCTTCGTCGCGGTGCTTCGCCGTGGCACCGACCGGGTGATCGACGGCCTGGAGGCGGCGGCCCGCTCGAAATATCCGCTTCGTGCGGTGTGGGAGTACGCCAATAACCGGAGCGGCACGGCGCTGTTGATGGAGTTCGTGGCCCTGGCCAATCATCGTCCGGTCGTCGGCGACATCATCGGCGAAGGCGGTGAGCGGGTCCGCCGTGCCGTGGTGGAGGCGGTTACCGGACGCTGGCCTGCCTATGGGCTCGATGAGGATGAGTTACCCCCGCCGGCGTTGGTCTTCCTGCTGGGAGCCATCCCGCGGATGGTCCACCTGGAAGAGGGGTTGGGCACCTTCACCGGTCACGCGGAGACCCTCGCGCTGGTGGAGCGTTTCTTGAATCGCGTCGAACCCGAAGTCACCGAATTCGACGACTGATTGGCAGTTGCGACGCCAGTTCCGCCCTGGAGGTTGCGCTCTGCCAGCGGATATGATGTTCTTGTACAAATCGCCAAACTCTACCCGGAGGTCGACATGCCTGGAACTTCCTGTCCGATCACTCCCGCCCTGGGTCTCGAAATCACCGGGCTGACTGTTCGCGAACTTGCCACACCGGATGGTGCCCGGAAAGCCCAGGAGGACCTCGACCGATACGGCGTCGTGGTCTACCGCGAGATCAACATCGACGACGACGACCTCGTCGCCTTGAGTCGCATGATGGGCACCCTGGTCGTCCAACCGACAGGCGAGCACAAGTACCCGGAGATCCAGACCATCACGCTGGACCCGACCAAGACCAACGCCCTGTTGGCGTCCTTCCGGCAGGG
>NZ_JBKQQD010000034.1:0-3472 GCF_052144515.1 Mycobacterium sp. | reverse complement strand
TCGGCGAATTCGGTTGGCAGCACTGGGGACATCGGGGCCATCGTCTTCACACTCCCGCGGTGGTCGTCCGGCGGTACTCGTCGATCCAGGCCGCGGTCTCCTTGTGCAGGTGACGCAGCAGGATCTCCTGGTCGTTGAGCAGGAACTTGTCGACCACCCGCGACTCGATCATGCTCTGGGTCGCCTCTAGCGTGTTGGCGTCCTGCAGGCCGTATTCCTTGAACGTCACCGCTGCCAGTTCCTGGGCCACGCGGTCACGCGGAGTGCGTGGCTGTGGGAAATACAACGTGCCCTCGAAGATATGGCTGTTGTACGACGTCGGCCAATAGTGGTAAGTCAGGTACCAGCCCTGACCCCAGAAAAGGATGACGAAATTGGGGAACAGTTGGAAGGAATCCAGTCCCCACGGATCACATTTCGCGGGATTCAGCCCGGCGGGCATCTCCCCCAGATCGGGCTTGTCCCAAGGCCCGAACAGTCCACTCTGGCAGATATCTTCGATCGGCTTTCGCATCTCGTCTGCCATCTCCCAGGCCCGGATACCTGAGGTGCTGACCAGCCGGTGTGGGCCATCCAGACGGTAATGCGGAGCCTCGAAGCCAGCCTGCGCGGCGGCCTTCGAATAGGCCGTCGGCGACTGGTTCGCGTGCAGCACGGGCGCGTGATAGAACTCCTGGAAAGCGTCCATGTAGAGCTTCCAGTTCGCCTTCACCTCCGACCGGTAATACCAGCGCGAGGTCAGCCGGCCGAATGGGTAACCCTCCAGGTCGGTGATCATCGGCCCGAGAAACTCGCGTAACGACTGCTCCGGCTGCTTGGCGAAGTTGACGAAAATAAAGCCTTCCCAGACATCGCAGTGCACCGACACCAGCCCGTAACGGCTCTTGTCGAGGTCGAAGAACTCTTCCTCCTGCTGCACGAAAGTCAGGTTGCCGTCCAGGTCATAGCGCCAGGCGTGGTACTTGCAGGTGAATTGGCGGCACACACCTTTGGTCTCCTCGAGTGGCATGTCGTTCCACACCAGCTTGTTGCCGCGGTGACGGCAGACGTTGTGATACGCATTGATCTCCCCGGATGTCGTGCGCACCAGAATGATCGAGGTGTTGACCGCCTTGAGCTCCTTGGTGAAGTAGCTGCCCTTACGCGGAAGCTGCTCGACCCGGCCCACATTCAGCCAGGCTCGTTTGAAGATCGCTTCGCGCTCCAGCTCGAAGATCTCCGGGCTGATGGAGTCCTCGTAGGACACCGGCTCGGTGCCCAGTTCCGGGTAATGCTGCGTCCAGCTGCCTTCTGGCGGCTTGGGGAATCGAGCCACGATCGCTCCTGTCCGTCCGATCTCGCTCGGACCCTGGGCGGTCGGACAACCATCCATCCGACGCCAACATAGGGAATGGCCACGCAGCCACCGTCTTCAGTATTCGTATGACTCCGTCGAGCCGACGGTATATGGTCAGAGTCTCAATCACAAGTAGTTGATATTGCTGGATGGGACTCGATGGATCCGAACCTTAGGGCGGCGACCGTCGCCGGACGCGCCGTGCAAGCACACGGAAAAGTCTTCGACGTCATTTCACCGCACTCCGAGGAATCCATCGCCGAAGTCGCTGCCGCCGGGCCGGCCGACGTGGACTCGGCCGTGAACGCCGCACGCGGGGCCTTTGACTCCGGGCCCTGGGGCCGGACCGAGCCACTGGCACGCGTCGCGGTGATCCGACGACTCGCTGACGTCTACGACCAACGACGCGCAGAGATGGCCGACACCATCACCGCCGAGATCGGCGCGCCCATCACCTTCGCCCAGCGCGCCCAGGTCGGCCTGCCCGCCATAATGATTCGCGCATTTTGCGACTTGGCGCAGCGGCACCAGTGGCAGGAGACCCGGGCCGGTTTCTTCGGGGCGGACATGCACATCCGCAAAGAACCGGTTGGTGTCGTCGCCGCGGTTGTGCCATGGAACATGCCCCAGTTCCTCATCGTCACCAAACTGGTGCCCGCACTGCTCGCCGGTTGCGCGGTCGTGCTCAAGCCCGCCGCCGAATCCCCGCTCGACGCACTGCTTTTGGCCGAGATGCTGGACCAGATCGACCTGCCCTCGGGAGTGGCCAGCGTGCTACCCGGCGACGGCACTGTCGGTGAACTACTGGTAAGCCACCCTGGGGTGGACAAGGTGTCGTTCACCGGTTCGACCGCGGCGGGTCGGGCCGTCGCTGCCGCATGTGCACCGAACCTCACCAAGGTCAGCCTCGAACTCGGCGGCAAGTCCGCGGCCATCGTCCTCGATGACGCCGCGCCCGAGAAGGTAGCGGTCGGAGTGCGGTCGGCCAGCCTGTCCAACAGCGGCCAGATCTGCAACGCGTTGACTCGCATTCTAGTGCCAGAGCGGCGTCACAACGAGTACGTCGACGCACTTGCTGCGGAAATGACAGCCCTCCGGGTGGGCGACCCGAGCGATCCCGAAACCCAGGTCGGCCCGCTGGTCTCCCAACGCCAACAGCAGCGCGTCCGCGATTACATCCAGATCGGTCAACACGAAGGGGCGCAACGGGTCATCGGCGGCACCGACTTGCCCGACGGACTCGAACGTGGCTGGTACGTCCAACCGACCCTGTTCGCCCGCGCCGACAACACCATGCGCATTGCGCGCGAAGAGATCTTCGGGCCGGTGATCACGGTGATCCCTTACCGCGACGTGGATGACGCAGTGGCGCTTGCCAACGACTCTGACTATGGCCTGGCCGGGTCGGTGTGGACCGGTGATACCGACCGTGCCCTGGCGATCGCTGCGCGCATCCGGACCGGCACCCTGGGGATCAACCAGGGCTACACCATGGACCCGTTCGCGCCGTTCGGCGGCGTCAAAGGCAGCGGCTACGGTCGCGAGTTAGGACCCGAAGGCCTCGACAGCTACCTGGATGCGAAATCCATCGCCGTCGCCCCCACCCCCGAAGACACAAAGACCGCGTGACCCCACCCCTGCCATCACCTTCGTTGCCGCGTCGACACTGGGAAACCAGCCCTCGCAGCGCATCACTCAACGGGCCGATGCCCCGGAAGGAGGCCGCATCGTGAAACTCGGAATTGCCCTCGCTTTTGCGCATTCGAGCTTGTGGTGCTCAGCTTCGCGCTGAGTTCTCAATGATGATCTCGCACGCCGTGTCGTAGAACGCGCTGATGAGCGTCGAGAAGGAGAGGTGGAAGGGATAGATCATGTGCACATCCAGCCGCTCGACGCTCCATTCAGGTAGCACGGGCACGATGCTGCCATCGCGCAACTCGTTGGTGCAGATGATCTGGTTTGGCATCGCGCCGATGCCAAGTCCTTGCAAGATGTACTGCTTGCACACCTGAAAGCTGTTGGCGCGGGCACGCACCGTAGGCGATAGCTCGTATCGCCGCGTCTGTTTGGTCACCAAGAGCTTGCGCGGGCCGCCGCTTACGCCGCAATCGATGAACGGCAAGCTGTTCAATTGCG
>NZ_JBKQQD010000033.1:0-69503 GCF_052144515.1 Mycobacterium sp. | reverse complement strand
CGGCCGTCGACGCGCAGTTCTACTGGATGTCGGCCAAACTCCCCAACGACCAATTCCTGCTTTACGCCTTCGAGGGCGAACCCGCACATTGCGGGCATGCTATCGAAGAAGTCTGCCGGCGGGCGCGAGCGTGCCCGGATCTGGCGATGCGGCTCCGCGGTGGATGCCGCCTCACCTATCCGGTGTGGGTGCCCGCGGCCGTCGGCCCGGAGCGGGTGGTGCGCCACGATCTCGACGACCCCAGTTGGGGCGCGTGCCTGGGAGCCGTCGTCGGTCTGGCCGACGACCAGCTGGACGTCCGCCGCACTCCGTGGCGGCTGCACCTGTTCAGCCCGGTGCTGGGGATCCCCGGCGTCGACGGGCCCGGCACCGTTGCCGTCCTGCAGGTCCCGCACGCGCTCGCCGACGGCACGCGAGCGTCCGCCATGGCGGCCTGGCTCTTCGGCCGGCCCGCCCCGGTAGCGCGGGTGGCGGGGCCGCGGCCCGGCTTCCTGCCGTGGCGCGCGGTGGAGGCGGCCCGCGGCCACCGCCGGCTGCGCCGCGACACCCGCGCGGGGCTGCTGTCCCCGGGCGCCGGGTCCCGGCCCCCGCAGCGCACCAATGCCCGCCCGGCCGGCGCCCGCTCGGTCCGCACGCTGGTCCGGCACCGCTCGCAGTTGCCCGGCCCCACCGTCACCGTCGGCGTGCTGACGGCGGTGTCGACGGCGCTGTCCCGTCTGCTCGGCGAGGTCGCCGATTCGCTGAGTGCCGAGGTTCCGGTCGCCAAGCCCGGTGCGCGACAAGCGCATAACCACTTTGGAAACGTGGGTGTCGGTCTGTACCCGAAGCTCGATGGAGACCTTCGCGCCGAGCGGATCGCGGCGGACCTGGCCAATGGGCGGCGCCGCTTCGCGCATCCGGCCACGGGTGCGGCCGATCGGGCGTTCGCCGCGGTGCCCGCACCGTTGCTGCGCTGGGGCGTATCCCAGTTCGACCCCGACGTGCGGCCGTCTCAGGTGGCCGGCAACACCGTAGTGTCCAGCGTCTTCCGGGGTGCGGCCGACCTGAGCTTCGGCGGCGCGCGGGTGGTGTTGACCGCCGGGTATCCGGCCCTGTCTCCGGCGATGGGTCTGACCCACGGGGTGCATGGCATCGGTGACACCGTTGCGGTCAGCGTGCACGCGGCGCAGTCGGCCGTTCCCGACATCGACGCGTACGTGCGGCTACTCGACGACGCGCTGTGAAGCCATGCGCTGTCGAATCTGGTGCGAGCCGCGGGACCGAATTCGCCCGGCACCCGCCGCGACAGGCCTTCATCGAAGGGATGGTGCTTCGCCGGCGTTGCGGAAAACGGGCGGGCGCACTTGCACCCGTCGGCGTGTAAAGCTAGTTCAACTAGATCAGCTGGATCCTGTATCGTATGGATTCGGCGTTCGGCCAAGCCGCGCCGGAAGGGGTGCGCGTGGCGGGAAAAGAATCGTTCGTCCTGGCCGGTAACCACACGCGCGTTCGCCCGATGAAGATGTCGGATCAGGTTGCGGCCCAGATCCGGCGGATGATCGCGCGTGGTGAACTCGTCGACGGCGACTGGTTGCCGACAGAAGCGGAACTCATCGAGCGGTTCGGGGTGTCCCGCCCAACGCTGCGGGAGGCGTTTCGGCTGCTGGAAGGCGACTCCCTGGTCACCATCCGCCGGGGCCCGCCCGGTGGTGCACGAGTGACGCTGCCGGGCCCGGATGCCGTCGCGGACCTGTTCGGGATGATTTTGATGCTGTCGGGCACCACCATCGGCGACGTCTGGGATGCCCGGTTGACGATCGAACCGCCCGCAGTCGGGCGGCTGGCCGAATCGGCCACCAAGGAGGCGCTGAAGGAACTCGACGCCGAGCTGGAGCGGGTCAGGGCCACCATCGACGACTCCCGGGAGTTCAGCAAGGCCGGCGTGCGATACCACGTCAAGCTAGTCGAGCTTTCCGGCAACCACACTCTCACCGCGGTCATCGGCATGCTCTCCGAGATCGTCGAACGCGAGCTCGCCAAGTCGTTGGCCGAGATCGGGCCCGACAGCGACGACGTGCGCCGCGCGAATCGCCGGGCCCTTCGCGGTTACGAGAAGATAGCCGAGCTCATCCACGCCGGTGACGGTGAAGCCGCCGAACGCGCCTGGCGCGAACACATGAAGAGCGCGCGCCGCTACGTCGCAAAGACGCAACAGCAGGATCGCGTCATCGACTTGTTGTACTAGCGCCATGTCCCTGCGTCCTCCTGTGAGCGGGCCGCTGCGCGGGGGATGCTCCTGCGTTTCTCGCTGCCCGTGCTGAAAACCGCGACCCGGTTGTATTGGGGCAGGGGCGCTCCGGTGGCTCGTGATTGCCCCGCGCGGCGCAACCGACGAGGGGCCGAAGAATCTAAAGAATCTTACTTCTGACCGTTGACATGGCGCGGTGGCGGAGCCTACATTCGCGAGGAAGGATGCAAGCAGAAGACGGGCGAATCGCTGATGCGCGTGACAAACCTCCTCGCCTCAACCGATCCGCGCTCCTGCTTTCCTTTGCGCGCCTGCCGGGGAGCGCGCGACGGTAGCTCTCGGGCGGTTATCGGATCGCATCGGCACGGCTTGGCCACGGCAGCGTGTCCGTTCATTTCCCTTGGCGAAACGCCATTAGGCCCGATGTGGTGAAGGGAGTTACGTTATGCCACTTCAGGATTGGATGAAGTTAGTATCGGTCGACGACCATGCGATCGAGCCGGCGGACGTGTGGACGTCGCGCATGCCGGCCAAGTATGACCGGGCCGAGATCCCGCACGTGGAGGAAGTCGAGGTCGACACCGCGCAGTTGCAGCTGGGCGCGACCGCGCACGGCCGGGTGCAGTCGTGGGTGTATGCGGGCAAGAACTATCCGTCGATCGGGTTGAACGCCGTGGCGGGCAAGGACCCGCGAACCTGGGATGTCGAGCCGGCCCGCTACGACGACATGCGCCCGGGCTGTTATGACCCGGTGGCGCGGCTGAAGGATATGGACGAGGACGGGGTCTGGGCGCATCTGTGTTTCCCGAGCTTCGCCCGATTCGCCGGCACCCGCTTCCTGGACGGCTCCGATCGCGAGATGGCCTTGGATTGCGTGCGGGCCTGGAACGACTGGATGCTGCAGGAGTGGTGTGGCGCGGCACCGGACCGCTACGTGCCGATCTGCATTCTGCCGCTGTGGGACGTGGACCTTTGCGTCGCCGAGTTGCATCGGACCATCGGGATGGGTGCGCGGGCGATCTGTTTCCCCGAAAACCCGTCGCCACTGGGCTTGCCGTCGTTCCACAGCGAGCAGTGGGACCCCCTGTTCGCCATCGCGCAGGAACAGGCGATGCCGCTGATGCTGCATTTCGGGACCTCGACGCGCACACCGTACGTCAGCCCGGACGCCCCGACGCCTGTGGTCGTGGCCCAGATGGGTCTCAATTCGATGGGCACCCTGGCGGATCTGTTGTTCTCGCGGACCTTTCATGCCTTCCCGGAGTTGAAGGTGGCGCTGGCCGAGGGCGGTACGGGCTGGCTGCCCTACATGCTCGAGCGCATCGATCAGGTGTGGGAGAGGCACCGCTGGTATTCGCACGTGGACACCGAGACGCGTCCCTCGACGCTGTTCCGCAAGAACGTGTGGGGCTGCTTCATCGTCGATCAGGCCGGCATCGATTTCCGGCACCGCATCGGCGTCGACCGGCTGACGTGGGAATGCGACTATCCGCATTCGGATTCCCATTGGCCGCACTCCCGCAAAGGCATGGCCGAGATGCTGGCAGATGTTCCCGACGACGAAGCGCACCGCATCGCCGAACTGAACGCCTGCGAACTTCTGGGATGGCGGCCCTGGGCGTCGTAACCGGAGACCGTCCCGCATCGATCCGTGTTGTTCAGTGGGGTACCGGCAACACCGGTTCCGTCGCGCTGTCGGTAATCTTGGATGCGCCCGGCCTCGAGCTCGTCGGGGTGTGCGCGCACAACCCCGATTCGGCCGCTGCGGACGCCGGGCGCCTGGCGGGAGTCCCCGTCACGAACGACAGCGAGTCGGTGCTCGCGGGCGCCCCGGACTGCGTCAGCTACATGGCCACCGACCGCGGTCGCCACGACGACGTCATCGATGACTTCTGCACGATCCTCGCGGCGGGAATCGACGTCGTCACCACCACTCATCCGTTGTTGGTGCATCCCGCCGGGGACGGACCGGACGTACGCCGCCGCATCGAGGCTGCCTGCCTGGCCGGCGGGTCGTCATTCTTGTGCACCGGTGTCGAACCGGGCTTCATGGCCGATGCTCTGGTGCTGCACCTGACCAGCCTGTCTCGGGAGATCACGAACATCCATGTGCAAGAGGCGATGAACGTCGGCAGCTACCGTGGCGCCCGCTGGCGTTCCGGGCTCGGCAACGACGTGTCGAGCGACGCCCGGCACTACGTGCCCGGGTCGATCGCGCACAACTGGATGGGACCTATGACGATGCTCGCCGACGGTCTCGGCGTCACCCTCGACCGCGTTTACGAAAAGCGCGAAATCGCCGCTGCAGGGGCCGAGTTCACCGTCCCGGCGGGCACCTACGGGCCCAACCAGGCCGCGGCGCTGCACTTCGAGGTGATCGGGGAGGTCGACGGCCGGCCGATGTTCGTCATCGAACACGTGTACCGCTTGCTCGACGAGGTCGCGCCGGACTGGCCGCAGCCGGTCGATCCGCACCGGCGAACCACGCGCGTCCGGATATCCGGAAGGCCCGACATCGACGTGGACGTCGCCCTCGGCGGCCGAGACCTCGACGCCACCCAGCAGGGTGTGCTGGCGACCGTGATGCGGGCGATCAATGCGATTCCCGTCGTCTGCGCGGCGCGGCCGGGCATGTACAGCCCGCTCGACCTGCCGCTGATCACGGGGCGAGACACAATCCGGCATGCGAAAACGGAGGCGTGATGCGCGATCTCAGGGTTGCCCTGTGCGGAGTGGGCGACGTCGGTCATTACGCCATCCGCGGCATCCTCAGCCGGCCCGACATGACGCTGTGTGCGGTGCAGACGTTCTCCCCGGAGAAAGCGGGAACGGATGCGGCGGAGTTGATCGGCTGGCAGCCGTGCGGGACCACGCTGACGACGTCGCTCGACGAGGTGCTGGCGCAGCGGCCCGACGCGCTGGTCTACTGCGGCAAGAGCCGCAGCTACGAACCGGTGCTGCCCTACCTGCGGGCCGGCATCGACGTCGCATACCTGGGCATCCCCGAACTGCTGCACCCCCCGTCGTGCCCGCCCGAGATCCGTGAGCCCATCGAGCAGGCGGCGTTAGCCGGCGGCGCGTCGATCATGTACGGCGGCATCGACCCCGGCTTCTCCACCCAGTTGCTGCCGTTCGTGCTCTCGGCGGTCAGCGAACGGATCGACCACCTGACCGTCTACGAAGTGCGCGATTACGACCCCCTCCCGCTGTGGCGCCTCGACGATCTGGGCCTGGGCGTCATGGACACCTCTGCCAGCCGCTTCCACCGCGCCGGCGTGCTCGACCGGACGTGGGGGTCGTCGTTGCGCAGCCTGGCCGACATCTTCGGTTTTCCACAGGTGCACGTCGAGGAATTCCGCGAAACCTTCCGGTGCACCGAAGCATTCGACGTTCCTGCCAGACACGTCGAGGCCGGGGCCATCGCCGCGATCCGGTTCGGGGTTACCGGCACCGTCGACGGGGTGGAGCGTTTCAGGGTGGAACACGTCAACCGGCTGCGCCGCGACATCGCCGAGCACTGGCGCATGCAACAGGGCTACGGCGTCGAAATCCGCGGCGTCCCAGACTATGACCTGCACTTGAGCCTGCGCGACCCCGCAGGCAAACAGGACCGTCCCGCGCTGTTCGGCACGGCGATGTACAACATCAACATCCTGCCGGCCCTGATCGACGCCGAACCCGGAATCCGCACTCCCTTCGAGCTGGCGGTCACCGGGTGCCGCAACATCGGCGGCCGCCACCAGGACGACAACTGGACGGTCTCCCCGCACCTGCACGCCCGTCAGGCGGGAGGCTGAATGGCCATCTCCCTTGCCACGCAACGCCGCGGCGACTTCAACCATCAGGCGGTCCTGTCCGCCGTCGAGATCGACTTCGCGGATATGCTGCCGACTTTTCGCTACCACCACCTCGTCCAGGACGGCACCTACCTCTACGGGGGCTTCGCGGATGAGGCGGGACGCCGATACACGCTGCTGCGCAAGATCAGCGGTGAGCTTAGCGCCGGTCTGGTCCTCAACGCCTCGGACGGCCGGAACCTGGCTTCGCACCCGCGGGCGACCGATTCGATGCGCGGCGGCACCCTCAGGTATCAGGCCGACGACAGCGGGTTTCGGATCCGGCCGTCCTCGGTCAAAGGAAGCCTGGGCGAGCCGTTCAGCCTGGAGATGACGCGCGACATCACCGTGTGGGACGAGGGCGATCTCCTGCGTGTGGAGGGCCGGATCGTCGGCGACTGCGGCTTGCAGTGGTATGACCCCTGTCGCGAGGGCGGGGACCTCTACGTGTCGCACATCCTGCGCGCCCGCGGCACCCTGCTGGGACAGCATGTGGAGGGCTTCTTCGCCGTCGATCAGCAACATCTGCTCCCCGGCACGGTGTGGCGGCAGACCCCGTACTTCCAGCGGCTGGAAGTGGCATGGTTCACCATGGGCGTCGAATATGACGACGGGACAATCGAAGTCGGCCAGCTGTGCCATGGCGGCGACGACTGGGGATTCGCCATCATGGCCAACCAGGATGGACCGTTCAAGCTGACACGCGACGTGACGGGTGAGCCCAGCTTCGGCGCCGACGAGTTCCCGGCCCGGGTCGGCTACGTGATCGACGGCGAAAACTGGGTCTGGCAGGCCCACTCCGACGGCGTGATGCCCGGCTACGCGGCCGATCCGCACTACCGCCCCGCCGACGGCTGGTGTACGCGGAGCGGCGAGAAGCGTTCCGTCGTCGCCTCGTTCGGATGGATCGACGCATTCAACGACGGTCGCGGCTGACGGCGATACGAGGAGATTCGTGATGGCCGACCCCAAGGCGCCGTTGCCCGCGCTGGATCCGGGCAACACCGCCTTCTGGACCGGCGGCGAGAATGGGCACTTACTCATCTGCCGGTGCCGTTCGTGTCGCCGCTGGTTGCATCCGCCGGTTCCGGTGTGCAGGTTTTGTCTCAGTACCGACATCATGACGGATCCGTCTTGCGGTCGGGGTAAAGTCCTGACCTACACCGTCAATCGCCAGCCCTGGCTGCCGACGCTGCCTCCGCCGTACGTCATCGCGGTCATCGAGCTTGACGACGATCCCGACTTGCGCCTGACCTCGCGCCTGGTGGGCATCGAGCCCGAGGAGGTCTTTATCGGGATGCGGGTCGGTGTCCGGTTCGAGCGGGCCGGCGACGTCTGGCTGCCGGTGTTCGGGATCGAGCAGGCCGGTCAATGAGCGACGGCGGCACTGGCACCGTGATCAGTGGGATAGGACAATCGGACGTCGGCCGGCGGCTGGGTCGCTCCGGGTTGTCGCTGACCGCGGCGGCGGTACTCGAAGCGCTTGCCGACTCGGGCCTCGACCGCTGCGACATCGACGGGCTGTCCACGTGGCCGGGCGGATCGGGACCCGCGCCGGGTTTCACCGGGGCGGGGGTGTGGGAGGTCAAAGACGCGCTCGGCCTCAACCTCGAGTGGTTCTCGGGAGGCAGCGAAACCGCCGGACAGCTCGGCGCAATCATCAACGCCGTTGCCGCGATTCGGGCGGGGCTGGCCACCCACGTGCTGTGTTTCCGGACGGTCTGGGAAAGCACCGCCCAGACGGCGGGCCGGCGCGCATCGGTGATCGGGTCCGGCGGGGGCCGAGTCGAAGGGCCGCACCAGTGGATGGTGCCGTTCGGCGCCGTCTCGGCCGCCAATTGGGCGGGACTGCTGGCCACCCGGCACTTCCACGAGTTCGGCACCACGCGTCAGCAGGTGGCCGGTCTGGCCACCACCCTTCGAGCGAACGCGGCACTGAACCCCAAAGCGGTGCTTAGGGATCCGATGAGCGTCGACGACTACCTGAACGCGCGCATGATCTCCGAGCCGCTGTGTCTGTTCGACTGCGACATCCCGGTCGACGGCGGCACCGCTGTGATCGTCTCCGCTGCCGAAGCCGCGGCCGATCTGCGTGCGCAACCCGTGTGCATAGAGGCCATGGGTGCCGCCCTGCACGGCCGCCCCTACTGGGACCAGTACTCGGATCTGACGTCGATGGCCGCGCACGACGCCGCCGAATCCCTGTGGTGCAAAACGACGTTGACCGCAGCGGATGTCGACATCGCCCAGTTGTACGACGGTTTTTCGATCCTGACGCTCATCTGGCTGGAGGCACTCGGATTGTGCGGCAAGGGCGAGGCGGGCCCGTTCGTGGCCGGCGGCAACAGAATTGCCCGCACGGGCGAACTGCCGCTCAACACCGGGGGCGGTCAGCTGTCCGCTGGACGGCTGCACGGGTTCGGCCACCTGCACGAGGCCTGCGTCCAATTGCGCGGTGCGGCAGGGGAGCGCCAGGTCCGCGGAGGCCCCGAGGTCGCGGTCGTGGCGGCGGGCGGCGGATATCTGGGCGGTGCACTGCTGCTGACCCGGCATCGGTAAGCGGATCGCGATCAAGAAAAGGATGGCATGCGATGAAAGTCAGTGTCGACAAATCGCGCTGCGAGGCGCACGGGATGTGCGAAGCGGCGGTACCCGAGTTCTTCACCCTCGATGACTCCGGATACAGCTCCATCGGCAACGACAAGCCTGTGCCGCCCGGGCAGGAGGAGCGGGTCCGCATGGGCGTCGAGTCCTGCCCCGTCGGCGCGCTGTCGGTCAGCGACGACTGACCGTGCGAGCATCCGCACGCGACAACCTGGCCGCGGCTGCGTTCGGGAGTTTCATCCCGATCCGGCCTTGTCATCAACAAATAGCTAAACTAAGCTATCCACCATATCGGACGAAGAGCGTCGGTAATAGACTATTCAGCGAATTGAGCCTCAGATGAAGACTCCGATCTGCGACATGCTCGGAATCGAATTCCCGCTCTTGGCGTTCAGCCACTGCCGCGACGTCGTCGTTGCGGTGACCAACGCCGGCGGGTTCGGCGTGCTCGGCGCCTCGTCGCACAGTCCGGCGGAACTCGAGCAGGAACTGGCCTGGATCGACGATCACGTCGGCGGCAAGCCCTACGGCGTCGACATCGTCTGCCCGGAGAAGTTCGAGGGCAAGGGACTGGATCTGACGCCCGAACAAGTCACCGCCATGGTTCCCGCCGAACACCGCGACTACGTCACCATGCTGCTGGCCGAGCACGGGGTGAGCCTCGACGAGATCGGACCCGAGGCCTTCACGATATTTCAAGGGGTGTCCGAGACGCTCGGAGAACAACTGCTGGATGTGTCGTTACGCCATCCCATCAAGCTGATCGCCAACGCACTCGGCGTTCCGCCACAGTTCATGATCGGCCGGGCCAAGGCCGAGGGCGTGCCGGTCGCCGCACTGGTCGGCGCGCGGGAGCACGCCATCAAGCAAGTGCATGCCGGCGTGGACGTCCTGGTGGTCCAGGGCACCGAAGCCGGAGGGCATTGCGGCGAGGTCACCACCATGGTTCTCGTCCCAGAGGTGATCGAGGCCATTCGGCCGATCCGGGAGGTGCCCGTGCTGGCGGCCGGGGGCATCGTCACGGGGCGCCAAGTCGCCGCCTCAATCGCGTTGGGCGCGGCGGGGGCCTGGACCGGTTCGGTGTGGCTGACCACCGAGGAGGCCGAAACGGCGCCCTACACCGTGCAGAAGATGCTCGCGGCGTCGTCCCGCGACACCGTCCGGTCGAAGGGCCGCACCGGAAAGCCGTCGCGGCAACTGAAGTCGGCATGGACGGATGCATGGGCGGCCGAGGCGAACGGGCCCGGCGCGCTCCCCCTGCCGTTGCAATCGATCATCTCCGAGAACGTGCTGCGCAGGCTCGACGTCCTCGCCGAGAAGGGCAACAAGGGAGCGCAGGAACTGGCGACCTACTGGGTAGGTCAGGGCGTGGGCTTGATGAACAAGGTCAAGCCGGCCCGCGAGGTGGTGCGGGAAATGATCGAGGACTACCTGGACGCGGCAGAGCGCGTCGCAAACTCGCTGGGAGACTGACATGCCGGACACTTCAAGCACCACCAACACCACGTCCATCGATCCGCGCACTCCGATCGTGGTCGGCGTGGGGCAGGCCGCGGAGCGCGTCGACGAGGCCGGATACCGGGGCCTGTCGCCGATCGACCTGGCGGTGGCCGCCGCGGCGGCGGCGGTCGCGGACTCCGGCGCGAAGTCCCAGTCGGTCGTCGCGGCCATCGACACGATCGCGTGTACCCGTCAATTCGAGAATTCCACGCCCGGCGCTCCAGCGCCGCTGGGCAAGTCGACGAAGTACCCGGTGTCGGTGGCCAACCGGCTGGGCGCGACCCCCAAGCGGGCGGTCCTCGAGGTCGCGGGTGGGCAGTCCCCGCAGCACCTGGTCACCGAGTTCAGTCGCGAGATCCGCCGCGGAAACGCCGACGTCGTGCTTCTGGCCGGAGCGGAGGCGATGTCCACGGTCCGGCATCTTGCGAAGTCGGACAACAAGCCCGACTTCTCCGACGATCCCGTCGATCCTGCCGGCAGCTTCGAGGATCGGGGATTCGGCTTGGTCGGCATGTTCAGCATGGAGCAAGCGGCTCACGGGCTGACCACCGCACCCTCCCAGTACGCGTTGCTGGAGAACGCCCGTCGGGCGGCGCGGGGCGAGAGCCGGGACAAGTACTCGGCCGCCATTGGTGCGCTGTTCGCCCCTTTCACAAAAGTTGCTGCGGCTAACCAATTTTCGGCGGCCCCCGAGGAGCGCAGCGCCGAGGAACTCGTCACCGTCACCGAGCGTAACCGGATGATCGCCGACCCGTACCCGCGCTTCGTCGTCGCCCGCGACCAGGTGAACCAGGGTGCCGCGGTGCTGCTGATGTCGGTGGAATCGGCCCGCCGACTCGGGATCGACGAGAGCAAGTGGGTGTTCCTGCACGGCCAGGCCGACCTGCGCGATCGAAGCCTCCTCGAGCGGCAAAACCTAGGGGAGGGGCCGGCCGCCGTGGCCGCGGTCAGACACGCCCTCGAGGTCGCCGGCCTGAGCCTCGACGACGTCGACTTCTTCGACTTCTACTCCTGCTTCCCCGTCGCGGTCTCGAACATCACTGAGAGTCTCGGGCTTTCACCCGACGACCCGCGCGGCCTGACCCTCACCGGTGGGTTGCCGTTCTTCGGCGGTGCCGGCAACAACTACTCGATGCACGCGATCGCCGAAGCGGTGGGACGGGTCCGCGCCAAGCCGGGTTGTTATGCGCTGGTATCAGCCAACGGCGGTGTCGTCTCGAAGACGTCGGTCGGGATCTACGGCACGAAGCCGACCGACCTGAAGTCTGACGACAGCGCCAAGATGCAGGGCGAGATCGACGCGCGTGAAAGCCCGCCCCACGTCGAGCATCCCGCCGGACGGGCCGTCATCGAGACCTACACCGTGGTGCACGGCAGCGACGGGCGCAAGACCGGCATCGTCATCGGCCGGCTCGACGCCAATGGGGGGCGCTTCCTGGCCCAGGTCGCTGAGGGGGACGACGAGTTGATGGAGCTGCTGGAAACCGCCGAGGAGCCCATCGGCGAACGCGTGCACGTGACCCCCTTCGGGTACGGCAACCGCGTCACCCTCACCGATCGAACCGCCGCGACGCTGTTCCCCGCCCGCACAGCGCATCTGCGCGACGACTACGAGTTCATCAAGGTCCACCGCGACGGGCACCTGCTCGAGGTCACCATCAACCGGCCCGACGTTCGCAACTGCCTGCATGCGCCGGCCCACGAGGAACTCGACGAGGTGTTCGACGCATTCTTCGCCGACCGGGACCTGTGGGTGGCGATCATCACCGGCGAGGGCACCAAGGCGTTCTGTGCCGGCAACGACCTGATCTACAGCGCCAGCGGTAAGCCGATGTACGTGCCGTTCAGCGGTTTTGGCGGCCTGACCGGTCGGCGGCACATGCACAAGCCGGTCATCGCCGCGGTCAACGGGTTCGCGATGGGCGGTGGCTTCGAGATCGCGCTGGCCTGCCACCTGGTGGTGGCCGACGCGTCCGCGAAGTTCGCGTTGAGTGAGGTCAAAGTCGGCCTGGTCGCCGGGGCCGGCGGGGTGATCCGGTTACCGCGATCCATCCCGCCGAAGGTCGCCAACGAACTTATCCTGACGGGCCGCCGCATCGGAGCGGAGGAAGCCCGTCAGCTGGGCGTCGTCAACCGGGTGGCCCCCGAGGGCCAGGCGCTGGCCGTCGCGCGCGAATTGGCGGCCGAAATCCTCCAGGCCTCACCGACATCGGTGCGGTTGTCGCTGAAGCTGATGGAGCAAACGCAAGGCATCGCCGACACCGTCGACGCGGTGACGGCCCCCCTCCTCATCCTCGACGAGTTGATGGCGAGCGCCGACGCGGTCGAGGGCATGACGGCCTTCGCACTCAAACGCCAACCGGAATGGAAAAACATGTGAGCAGCGCTGCGGCCGCCGATTTGGCGGCCTTCGAGGATTCGGTGGCGGGCGTTATCGAAAAATTCTGGGGTGACGCCACCGCGGCCGAGAACGGCGACGTGGGCGAGCTGTGGGAGGCTGCCGCCGAACAGGGCTGGTTCGAACTGGGCGAGGCCGGGGCGCTCGGCCTCGCGATCGCCGCGACGCGGCGCCTGGGCCGGGCGGCCTGCCCGCTCCCGGTCATGGACGGCTGCGCCGCAGCAGAGTTGTTCGACGAGCCCGGCATCGCGAGCGGTGAAGTGCGCCTGGTCCTCACGGGGGACCCGACCGCTCCCGTCGACGCGGGCGGTGCGGCCACGCACGCGCTGGTTGTACCCGCGGGGGGCGGCACCGTCCGGCTGCACACAATCACCGAGCAGACAAAGCTGCCAGGCCTCGCGGTCCCGGCGTGGAGTCGGGTCACTCTCGGCGCGACGTTGGCGGAGCGCGAAATAGACCGCACCCAGGCCGACCGGGCATTGCTGTTGACCCGGCTGGGCAAGGCGGTGCGCGCGTTGGCCGCCGCGGAGTACGCCCACGAGGTGGCGATCGAACATGCCAAGACGCGCAAGCAGTTCGGCAAGGTGATCGGCAGCTTCGGTGCAGTGCAACAGCGCACCGCGCAGTGCCAGATCGAGGTTCGGTCGGCCAACCTGCTCCTGGCGGACGCTGTGTCGGCTCTCGAGCACGATAGGGACGGCGCGCTGTTGGCCGCCGAGATCGCCGCCGCATACATCGCGGCCGTCGCCCCGAGGGTGCAACTAGGTGCCCACCACACGCTCGCCGCCATCGGCTACTTCACCGAGCACCCCGCCCCATGGCTGTTCCGGCGCGTGCACAGCGACGTCACCCTCCTCTGCACCGTCGAGCCGGCCTGCGGGTCGGTCGGCGACGTGCTCGTGGAGACCGAATCGCGTTTGCCGGCGGCCGATCTGGGGGAGACCGGCGAGGCGTTCCGCGCGGAATACCTCGAGTTCCTCGCCGAACACGGAGCGCGGGACAGGGCGCCGACCCCGGTGCACGTGGATTCCGGCGTGATCGGCGCGATAGCGGAGAACGGGTGGTTGGGATTTGGCTGGCCTCGCGAGTACGGCGGCCGCAACGCCTCGCTGGCGGAGCAGGTCGTCCTCAACGAGGAGACCACCTACAACCGGGTTGGCGCCACCAAGGCCCTGGGATCCGTGATGCTCCTTGGGTCTTCGATCCTGCGGCACGGGAGCGAAAAGCAGAAGCGGAAGTTCTTGCCGATCATTCGTGCCGGCGAGATGAACTTCTGCCTGGGCTACTCCGAGCCGGAAGCCGGGTCGGACCTGGCGTCGCTGCGCACCCGTGCGGTGCGCGACGGCGATGAGTGGGTGATCAACGGACAGAAGCTGTGGACCACGACGGCGCACACCTCCGACTGGGTGTGGTTGGCCGCGCGGACCGACCCGGACGCCCAGCCGCGGCACGCGGGCATCACCGTCTTCCTGTTCTCCATGCACACACCCGGCATCACGATCCAGCAGCACACCGCGCTGTCGGGCGAGGTGTCGTGCACCGTCTTCTACGACAACGTCCGGATCCCCGACTCCGCGCGCGTGGGCGAGGTCAACGGCGGGTGGTCGGTGATCGTCGACGCCCTGGCGGGCGAACGCATCACGATGGGCAATATCGCCGCCGCGCTGCATCGCCAACTCGACGATCTGCTCGACTTCGTCGGCCGCGACCCGGCGCACCTCGTCGGCCCGCGCGGCTCGGCCAAACGCGCGATCATCACCGACCTCGCGGTGCGGGTGCAGGCCACCCGGGCGCTCGTCACGGCGGCCGTGCAGGCCAGCTCGACCGATATCGGTGCGATGTTCGACGCCGCGATGGCCGGGGTGATGGGGGGTGACCTCGCGGAGGACTTCGGCGAGGCGACGCTCGAGATCTTCGGCCCGGCGGCCGCGTTGAGCGGCGCCGCGGGTGAGGACGAGATTCCCGGTGGCGGAGCTTTCGAATACGGGCTGCGCCAGTCGATCATGTACGTGGTCGGCGGCGGGACCAACGATGTGCAACGCGGGCTGATCGCCCGTGGACTGGGACTGCCGCGTTAGCCGGCTACCGGAGAGGACGGCGACGATGCCCGACAACACACTTCCGCTCACCGGCGTACGTGTCGTCGACTGCACCGACGGCGCGGCAGGTTTCGCAGGCCGGTTCCTGGCCGACCTCGGCGCCGATGTGGTGCTGGTGGAGCCGCCGGACGGTGCGGCGTCCCGCCGGGCAGAGCCTCAATACGCCGGCCACGGCTTGCAGTTCGCGACCGCGCATGCCAACAAGCGCGGTGTCGTCATCGACATGACCAGCGCCGAGGGACGTGAGCAACTGCTCGGATTGACCGACAGCGCGGACGTCTTTCTGGAGTCCTGCCCGCCCGGGTGCCTCACCGGCCTGGGCGTCGGTCAACGAACCATGCGCGGGCGCAACCCACGGCTGGTCGTGGTGTCGGTCACCAACTTCGGGCAGACTGGTCCGTATCGCGACTTTCACGCCAGCGAGGCGGTGTTCACGGCGCTGTCGTCGATGCTGACCCGCTCCGGGGCGCCCGGGCGCGAACCCCTTGTGCCGCCGGGCGAACTGGCGACCCAGACCGCCGCTGTCGACATCGCCTACGCCGCTCTGCTGGCCTATCTCAAAGCCGCGCGCAGCGGCAGCGGCGACTATCTCGACTGCTCGTTGTTCGATCTCGTTGCCCAGGACCTCGACCCCGGATTCGGGATGGCCGGAACCGCGACGATGGGCCAGCCGCTGTACACAGCGGCGCCGGGACGGCCCGACGTGCGGATGATGTATCCGATCGTGCCGTGCGCCGATGGACACGTCCGGATGTTCATCGCATCTGCCAAGCAGTGGCGGGCCTTGTTCAACTGGCTGGGGGAACCCGAGGAGTTGGCCGACCCGGCGTTGGAGCACCTCTTGGGCCGCTTCATGAACTGGCCCAAGATCCAGTCGGCAGTCGTCGACCTCTTCGCCGACAAGTCGCGCGACGAAATCGTCTCTCACGGTTCCCGTTTAGGAATCGCGGTCGCACCGCTGAACACCGCCCACGAAATCCTCACCAGTGACCACGTCCGCGAGCGCAACGCGTTCGTCGAGGACGAGATCGCGCCCGGCGTGCGCGCCGCCATCCCGAACGGCTACCTCGAATTCGACGGCGAGCGGGCCGGCTTCCGGCATCGCGCGCCCGAACTCGGGGAGCACACCCGGGAAGTGTTGGTCGAAACTCCCCGCGCGGCTTCAACCCCGGCCGCGGAGGTGGACGCCCGTCCGTTGGCCGGTGTACGGGTACTTGACCTCGGCGTCATCGTCGTCGGGGCGGAAACCGGTCGCCAACTCGCCGATCAGGGCGCCGAGGTCATCAAGGTGGAGAACCGCGCGTTCATAGACGGTGCCCGCCAGACGGATTCGCCCGACAAGGTCGGATACTCGTTCGCACTGGGCAATCGCAACAAACGCAGCCTGGGCCTCAACCTGCGCAGCGACGCCGGCAAGAAGCTGTTCGTCCGGTTGGTGGCGTGTTCGGATGTGGTGCTGACGAACTTCAAACCCGGAACGCTCGAGTCGCTCGGCCTGGGGTATGACCAGCTCACGGCCATCAACCCGCGCATCATCGTTGTGGAAAGCAGCGCCCTGGGCAGCACCGGATCTTGGTCCAAGCGGATGGGTTACGGCCCCCTGGTGCGGGCCACGGTCGGGCTGACCGCGCTGTGGCGTCACCCGGACTCCCCCGAGGCGTTCGGCGACGACCAGACGGTGTTCCCCGACCACGCCGCGGCCCGGGTGGGCGCCGCCGGGGTGGTGGCCGCGCTGATCGAGCGCGAACGAACCGGGGTGGGGCGATGGATCGGTGTGGCGCAGATGGAGACCGTGTTCTGTCAGCTCGCCACCGAATACGTGCGCGAATCTCTGGACCCCGGAACCATGGTCGCAAAAGGAAACGACAGCGAATTCGACTCTCCGTCAGGCGTTTACAAGTGCACGGGGGAAGACGCCTACTGCGCGGTGACGGTCCAGGGCGACGCCGACTGGGCCAACCTGGCTGAGGTCGTCGGCCGGCCCGGCCTCGCAGACAAGCCCGAGTACGCGACCGCCGCCGCGCGAGTCGCGCGCCGCGACGAACTCGACGCGCTGCTGCGGGACTGGATCGCGCCCTTGACACCGCGCCAAGCGCAGGAGCGCCTGCAGGCCGGGGGAGTGGCCGCGGGCGCCGCGGTTCACGTCAAGGACCTGCTCGCCGAGCCGCACCTGGTGGCGCGCCGTCGACTGGGCGAGCTTGCCCAGCCGGGCTACGAGCAGCCGCTGGAGGTCTTCATGGGTCCGGCTTTATTCGAGAACATCCCCGAGCCCGAGCTTCGGCCCGCGCCCGCGATGGCGGCGGACACCCGAGATATCTGCCGCAGTCTGCTCGGGATGTCCGACACCGAGATCGATGAACTCGCCGCCGCCGGCGTCCTGGAACTCCCGCATACCGCGAGCGGCTAACCGGGTGGTTGGAATGCGCGGACAGACATCAACGGATGGTTCGCCGCGCCGGCGGCCGAGATTGGTCAGGGTGAATCGCCGGTCACGCCCAATAGTCTGGCAAGCTCGGCGATCGTCGTCTCGGCCGCCTTGTGCAGCACGGCTGTCATGCCCAGCTCCCGCGCGGTCGCCAGGTTGACTTCGAGGTCGTCCACGAACACGCACTGGGCCGGCTCGACATCGACCCGCTCGGCGGCCAGCAGGTAGATGTCGCGGTCGGGCTTGCGCAGCCCGACTTCCGACGACACCACGGCCGCGGTGAACGCGGGAAGTTGTTCCCACGGATAGGTTTCGGACTTGCCCCAGGAATTGCTCACCAGCACCGTCGGCACCCCGGCCGCGATGAAGCCGTTGACGGCCGCTGTCATCGCCGCGTCCACGTCCCAGGTCACGTTCTGTACCGCCGAGAAGAACTGGTGGCCGTTCACCGGTCCCGTCGCGTAGCGGCGCAGCACCGGGGTGAGCCGTTCACTGAACTCTTCTCCGCCGATGTGACCGAGTTCCAGCAGAGCGAACGGGCTGTCCTTCGCGTGCGACGCCGCAAACGCTTCGTTGAGGAAGCCCTGACTGTCGACCCCGATCGAGGTGCATGCCGCAGAGAAAGCCTCGAGCACCGACGCCGTCAGCACCCCGCCGTAGTCGATCAGAAGTGCCATAGGCTCCCGCGCGCCGCGGGTCTCAGACGTGGTCATCGGCGCTCCATCTCGGTACTGTGGCGTGGCTGCCCGCCGGCCTCAACGGGTGCGGGGCGCCCGTTTGTTGGTGCGCGAATTCCCTTCGGCGCCCGCGTTGCCGATATGGGTGTATGACAACCCGTGCCGTTGGGCAACGCTCGGTGGCAGGTCGCGGGCTTCCCACAGCGCGCGCACGGTGCCCTGGATGGCCTGCGGTCGGCGCGCCGCGATCTCCGCTGCCAACTGGGCCGCCCGGGAACGCAATTCATCGTCCGGAACCACCTCGGTAACCAGGCCGAGGCGCAGCGCGGTGGGTGCGCTGATCCGTTCCTCGCTGCCGAGCAACGCCCAGCGCATCACGTCACCGAAGGGCACGCCCCGGGCCAGCATGCCCATCGGCTCGAGGGCGGATACGACGCCGCCGTTGGCGTGCGGGTCGAAGAACACGGTCGACTCCGAACAGATCGCAAAGTCTGCCTCGTTGACGAAATACATTGCACCACCGGCCACCATGCCGTGCAGCGCCGCGATCACCGGCTTCCACACCAGGTGCGCCTTGGGGCCCAGCAGCACGCCCGGATCCTCCTGGTTGAAGATCGGTTCGTGATACCACCACGGGCCTTTCTCGACGTCGATTCCGGTGCAGAAGGCCCGCTCGCCATTGGCCTGAACAATGGCCACCCGGATGTCGTCGTCCTCCCGGGTCCGTCGCCAGGCCGCGGCCACTTCCTCGGCCATGCGTTGGTTGAAGGAGTTCAACTTCTCGGGCCGGTTGAGCGTCAGGGTGGCGACATGGTCGCTGACGTGGAATTCGATGGTTTCAAAGCCGGGGTCTGTCACGTCGCTCCTCGTTTCCTCGGGGCCTCGGGTGCGTGCCAACGGGCAACGACGCCAATGATTCGCGCCTCGCCTAACCGGGCCTTCACGATATCGTCCCTAGCGACATAGCCAACTTAGTTTAACAGGTGTGAAATGGGTGCCGACGTCGCGTTCGCCTAGTGTGCGTGGCCGGCCTGCGCCTCGCTTTCGCGGGTGAGGCCGGCGGCGAGGATCAATTCCTCGTGCAGTTCGAACCACACGGTGTGATACGAGTCGATGATCGGCCGCGTCAGCCAGGTCGTCTCTCCCGATTGCACCTTCGCCAACGCCGTCGCCAATTTGTCCGAATAGGCTGCAAGGCGCGGAACTTCGGCTGCGACAGCCGTGGTGATCGGCAGCACTCGTTCGTGTACGTCGGCCAGCCGCGCCAAAACCGCCGAGTCGTATTCCGCGTCGTCGTGTGCGTTCGGCTCGCCGTTTTTGAGCTGCCAGTCCGCCACCAACGCCTTGAAATCGGCGTTGACGCTGCGGAAGTTGTCGTAGGCCGCCTCGACGGCGGCGTGGTTTGCCTTCTCCCGTTCCGCCGCCAGGAGCTCGCCGAGTCGGGTGCGGCCCTCTGGCGAGAGCCGGAGCGTCTTGCCCTCGACGAGGAAGCCCGCCTCGGTTGCGGCGCTGACCCCGTCGGCCACCGCCGCCGGGTCTTCGTTGGTGGTGGCGGCGATCTCGGCCGGGCCGACTCGGCCTTTGAGGCGAACTGCCTGCAGCACTTTCAGCTCGATCATCACCGAATCCTTTCGACGATCCGTCGATCACCATCGTGAGAAGGGCACTTTCCGGCCGTGGGGTCAATCCTCCAGCCCGAATGTATATCCTTCAGATGTATTGCAAGCCCCGATCATAGTCACGCCATGTCCTGGACCCGTCTTGCGACCGGAGGAGGAGACGATAGATGGCTACCAGAGTCGCGGTCGTCACGGGCGCTGCCAGCGGGATGGGCAGGTTGATGACCGCGCGGCTGGCCGAACGAGGCTGGGCGGTGGCCGCCGTCGACCTCCCCGGGCCGCAACTGGACGCTGTCGTGGCCGAGACCGGTGCCGCACCGCACCCGTGCGACGTGTCCGACGACGGCCAGGTAACCGCCGCTTCGCGCGCCGTATTGGACCGGTTCGGCGCGATCGACCGACTGGTCAACGCCGCCGGCATCGCGGTGTCGGGTCGCATCGAAGATCTACCGGGCGGTGCCTTCGAGCGTTCGATGAATGTCAACTATCTGGGAACCGTGCGCTGGGTGAAGGCGGTACTACCGGGCATGCGGTCTCGCGGCACCGGCGAGGTGGTGTTGTTCGCGTCGCTGGCCGGATGGATGCCCACGCCCGCGATGGCGGCCTACACGGCGACCAAGTTTGCGGTCGTGGGCTTCGCGGAGACGTTGGCGATGGAGGTGACGGGCAGCGGTTTGACCGTGCGGTGTGTCTGTCCCGGCGGGGTGCAGACGCCGATGCTCGACGACATCATGGCTCAGGGAATGCCCGAGAGGCTGAAGAATCTGACGTCGATAGCGGCCCCCGAGCAGGTGATCGACGCCATCGAGGCATCGCTGACGCACCGGCGCACCGGCATCTACGTGTTTCCCGGCGTGCCGGCGAAAGCGTTGTGGCGTGTGCGCCGGTTGGCGCCGCGGTTGCTCGGCGGCGCGATTCGCCGGCTCTCCGCCACGAACTGGACTGCGGGCGAGGGTTGCCCGAGGAGTAGGTATGGCAGTCGAAGGTGATGGCCCCGTGGAGGCGGCCGAGCGCGCCAAAGGCGGCCGGCATCGGCCTAGGAGTGGCGCCGATCTCGACGAAGAAGGTGTCGCGGCACCGGGTGACCGGGATGACGCCGAAGCGCCCGACGACGACGCGGCGAGCGTCGCCCCGGCGGTCGCCGGTAGCCGCGCGACGCGCGCCATCGCCTTTGGTGTGCTGCCGGCGCTGCTGGTGCTCCTGGGCGCCGGCGCCGGGTTTATGACCTGGACGGCGATCTCCGCAAACTTCCTGCGGCAGGCCCGCGTCGACTCGGTTCGTGCGGCCACGGACGGCGCCGCCGCGCTGCTGACCTACCACGCCGACAGCGTGGACAGCGATCTCCGAGCGGCGCGAGAACGACTGACCGGCAATTTCAAAACCTCCTACACGGCGTACACGCACCAGGTGGTCATTCCCGATTCGCACCGGAAGCACGTCTCGGCAGTCGCCACGGTCCCGGCCGCCGCTTCCGTGTGGGTCACCACGAGCCGGGCCGTGGTCATGGTTTTCGTCAATCAGACCTTCAACAGCGACCTCGACCCGCCGACCGCCACCGCGTCAAGCGTCCGCGTAACCCTTGCCAAAGTGGTTGGGCGGTGGCTGATTTCGGACTTCAGCCCGGTCTGAGGGTCTCACCTCTTCGGCACGGCGGCCAGAAGCATGTCGACCAGCGCTTCGGTGTAGTCGTTGCCCTCCTTGGCAAGTCGCCGGATTCGCGATGGCGGTGTCGCCATGAAATGCATCAGCAGGCCACCGAACAAGGCATCCAGCATCACCGTCACCGGCGCATTCTCCGGCAGATCGCCGCGGGCGATGCCCCGTTGCGTGATCGCCCGCATGGCTGCCGCCTGAGCCCCCACGAAGTCCGCCCAGCGCGGCGCCAGCTCGGGCACCGATCGGGCTTCGGCGCTCAGCCGGACGACAACGTCACCGATGTCGCTGGCGAGCAGGTCAAAGATGCTTCGGCTCAACACGATCAGATCACTGCGCAGGCTTCCGCTGTCGGTATCCAACGGCAGGGCGATGCGGGCCTGGAGCGTATCGAGGAGCAACGCCGTCTGGTCGGGCCAGCGCAGGTATATCGACGACTTGCCCACTCGCGCGTCGCGGGCCACCGCGTCGATGCTGAAACCGGCCCAGCCGACTCGTCCGTATAGGTCGCATGCGGCTTGGCGTACGCGTTGCTCCATCGTCGGGTCACGGGGACGGCCGCTGCCCGCATTCGCCGATGGTGTCATGACCGTCCTTGCCCTTTTCGACTCGGTCTCAGGTGCAAACTACCGGAGCGCTGTTATGGTCCGGAACAGGCGCTCGCAGCGTCGAAGATGACGGAACGTCAATGGGTCGTGAGCGGGTTGGCAGACTGTGGCGACGGAGCCTTGGGCTCCCGCTCCGCAGCAAATCGTATAACCTGGTTGCAGATCTCAGCAGCGAGGAGTGGTCGGAGTTATCGATGTTCGATGAGCGTTGGCCGCAGGAGGCGAAGGAACTCTCGGACGCGCTCGCCGCGCTGTTGGCCAAATATTGCACGTCGGAAGCCCTTCGGGCCATGGACACCACTGAATCGGAGGAAGTCGGATCCGTTGAGCAGCTCGATCGGGTGTTGCGCGATTTCGGGTTGTGGGACCTTCCCCCCCACCCGTACCTACTGACCGCGGCGGCGGTCGCGCTTGGCGCGCACCTCGCCCCGATACCGTTCGTCTCGGCAATGCCGGCGAGTCTCCTGCTCGGTGAGCCAGGGGTGGCCAATGGCGTCGACCGGCCGGTGGTGCCGGCGGGCCTTGCGCGGGTGGCGGTTTCGATGGGCTCCGGCCTCGGCCTGGCACCGCTGCCCACAAGGGTGCGCCGCAGCGCCGCGGGGGAGCGGGTTGTCCTGGTCGCCGATGCAGAGCCGCAGCCGTGCGACGGTGACGTCGACGCGATGCGCGCCTGGGGGTTTCTCCTGGAATCGGCGCGGCTGGTCGGTGCCAGCCAGGCGCTGATCCGGGATGGCGTCAACTATGTCGCCGGGCGCCGGCAGTTCGGGGTGCCGGTCGGAAGCTTCCAGGGGGTCTCCCACCCCTTGGCGGATGCGGTGACCGCCGTGCAGGCCGCCGACCTTCTCGTACGCCACGCGGCATACCTGGGCGCGACCGACGGCGCCGTGCCGATTTTCGCCGCGGTGATGGCGGCGGCCAAAGCCCGGAAAGCGTCGCGGCAGGCGGCCGCCACCGTGCATCAGGCACTGGGTGGTTACGGGTTCACTGTGGAGGCGGATTGTCAGCTGTTCTCCCGGCGCATCCGTGCGTGGAGCGCCGCGATGCCCGACCCCGGCCCCTGGCTGGCCCGACTGGCCCGGACTTTGGCCGATCCCGCGACCCGCGACAAGGTCACCGATTTGTGGCAGTTCGACCGCGGTTTCACCTTGCCGAGGTGGGCGCGCGAGATCGGCTAACTGTCGATACGAATTACTCTGCGCGGCCCGGCTATCCGGGCGCCGATCAGAACGGGAACGGATAGGCGGCCACTCCGAACGGATTCGCCAACCCCACCTGGGTCGCCCACCCGGCGTACCGGACGATGAGCGCGGGAACCATCACCAGCGCAAAGCCGATCTGGCACGACGCCATCGAGGCAATGAGGTTGGCGGCCACGCGGTCGTCATGCCCGCCGAACGCGCGCAAGTTGCCGAGTCGCGACCAGAGACTTGTCGGCTGCCTGGATGCGTGGCCGGCGGGCGCGGGCAGGGGTGCCGACGAGCCGACGCCGACGCCGGCAAATTCCTTGGCCGGTGCCGCCGGTACGGTCGATGCCCTCAGCCCGCGCACCATCATGATCGTGAAGAACGCCATCACGGGTGCCATATAGACGGCGACCAGCAACGGATACTGCTGCTGTGTGCCGGTAAAGAGCGCGAAACCCGGCACCGACCGGGTGTAGGAGTAGTTGCCGATGAACAGGAACGGAATCTCCAGGACCAACTCCGCGAACGCGCCGGCGACGATTGACAGGGCGACGATGTTGCGAGTGCTGACATTGCGCTCCACCAGTTTCTTGGCGAAGAAGTAGGTGCACAGGACGAACCAGGGGCCGTAGATGCATGGCATGACATACGGCCAGCCGCCGGCCATGCCCAGCACGGGAATCGATGACGGCATGAGCCAGTCCTGCTTCGGATTGAAGCGGTAGTACAGGGTCCAGTCCCAGACCGCTTCCAGCCAGGACATCGAGGTGGCGCCGATGAACATCCACGTCACGGTCCGCACGTGCCCGGCCGCCCTGTCGCCGCGATACAGCCATATGACCGAGGCCAGAAATACGGCCATGAACACGAAATTGATCAGCCGTTGCGGGTCCACGAATCCTCCTTTGCGCGGGCGGTACCGAGCATTAACAGTATGTAAATGCAGTGGCACGGTGTCAATGGCTTCGGCCGGGAACGTCCCCGCGGGTCACGCGGTGCTGCATGACGGTGCAGAATGCCGGGGTGGGTCGAACGAAGAGGTTTGGCGGACAGCGCGGCGGCGTGCAGACGTCCGTGCTCACCGAGACCGATATTCTCGACGCGGCCGTCGAGGTGATACGTAGCGCTGGACTCGATGCCTTAACGGTGACGAAAGTCGCTGAAGCCCTGGGGGTTACCGGGCCCGCGGTCTACTACCACGTTCGGGGCGGGCGCACAGGCCTGGCCTCGATGGTGGCTGCCAGCATCATGAAACGCGAATTCGCCGATCAACTGGTCCGCCGGCCCGATGAGGAGTGGGACGACGCCATCGAACGCGTGCTCCTCGTCACCGCCGACCTGACCGAAGAGTTCCCGGGCGTCGTCAACTATGTGCTCAATGCCCAGCACGGCCGGGTCGAAGATGTCGGGGTGGCCAGTTTCGTCGTGGCGCAACTGCGGGCCGGGGGCTTCGGTCCGGGCGCCAGCGCCGAGGCCTACACGGCCATATGCGCGCTGATCGCGGGATGGGCTCAACTCACGCCGTTCTCGTTGCCGCAAGACGAACCCCCGTCACCGGAACTGGCGGAAGCCATCGCGGCCAGCAGTGCGGTCTCCCCCCGCGACCACCTCCGTGCGGCCGTGCAGGCACTCCTTACCGGGCTGCGCATCAGACTTGTCGAGAGCCGCGACTGACCACATTGACGTCTTGACGGTGACACCGAAGGGCGTACCAGGGTCACCGACTCTGGTGATGATTTGGGAACCATATTGCAAATCAGTAGATTTCATCACCGTCTGTGACTCCACCGAGCCCGCTCGATTGAGCATCCGCTCGGACCGACCATTAGCTGAGTCTGATTTGCGATATCGCCGGTGATATCGCAAACGGGAATCGCCATAAGGTCGACTCAGGGTACGCACGTGGCCTATGTGATGACTGATACGACGACTATGAGGGTTGCCGCCGCAGCATGCGACAGCTCAGAAGTATTCTGAGCCGCCGTCGACGTTGAGCAGGACGCCGTTGATGTAGCCGGCGCGCTCGGAAAGCAGGAACACCATGGCGTCGGCGACGTCCTCCGGCACGCCGAACCGGTTGCCCCAGGTGGCGCCGCCCCAGGCCGCGTTGCGCTCGCGGAAGTCCTCGTCTTCGGTATGGCCGCTCTGCGCCATCCGCTGATTGCGCTCCTCGACGAGCTGCTCGTTCAAGATCATCCCCGGCAGCACGGCGTTAGAACGGATCCCTTGTGCCCCATACGCTTTCGCGAGATTCTTGGTGAAGTGCGCCAACGCCGCCTTCTGCGCAGAATAGTGAGCGATCCGCGGGATGAAGTGCCGCACCGACATGGCGGACGTGGTGACGATCGCGCCGCCGCCGCCTTCCAGCATGGCGGGGATGGCGGCGCGCGCGATCCGCACCGAGGTCATGAGAACCGACTGAAATGCCCGCTCCCACAAATCATCCGCCTCCACCGGTGAGCTCCGCACCTCACAGAGGCCGACGGTGTTGACCACCTTGTCCAGCCGTCCGTAACGCTCCAGGGTCTCCTCGACCACCTTCTCGGCGTCCCCGGACCGGGTGAGGTCGGCCACCACCGTCGACGTCGATGCCGCGCCGGCGTCGGAAACTTGTCGGGCGACCGCCCGCAGGCCCGGCTTTGTCACATAGCGGTACTCGGAATCGCCCTCTTCGCGCCCACGGGAACACAGGACCACATGCGCGCCTTCCGCGCCGAGTCGAACCGCCGTGGCGCGGCCCATCCCTTGGGTGGCGCCGAGCACCAGGGCAACCTGGCCTGTGAGACCCAGATCCATGTCGACCTCCGCTCAGCCCCGGGGGAGGCCCAGCCAGCGCCGGGCGATGATGTTGCGTTGAATCTCGCTGGTGCCGCCGATGATCGAGAGCACTGTCGACGCCCGCAGGAAGTGCTCGGCGTCCTCGGCCAGAGCGTCCCCGCTGTCGCGGGTGTAGGCGTCGGGGCCCAGGGCGTCGACGAGCCACTGGGCCACGCGCTGCGCGATCGCCGGCCCGTGCAGCTTGCTCATCGATGCCTCGCCGCTGGCCGACTTGCCCCGCTCGCCCAGTGCGACAACCTGCTGACCGAGCACTCGCTCGGCCTGCAATTCCATGACGAATTCCCCGATGTCGCGGTAGGCCGCATCGTCCAGCACGGTGCCCCGCGTGCCGACCCGGTCGAGGTAGCGGGCCAACAGCAGACGTGCCTCCCGGCCTCCAAAGCTCATCGATCGCTCCATGTCGAGCGCCTGCGACATCATGGTCCAGGCCTGGCCGGCCTGGCCGATCAGCGCCCTCCCGGCAACCCGCACGTCGTCGAAAAAACAGGCGTTGACCCGCCATCCGCCCATCACGCGCACGGGCTGGATCGTCACCCCGGGCGCTCGGGCGTCGATCATCAACAGCGACAGGCCACGATGCCGGGTGCTGTCGGGTTCGGTTCGCACCAGGGTGTAGATCCAGTCGGCCAGGTGCGCCCCGGAGGTCCACATCTTCTGCCCGGTGACAACGAAGTCGCCGTCGGGTGTCCGGGTGGCCCTGGTGCGCAGGGCCAGCATGTCGCTGCCGGCTTCGGGCTCGCTGTATCCGCCGGCGTAACTCCACGAGGCGTCCACTATGTGCGGAATGTGTTCCGCCGCCAGGTCGTCGGGCCCGAATGTGGCCAGCATCCAGCCGACCGCTTCGGCCTGCTCCAACCCGTAGGTGGGCAGTCCGGCCGAGTCGAGTTCTTCGTGGGCGACGAACCGGTCGGTCTGTGACGCGGGTCGCCCCAGTGGTTCGGGCCAGCCCAAGCCAATGACGTTCTGGCGAACCAGCCACGGATGGAAGCGCTTTGGCGCCTGGCGGTCGCTCTCCAGTTCGGCCATCTCGTCCCGCATGGCCGCCATGTCGTCAGGGCCGAACTCGTCGATGTGAGAACGCAGCTCGTCGCGAAGCGCGGCTTCACGGCCTTCCAGGCGGAATTTCACTGTCGCGAGGCCCTTTCACGCCAGCAGGCCGTAGCCGCCGTCGACGGGGATGGTCAGGCCGGTGACGAACCGGAAGTCGCTGGACAGCAGCGCGACGATGACCGAGGCCAGTTCGTCGGGACGCCCCAGCCGGCGCAGCGGGGTCTTCTGGGCCACCGCGGCCTGCATGTCTTTGACACCGGCGATGATGTCCTCCCCGCCGTGACCGGGGTTGTCCACCAGGGAGGGCGAAATGCCGTTGACCCGCACGCCGCGCGGCCCGAGTTCCGCACCGAAATAGCGGACGAGGTTTTCCATCGCCGCCTTCGCGGGGCCGATCGCCCCGTAGTAGCGCGCATAGTGATTGGCGCCCAGGCTGCTGACCGCCACCACCGAACCACCGACCTTCTCGAGTTCGGGCACGGCGGTGCGCACCGCCTCCCAGAGACCCCACACCTGCACGTCGAAGACGCGGTCGTACTCTTCGCGCGTCACCTTCATCGTGCGACCGGCGAGGATCGGCACCGCGGTGGTCACCAGTCCGCCCAGCCCGCCGAGCGCCTCGATCGCCGAGGTCACCAGACCGGCCGGTTCCGTCCCGAGGTCGCCGCGCACCAGCACCGGCTCGGGGCCGCCGGTGGCCGCGGCCATTCCCTGGGTCTCCTTGGCGGCGGTCTCGTTTTCGAGGTAGCCGATGGCGCATCGGCTGCCCGCGGCGGTCAGTTCCACAACGGTGGAGCGACCGATTCCGCGGCTGCCGCCGATGACGAGAACCTTGTCGGGCAGGGTGCGGGTGTAGGTCTGGGTCGTCACCGCGCGGACCCCTCCCCGTAGTGCTCGTCGCGTTTGCGGAACGCTTCGCTGGTGCCGCTCGCGGAGCGCTCCTTCACGAAGTTGAACTCGTCCGGTTCGAATCGCAGGTTCGTGCCGTAGCTGTGGAACAGGTAGGACGTGGTTTCCTCGAGACCCAGCGCGGAGCTTGCCTCCACGACGCGGTACGCCTCCTTGGCTATGGCGATGCCGTCCGCCGGCATCTTCGCGACTTGTGCGGCCAGCGCCTCGGTTTCGGCCGCGACGTCCTGCTCGTCGACGAAACGCGTGAACAGCTTGGCCGATTCGAATTCCGCCCCGGTGGCCATCCGGCCGGTCAGCATGAGGTCGCGCGCCACGACCGGGCCCAGCCGGTGCATGAACAAGGCGACGTTGCCCAGCACCGGTCCGAGGAAGCGGGCGGCCGGCATGCCGAGTTTGGCTTGGCGGGAAACCACCGCCAGGTCGGCGGCCAGCGCCAACTCCAGGCCCAGGCCGAGCGCATAGGACTCCACTTGGACGATGGTGGCTTTCGGGAAGCCGATGAATTCGTGGAACATCCTCTGGCCCTTGCGATCCACGGCGAGCCGCCGCCGTTGGCTGGGCCGGCGATCGTCACCCGGAGTGGCGTACCAGCCGTAGGCGCGGTTGAGGTCGACCCCGGTGGTGAAGACGCCGCCTTCACCGCGCAGCAGCACAACCTTGATGGCGTCGTCCTCGGCGATGTCGTCGAGATGGCGGCCCATCAGCTCGCAGTCCTCTGGAGCCATCGCGTTCTTCTTGGCGGGATTGCAGATGGTGATCCGCGCGATGTGCGCGTCGTGGTCCTTGGTCAGCGTCACCCGCTCGGCCTGCTCGGCCGGGGAGGTGGTGGTGTCCGCAGCGGTCATGTCAGCTCGCTCCTTCTGGGGCCTGGTGAAACTCGATCGGTGAAGAACGTCTTGTCGATGACGTCGCGGGAGAGCACCCGCAGCATCACCTCGTCGGCGCCGCCGCCGATCGACAGCAGCCGGGAATCACGGAAGAAGCGGGAGGTCCATGTCTCGGCCATGTAGCCCATGCCCCCGTGGTACTGCAGGCAGGTGTCGGCTACCCGGCGAATCAGCTTGCCCGCCAAAAGTTTTGCGCTGCTGGTGCGGCGTGTTACGTCGGCGCCGGCGACGATCAGCTCGGCGCAGGAGTGTGCGTACCGTTTCACCGCGTCCACCTCACAGGCCAGTTCGGCGAGGTTGTACTGCAAGTACTGGTTGTCGATCAGCTTGCCGCCGAATGCGGGACGCTCCGACAAGTAGTCCACGGTACGCGCGATGGCTGTCTCCATCTGCCCGACCGCCTGATAGACCGCGCAGATTCGCTCCGTTTGGAACTGCTGCATCTGCTGCTGGAAACCGCGACCGACCACCCCGATGGTGTTGCCGGCCGGAACGCGGACCCGGTCGAACGTGAGCTCGGCGGTGCCCGAGCACCAATTGCCAAGTTTCTTCAGCGAGCGGCTCACGGTCAGCCCCGGGGTGTCGGTCGGCACGATGACCTGGCTCATCCCGCGGTAGCCGCCCTCGTCGGAGGTGCGCACCAGCAGACACAACCAGTCGGCCTGCACACCGTTGGTGATGTAGGTCTTGGCCCCGCTGATCAGCCAGTCGCCACCATCCCGGGCGGCTTTGGTGCGGATGCCGGCCACGTCGGAGCCGGCGTCGGGTTCGGTCACCGCGATCGAGCAAATCCGCTCACCGGCGATCGCCGGTACGAGGAATTCCCGCTTGAGTTCGTCGCTGCCATGCCAATGCAGGGACGGCGTGGCCATGTTGGCCTGCACGTTGTAGGCCATGGGGACCCCGTTGCCGGGTAGCCGACCGAACTCCTCGCAGGCGATCACGGTGAACCAGTGGTCGGCGCCTTCGCCGCCGTAGGCCGGATCGTATTCCAGGCCAAGGAGTCCCAGCTTCGCGAATTCCGGGAACAGGTCGTGGCCCGGGAAAAGGCCCCGGTCCTCCCATTCGTCGAGGTGGGGTTCAACGGTTTTGGCCAGCATCTCTCTGACACTGGACCGGAACAACTCGTGTTCGTCGGTGAACTGCATGTCAGGCCTCCGTCGAGACGAACCGGCACCGCACCCTTAAAATAATAACCTGGTTATATAAAAGATCGGACGGGTTTGGCAAGCCGCGAGGTCCCCTTCAGAGCTTGAGCGCGAACGCCTCGACCGCGTTGTCATGCATGAACAACCGCTCGACCTCCGCGGACAGGTCGAGCGCCGCCAGCCCGGTCATTGCCGCCTCAAACGTCAGGATCGGCCAGTCGCTCGCCCAGATGCATTTGCGGCGGCCGTAGGTGCGGAGAAAGTGCACGAACTGAGGCGGGTAGTACTTGGGCACGTGCGCGCTGGTGTCGATCCACACGTTCGGGTGTTTGGCCGCGACGGCGATCATTTCGTCCGTCCAGGGCCAGCCGATGTGACCGGCGATAAGCCGCAGGTCCGGAAAGTCGATCGCAATCCGGTCGATGTGGCCGGGGCGGCCTGTCTCCGAGGTATAGGTCGACGGTCCGGTGCCGCCGACCTGTATCTGCACGGTGATGTCCAGGTCGGAACATGCCGTATACAACGGGTACCACTGGGCTTCGGTCGGCACCTTGTCGAGGATGAACGGCTCGAGTTTCAGCCCCTTGAAGCCGTATTCGCGGACGAGGGTGCGCAATTCGTGCACCGCGGGCATGACCCCGTCGGGCGACCACGGGTTGACGCTGGCCACCCCGGTCAGCCGTTCCGGATACCGCCGCACGGCCTCGACGACGGCCTCATTGGGAATGAGCGGTCCCGCCGAGCACATGGCCCTGCCGATCCCGGCCTCGTCCATCTCGTCGATCAGCGTCTCCAGGGGGATGCCGCCGCGCATCCGGGGTCCGTGCGCCATGCGGTCGGCCAGCGTGAAGTTGCGCTGCGGCATTTTGGCCACGGCGTCGGCCGGCCAGGGCTGCACCCAGGCATCGATGATCGGAACGCGGTGCGCTGCTGTGCTCATGGCCGTCAGCCTTTCGGCAATCCGAGCACGCGCTCGGCAATCATCGTCTTGACGATCTCATCGGTGCCCCCGGCGATGTGGAAGGCCGGCGCCGACAGCAGCACCAGTCGCCAGTCGTCCAGTCCGGGGTCCCGGTGCGAGAGCCGGTTGGCCAGTCGCTCCGCGACGGCATCGGCCAGGGTGCTGACCAGGGCGCCGGTGGCGAGCTTGGCGAGAGCCGCTTCGGGGCCGGGTGACACTCCAGCGACGACGCGCCGATGCATCGCTGCTTCGAAGGCCGCCAGGGCGCGTTGGTCGACGACGGCGTCGATGAACCCCTCCCGGGCGGAGCCGGCGGGCCATCCCAGCTCAGCCGCCTGTCGTACCAGCCGGCCCAGGGATCTCCCAAACGTCGAGAATCGCTCGAAGCCCAGCGTCGTCATCGCCACCGACCAGCCGCCACCGACTTCGCCGAGGACCGCCTCTGCGGGCAGGTCGACATCGTCGAAGAAAACCTCGGAAAAGGATGCGCCGCCGGTCATCTGGCGCAGCGGACGCACGTCGATACCGGGGCTGGACATGTCGACCACGAACGCGGTGAGGCCTCGATGACGCGCATGCGCCGGGTCGGTCCGCGCCAGCAGGTAGCCGTATTGCGCGTGCCGGGCCTCGGACGTCCACACCTTCTGGCCGCTCACGCGCCACCCGGTGTCGCTGCGGACCGCTCGGGTGGACACCCCGGCCAGGTCGCTGCCGGCGCCGGGCTCACTGAACAGCTGACACCACACCTCGTCGCCGCGCAGGATGGCTGCGCAGTGCCGCCTCTGCTCGGGTGAGCCGACCGCGAGCAGTGTCGGTCCGACCATCTCTAACGTGACGCCGAACAGGCCGCGGGGGACGTCGTACTCTGACTCCAGGTCGGCCCACGCCAGGGCGTACGCCGACGGCAGGCCGCGACCACCGACCTCACGGGGCCAGGTCAGCCCCGCGAACCCGTGCTCGAAGAGCAATCGCTGCCACGCGACGCAGCGAGCGCGCCATGCCTCGGGATCCGAAATCGGGCGGAATTGGGCGAACATGGCGTCGGGAAAGCCGTCGGGCCGGTGCTCGGCGTGGGTATCGAGGAATGCCCTGGCCTCGTCGAGGAAGGCGTCGACCGAATCGGGCTGGGGGGCCATCTCGCTCTCTCGTGTCGGTGCTCATCCAATTGGTATCGTAAATACTAACCTGGTTATATGTTAGGAGCATCATCCCGTCGAGGAGCGCTCAGTGACATCTCCGTCGTCCGCCGTCCGGACCGAGGCGGCCGCCTTTGGTCTGTTCGCGGCGGGCCAGCTCGTCGTTCGCCTCGACGGCAGCTTTGTCTACCCCCGAATGCTGGTCGGCGGCAAGGCCCACGGCCTGTCCAAGATCCGCGCCGCCGGTTTGCCCACTCCTCCGGCATTCACCGCGACGGTCGACGCCTGCAGGCAGTATTTCGAAGCAGCCGACGAACTCATGGCCCGGCTCTGGCCGCAGATCTGCGACGGGCTGTCGTGGCTGGAGGCCCAATCGGGCCACACGTTCGGGCGCGGCCCGGTGCCGCTGCTGGTGTCGGTGCGCAGCGGTGCACCGGCCAGCATGCCGGGAATGATGGACACCGTCTTGAACCTCGGCATCAACGACGAGGTGGAGCGGATCCTCGCCGAGAAATGCGGTGCCCCGTTCGCGCGCGACACACACCGGCGGTTCCGGGAGTTGTTCGGCCAGGTGGTCCGGCCGGCCGATGGCCGGGTGCCGGCCGATCCGCATGCCCAACTGCGCGCCGCCGTGACCGCGGTGTTCGACTCGTGGAATTCGGAGCGGGCGGTGTCCTACCGGCGCCACCACAACCTGGAGGGAAAGATGGCCGGCACGGCGGTGACGGTGCAGGCGATGGTGTTCGGCAACCTGGATGACCGGTCGGGCACCGGGGTGCTTTTCAGCCGCAATCCCCTTACCGGAGAGCCGAACTCGTTCGGCGAGTGGCTGCCCCGCGGACAGGGCGAAGATGTGGTCAGCGGCAAGTTCGATCCGCTGCCGCTGAGCGCCCTGGCCGAACAGCATCCCGACATCCACCGTCAGCTCCTCGCGGCGGCGTCCTGGCTGGAACGCGACGGCACCGACGTCCAGGACATCGAGTTCACCGTCGAGGCGGGCAAGCTCTACTTGTTGCAGACCCGGGCGGCGAAAAGGTCGGCCAAGGCCGCGGTGGCCATCGCGGTGGCGTTGCAGCGCGAGGGGCTCATCGGCATCGACGAGGCACTGTCCCGCGTCACGCCCGCTCAACTCGATGTGCTGCTCACCCCGGTGATCGACCCCGCGGCACTGGCGAGGGCAACCGTCGTCGCCTCGGGGCTGCCGGCCTGTCCCGGTGTGGGAGCGGGCCGCGTGGTCGCCGACAGCGACTCCGCTCAGGACGCCGCGGACGAGGGGGAGGACGTGGTGCTGGCCCGTGAAACCACCAGCCCCGATGACGTCGGCGGCATGATCGCCGCCCGCGCGGTGATCACCGAACAGGGCGGGTCCACCTCTCATGCCGCGGTGGTCAGCCGCGAATTGCACACCCCGTGCGTGGTGGGGTGCGGGCTGGGCAGCCTGCGCGGTCTGGCGGGAACCGACGTCACCGTCGACGGGGGAAGCGGCACGGTCTATTCAGGCCTGCTGCCACTGACCCATCCGTCTGAAAGCGGCGACCCGGACATGGCCACTCTGCTGGCCTGGGCGCGGCAGCGCAGCCCCGTCACGGTGCTGGCGGTGGCGGCCGACGACGACGAGGTCCCCGACGCATCGCGGGTCGACCACCGGGAGCCCGCCACCGTGTATCGGGCGCTGGACGCGGGCGCCGACGCGGTGGCGGCGGAGCATCCCCTGCCGTTCTTGCTGATGATCGCCGAACGGCAGCGAAACACCGGCAGCGGCTTACGCTAACCAGGATTCCTATTTAGATGCGAGGATTGAATCGTGCATCCCGACAGTGAGGCCATAACGCACCCCACCGCGGGCCAGCTTGTGGCAGACAACATCCGCCGCAAGATCATCCTCGGTGAGTTCCGCGACGGTGATTTCCTGCCGAACGAGGGGCAGCTACTGGCCCAGTACGGCGTATCGCGACCCGTTCTGCGCGAAGCGATTCGAATCCTGCAGTCCGAGTCGCTGTTGACCATCCGGCGCGGCAGCAAGGGCGGCGCCCGGATCAACGCGCCGCGCCCGGAGCCGGTGGCACGCCAAGCGGGGGGACTACTCCAATACGGCCACACCACCGTCTTCGACGTGTTCCGCGCCCGCGCGATCATCGAACCGCCCGCGGTTCGCCTCCTGGCCGAGAACGCGACGCCCTCGACCATCCAGCGGTTGCGTGAAGCGCTGGACCAGGAAGCCAACACCATCAACGACCCGCGCCGGTGGGGAAGGACGCACGCCGAATTCCACACGCTGGTGGTCGAGTTGTCCGGCAGCAACACCCTGGCGCTCTTCGCCCACATCATGGCCGAGATCACGACCGCTCACACGGAGGCCGTCTGGAGGCACGCGACCGACGACGCGCAGAAGCGCGCCGCCGCCGAATTGGCGCACCGCGTGCACCGGAAGCTGGTCCGGCTGGTCGAAGACGGCAAGGCGGCCGATGCCGAATTGCTGTGGCGCCGCCACCTGGAGGAGACCACCGAGCAGATGCTCGAAACCCAGGGGCATCGTGAGTTGCTGGATCTCATCGGCTGAGCCGCGATCCCGGACGGTCAGGGTTAACCTGGTTATACTTTTCTTCAGCCTTGCCGGAGGAGAGTGACGTGAGTGCCGAGCTGCTCGAGGACTTGAGGGCGACCACACGCCGGGCGCTGAGCGCAAATGGCGGTGACGTCGTCGATGAGTTGGACCTGGCCGCGCTGCTCGTCGATTCCGGCCTCGGTGGGCTTGGCCTGGGGGACCGCGAAATGACCCTCGTCAGCACGGAACTCGGCCGGGCGCTGTCACCGTCGAGCTTCCTGCCGACCGCCGTGCTGGCCGCGACGCTGTTGATCCACACCGACCGTGACGCGGCGGCCGGGCTGTTGGCCGGCCTGACCGCGGGCCACATCCGCTGCGCCGTCGCGGTCACCGAAGCCGACGCGGCATGGGTAGCGTCGACATCCCCTGTCGTCGCGACCGTGACCGACGGCGACTGGCGGCTCAGCGGGACCGTCTGGGGGATATCGACGCCGTCGCCCCCGGACACGGTCTTGACCGCGGCGTCCACCGACGCGGGCCTGGCCCTGTTTGCGCTGGCCGCCAACGACGTTCAGGTCGTGCCGGCGGACCAGCTCGACGCCGCCCGCGGGCTGATCACGGTCGTGTTGTCCGACACGCCCGCACGGCTGCTGTCCGGCGTCGATGCGGCCGCGAAGGCGCTCGCGGAGGCCTACCGGCGCGGACTGCTCGCCGTCGCCGCCGAGCAACTGGGCGTGGCACGCACATGCCTGGAAACGACGGTCGAATACGCAAAGACGCGCAACCAGTTCGGCTCGCCCATCGGGTCCTTCCAGGCGATTAAACACCGCTGCGCCGAGGTGTTGCTCGACGTCGAGCTTGCGGACGCCGCGCTTGACCAAGCCGTCGGGAGCGGAGCATCCGTCGACGCCGAGTTGGCCTTCGTCGTGGCCTGCCGGGCCGCGCTCAAAGCCGCCGAGTCGTGCATCCACATCCACGGTGGCATCGGATTCACCTGGGAGCACTTGGCGCACCGCTACTTGCGGCGCGCACGGGTCAACGCCACCCTGATGGGACCGTCAGCGGTGCATCGCGACGCGATCGCCGCGTCGGCCGGACTGAGTGTCCGGAACTGATCGACGGATTGACCATTTAAGGTTCATGAGGAACCCGCCGTCGCGCCCTGCTGCTCGACGTGGCGAAGCAGCCGAACCAGGGTGGCGTTGATCTGCCGATGCAGCCGGCTCGGCCGCCGCGCGAGTCGGTCGAGAACCAACACTGCCGCCGGACTGTCTACGGATTCAAAGCTCTCGGTGACGGTGGTGCCGGTCTCGTCGGAGCGCAGGTCGTAGGTCCACCGCGTCGTCGCTCCCGACGAGTGTCGCGCGGAGTAGGCGAAGCAGCGGTCGACACTGAAGACGTCGATGGTGCAAGTGGTCGACCAGCGCAGCGGACCCCATCGATTGAATCCGCGGAACCGTGCGCCGACGCCGATGTGAGCATCGGTAATCCACGTGCATCCCGTACATTCCGGACTCCACTCGCCCATCCGGGTGACGTCGGTCAGCGCGATCCAAATGTCTTGGGCCGCAGCGCTCGAGCGCGCCGTCACACCGCCCGAAAGCGGAGCTCCCCATTGCAAGATCCACTTCTTCAATGAGACCTCCATTTCGCTTTTTGCCACTGTGACAAGATTAGCCGTTTCGGACGTGTAACGTCGTAAACCATCAGGGTGCGCGGTCACCCGCGGCGCCCGCCTGACGGAAAGGGCCGGTATGCCGATAACTACCGTAGGGGCGATCTCGACTGGGCCGGCCGAACCTTTCCTCCTTCGGGAAATCACCGTCGACGATCCCCGCGACGACGAGATCCTGGTCAAGATCACCGCGACCGGGATTTGCCACACGGATCTTTTTTTCAAGAGTGTGATCCCGGCTGAAATGGGTCCGTACCTGCTCGGGCATGAGGGCGCCGGTGTCGTGGCCGCGGTCGGGTCGGGGATCGCCGATGTGCGGCCCGGTGACCATGTCGTGTTGAGCTACCGAAGTTGTGGCGAGTGCGCTTTCTGTCGGGGCGGGCACCCTGCCTACTGCGAACAGACCGCGGTGCTCAATGCCCTCGGGCATCGAGCTGACGGCACGCCCAAGTTGCACAGCGACGGAAACCCGTTATTAGGCAACTGTTTTGGCCAGTCGAGCTTCGCGGGTTACGCCCTGGCGGGCCGGGACAACGTGGTGGTCGTCGGGAATGACGTCGACCTGGCTGTCGTTGCGGCGCTGGGGTGCGGTTTCCAGACCGGGGCGGGCGCCGTGCTCAACGTCTTGCGCCCGCAGCCGGACTCGCGCCTGATCGTATACGGGGTCGGCAGCGTCGGTTTCGCCGCTTTGCTGGCGGCGCGAACCCTTGGGGTAGGGACCATCGTCGCGGTCGACCCGCTTGCGTCCCGCAGGGCCCAGGCGGAAGCCTTCGGGGCGATCGCCGTCGACCCGTCCCTCGACGGCGCCGACGCGCAGATCACATCGGCGACATCGGGTGGTGGCACGCACGCAGTAGACACCACCGGCATTCCGGCGGTAATCAGCAAGGCTCTCGCCGCATTAGCCACGAGGGGCGAGCTCGTGGTTATCGGCCTCGGCGCGCCGGAAGTCACCATCAACATTCAAGACATGCTGATCACGGGCAAGACGCTACGCGGTTGCATCGAAGGTGACAGTAGGGTCGAGGCGTTCATACCCGAACTTGTTGATCTCTACAAAGGTGGCAGATTCCCGATTGATCAGCTCGTTACGAGATACCGCAGCGAGGACATCAATGCCGCCATCGCCGACCAGGCAACCGGCAAGGTGATCAAGCCGGTGCTGACGTGGTGACCATGGACCCGGGCGGCTCGGGTGGATGAACGGGCAGCCACTCCGCACGGATGTTTCGGGGTCGACCGCCATTGGGCGAAAGTGTCAAAGCCCACTTGTCGCGGCAGGCGTCCTGCCTCTTCTGCCGGACACCGCTGAACGGTGCGGCCATCATGGTGCGAAGTCGGTTGACCGCCGCGGCGCCGGTTTGGGTTCGGCGCAGAACTCGTCGAGGCGGCTCGCTAGAGCTGCTTGCTATCTACGACATCGTTATGACCAGCAGCGCAATTTGTTTCGCTCTTGTTAGGAGACGATCCGGACGCGGATAGCTCTTGCGCCGCCCCGAGAGCCTGGGCCCATACCGACTTGACGCTGCGCCCGGTCGATTCGGCAACCCGCACGCAGTCCCGGTGTTCCGGTTTGACGTTGACGGTTTCGCCGTCGAGGGAACCGAGTTTGACGGCGATGTCGTGGCCGTCGACGGTGACCGTGCCGAATCTGCGTTCGAGGGCCCACCGGTGTTCCACCCGCCGCACCCTGACACCAAGCGTGGTGGAATGCCGCAGAATCGCCCTGGCGACTTCTCTTTCGTTGGCCGTCGACACCAGTGCCGACAGCGTGAATCCGGGCCGACCCTGTTTCATCGTCGCAGGCGTGGTCCAGGCGTCGTGGGCGCCGGCACTCAAGCATGCTGCCAACACGTCGGGCACCCATTCCGGCAGCATGTCATCGAGATTGGTCTCGAGAATCAGTGCAGCCTGGCCAGGTTCGGTAACACTGCGATCCGGCCGACCCAACAGCGCGCGGACGACGTTGGGCACACCGGGCCAATCCGCATTGCCCGCACCGGTGCCGATGACCGACAACGTCATAGCCGGCATCGCGCCGAATCGGTTGCTTAATGACGTCACCAGCGCGGCGCCCGTGGGTGTGACCGTTTCGCCCTTGACGTCGACCCCGTATGTATCGGCACCGCGAAGGATCTCCAGCGTGGCAGGTGCGGGAAGCGGAAGTACTCCATGCGCGCTGCGAATTATTCCGTACCCCAACGGAAGTGGCGAGCAGACCACCTCGTCGACGTCGAGCTCATCCAACGCCAAGGCCACGCCGCAGATGTCAACAATCGCATCGAGCGCGCCGACTTCGTGAAAGGTCACCTCCTCGGGAGAGATCTTATGAACACGGCCTTCCGCCTGCGCTAACAGCGCGAACGCCCGGTGTGCCCGAGCTTTTGCGCGGTCAGGCATCGAACCTGAGTCGACAATCCGTCGGACGTCCGCCAAGCGGCGATGAGCATGCTCGTGTGGCGCCGCCACGCTCAATGCGGTGGCGGCGATGCCGTGACGTCGCACGGCGCGCAGGTCAAGGCCGACATCGCTGACCGGCAGGCGGGAGCGAATCGCATCGAGCGACGCGCCGGCGTCGATGAGTGCCGAGAGCAGCATGTCGCCGGCGACACCGCCGACGCAGTCCAGATACAGCGTCGAAGTCATTTGGCGGCCAGCACGATCCGCGCCGCGCCGCACGCGGCGCCAAACCCGTTGTCGATGTTGGTCACCACCACACCTTGGGCACAGCTTGCCAGCATCGCGTTGAGCGCTGTCTGACCGTCGTGGGCGGCTCCGTAGCCAGTTGACGTCGGCACGGCGATAACGGGGCAGGCGACCAGCCCGCCGACCACGGAGGCCAACGCGGCGTCCATCCCGGCGACCACGATCAGCGCCTGTTCACGACGAAGCTCATCGACCCGGTCCAGCAGGCGCCACAGCCCGGCCACGCCGACGTCGACATGCAACCGGGTGCTGATGCCCAGGAACTGCAGGGTGCGTTGGGCCTCCAGCGCCACCGACCTGTCGGACGTTCCGGCCGCCACGACGCCCACGCGAGCGTCCCGCTCCGCGAGGGTGCCGTTGAGATAGGCCGTCTGGGAAAGCGGGTCGTAGTCCAGCGCGGCATGCGCGCGGCTGCTGGCCGCCTCGTACTGCTCCCGGCACATTCGCGTGAACAGCACCGGTCCAACACCGGATGCATCGAGGCGTTCGACGATCCGTATGACATCGTCGATGTGCTTGTTGAGGCAGAACACCGCCTCGGGCATGCCGATTCGATCCGTGCGGTTGTGGTCGTAGACCAGCATGCCGTCGGCCGCGGTTCCGCCGTCCTTGACATACCCATCCGTGTGGTCCATTGTTTGAGCTACATTACGGACTAAAGTAGTACGTATCAAGGGGGGCGTCACCGGTGCGGGAGGTCACTGCATTGTGAGTTCGTTGTCCGCTCCGCCCCGTCGTGTCACCGCCGAACTGCTTGCCGGCTTGTCGAGGCACTACCGCGCGGTGGTGAGCCCAACCGAGCCGGGTTTGGTCGCCGGGACGGCACTGGTCTGCCCACCGTCGACAGACCCTGCCGGACAATGGGAGATCGTCGCCGCCGAGGGAGAACAGGTCGACGCCGGACAGCCACTGATCCGCATCGACGGAAGCGCCTGGGAAATCTCGGTGGCCGAAGACCACGTGCTGGGCGTTCTGGGATTCGCCGGGGGCATCGCGCGCCGGGGCGCCGAGATCAAGACCGCAGCGCCCGATGGGCTCCGCATCGTGTGCGGTGGCTGGAAGAAACTACCCGCTGCACTCAAACCCGTGCTGCGTGCCGGCCTCGACGTCGCCGGGCTGTCTCACCGGCTGCTCGACGAGGATTTCGTCTACGTCGGCAAGAATCAGGTCGCCATGTTGGGCGGTGTCGCGGACGCGGTGACGGCCGCGCGGGAACTGCGCAACGGCCCGGTGTCCGTGCAAGTCGTCGACGTCGCGCAGGCGCTGCGGGCGGTCGACGCCGGGGCGGCGATAGTCATGGTCGATACCGGGCGGTTGGCCGATCTGGAAGCGGTCTGTGTGGCCTTGCATAATCGTGGCGACGATGTCCGCGTCGCCTACGCCGGCGGCGTGCATGCCGGCCAGCTGCGACAAATTGCGGATATCGGCGCCGACATCGTTGACATCGGTCGCGCGGTACTCGACGCGCCCTTGTGGGATTTACATCTGGAAGTCGTCCATTGACCGAGCACGCGATACTCGACAGATTGGCCGCGGCGCTGGAGCGCTCACCCCGGCGCGTGATCGCGTGCAGCGGTGGCGTCGACAGCCTGCTGTTGGCCGACGTCGCACACGAATTACGCCCGCGCACAACGCAGGTCGTTCACTCCGTGTCCCCGGCTGTTCCGCCGTCGGCCACCAGACGGGTCCGGCGAGTGGCCGCCGAACTCGGATGGCGGCTCGAGCTCGTGGAGTCACATGAATTCGAGGACGCGCGCTACCGGGAGAACCCTGGCAACCGTTGCTACTTCTGCAAGTCGAACCTGTATACGGAGCTGGAGCGGATCTCGGCGGCGGCGCGCCGGCGCGGTGCCGGCTGGACGGTTATGAGCGGCGCGAACGCCGACGATCTTGGCGAGTACCGGCCCGGTCTGGTGGCGGCCGCCGAACACGGTGTGCGGCATCCGTTCGTCGAGGCGGACATGACCAAGGCCCACATCCGAGACCTGGCGCGCAGCCGCGCCAGGTCCTGGCACGACCTACCCGCGGCGCCCTGCTTGGCAAGTCGGCTTTACACCGGAACCGCCGTCACCGCCGAACTTTTGCGTGCGGTGGACCGAGGAGAGGACCTGCTGCGTGAACGCACCCGGCTAGACGTGGTCCGGTGCCGGATCAACGGCGACGACGTCCTGGTGGAGGTCAACGCCGAAGCGCGTTATCGAGTCTCCCGCGCAGTGTTGGACGAGATATTCGAGGTGATGCGCAGCGAGGCTCCCGGACTGTGCTCGATCACCCTCGACGAGGCGCCCTATGCACCGGGACGCGCGTTCGTCGTCTTCTCGGGCCCTGGGATCGGATAAGTTGACCGCAGCAACGTTTCATGACACACGGGAGCCGAATGTGCCACAGCGCCGGCAGGGGAGCGGTCGGCCCCGAGACCCCGGTGTGGAACGCCGCGCGTTGCAGGCGGCGCGGTCGATCTACGGCGAATCCGGTAAATCGCAGGTGACTTTCGCCAACGTCGCAGCGCGGGCCGGCGTCGGAAAGCCGGCGTTGTATCGGCGGTGGCACGACCCGGACCAGTTGTTGATGGACGCGCTCCGCCACATTCCGCTGCCACCGGGCATCGAGGATCTCGGCGACGCCCAAGCAGAGCTTGCCGGCTACGCGCGCGATTTGATGCGGCTGTACGTGTCGCCCGACGGAGCGGCGATGTTGCGATTAACCACCGAATTCCATGACGAGACAGAGCCATTCAGGCAGCTGATCGCTCGGATCTCGGAGGGCATGGTTGGGTTTGCCGCGACAGTACTCGACCGGGCGGCCCGCCGGGGCGAACCCGCGCCCGACATGCCGGCCGAGGCCATCATGGAAACCCTCACCGGAACAATGCTCAGCCATATCATGGTTCGCCGGCGCGCCGGCCAGTTGCCGCCCGAGGACGAACTGGCTCGATACTGTTGGCGTTTAGCGGGATTGGTGCTTGGTCGCGCCGAGGCGGGGACGCCGCAATCGGCACGACCGGCAGAGCCCCGGCGCTCTGCTTCGCGAGAGATTCCGCCAGCGGAGCAGCAGCTCCCGCGACCGGCCAGCAGGCGTGACGAGCTGATTCGCATTGCTCAGCACGTGGCGGCGCGGCAGGGTTTCGCCGACGTCACCCTGGCCCAAGTTGCCGAATCCGCCGGCCTGACGGCTCCGGCGATCTATACGCACTTCTCCAGCCGAACCGATTTGCTTGAGCAGGTTTTGGAGACCACCGCGCGTGAGTACGCCGAGGACATGCGCAGCACCGACGACATTGCGGCTCCGGTGGAAGAGCGACTGCGGATTCGGTTGTCCCGCTGGGTAACTACGCCGAGAGCCCGGCTGCGAATTCTCCACGACGCGGTGTTGCACATACCGGAATCGGCCAGGGTGAAGCGGGCCGTTCAACGGGCTCGTGATGCCTGGGTGAACTTCGTCGTCGACGTGCTCGAGCGGGGTATTGCTCGCGGCGAGGTCCGTGCCGACATCGATGTGGATGCGGCCACCGAGTTGTTGACCAGCAGTCTGCTGGGCGTCGAGGTGGCAGCCGACACCGGATTGGCCGGCGAGTCGCTGCAGGTCCTCACCGACCAACTGGTCGATATGTTCCTGGCCTATCTGCGGTCGCCACGCCTGTCCCCGGCATCCGTTGACGGACGGACTGCGTCCGAATTACGCTCATCTTAATCCGTGTTAAGGTCCGAGGTTGGGAGAATTCATGGCTAAACGCGTCGCGATGGTGGCCGAGATCGTCGAGGACCTCTGCACCGGGTGCAACAAGTGCGTTCTGACCTGCCCCACGGTCGCGATTTCGATGCGCCCGAGGCGTCCCGACGAGCCGGGCCCGGGCCGCAAAATCGCGGTCGTTCAGGAGGACATCTGCTACAACGCACAGAACTGCATGGAGTTGTGCCCCGACGACGCCATCGTGATGCGTCCGCTGGATCAGCCTTTCGAGGTAGGCACATCCCCCGCTGAGGCCTCGCCCGAGGCGATCGGGCAGCTCTGCATGCAGGTCGGGCTGCTGCCGGACATGCTGGTATGCGTATGCACGGACACCGTGGCCGGCGAGTTGGCCGGCGCGGTGTTGGACGGTGCCCATACGCCCGAGGATGTGGCGCGGCGGACCGGTGCCCGCACCGGCTGCACCGAAATCTGTCTCGACCCGATTCTGCGGCTGCTCGCCGCGGCCGGACACGGTGATGCTCCGCGCAATCCACGCAATGGCTATCAGTGGTACGGGGTGCCGGGCAGGCTGATGAACTTCGTCGGCGCGGACGGCCAGGTCGACCTCGAGCTGGTGCACGCCTATCCGCATATGCGGTTGCAAAAGGATGTCAACGCAATGCTTTTCAAGATGGATGAGGCCTGATCATGACCATCGGCCCGATGCCGGCTCCGCAGCTGCTGCCGACCTGGAACGGTCGCCGGCCCGCAGACGTGGTCACCACTCGCGCGGCTGACCTCGACGACATCGTGACCCTGCCTATCCGTGACTTGACGCCCTGGCTGCCCGAACCGATCTGGACACCCGATAGCCGGTTGGGGCCCACCGAAGTGGACACCGTGCGGGCGCGCACCCGCGCGCGGCTGGAGAGCGTTGACTGGTCGAACATCAAACCCGGTGAGCGAGTCAACCTGTTGGCCAACCCACACGGTTTTGCCCTGTCGGGCATGGCGTATGTGGCGATGCTGGAAGAGATTCAGCAGCACGTCGAGGCGGTGACCGGAGCGACGGTGCGGTTGCGCATCGCCGAGTCCATGGGCCACATCGAGAACCCGGACTGGATGAGGATCTTCGATTTGACGCGGCGCTTCGGTGACGCCCGGGAGTGTCCACAGATCGGCCAAGGGGTGGAAATCGACACGCGCGTGGGCCCGATGTATCTCACCCGGCAGCTGTTCAGTGCTGACCACTTCATCCACACCCACGTCACCGAGATGCGGGAAGGATATCTGCACCGCATGGTGGATCGATTGTTCAAGCCGTTCGGCATGGGTTACACGCGACTGGAAACCCGGTCGGCCTACCATTTCGGTTACGGGCCGCGTACCGGGCAACTCGTCGCCCGCGCCGTCTTCGACAGCGATTTCGTCCAGCAGCGCTACGTGTCTACCGTGGTGCTCAACACCAGCCCCGAAGGGGTCATCGACGTCGACGCCGACAACGACCTGGAGCGGCTGGATCGCCGCGTGGCCACCGACATCTTCCGCAACTACGCCGTGCTCATCCGACTCATGTGCGAAGTCAAGGACGTCACGGTCGTTTTCGACGGACACGGCAGCTCGGTCTATAGCTACGCCGGCGGAATACCGTTCGACGTCCTGTACTACTCCAACGCCGATTGGCTCGACCTGGACAATCCGGCGCTGTACGCGGTGCTGCTGCCCGAGTCGATACGTGGGCTGGTGGGGCAGTACATGATGGGCGAGAACGTCAACATCAAGGCCTTCGTCATCAACTACATGGCCGGCGGGGTGCCGTACATGTATCTGTTGAAGGGTGTGCCCACCTTCGTCACCAGTCCGCAGGTGATGGACTGGTTGGAGCAGGACCCATCCGCATGCTGGATCGGTGACGCCGCCGAGGTGACCGACGGCCTCGCCGCTGCGATGCGGCGAGCCAAGGCGATTGCGAACTCCGACAACGTCATCGTGTACGACGGGCTCCCGGGTGCCATGCACGTCTCGGAATCGCTCGCGCAGGCTCTTCGCCAAGCCGCACCAAGGGTCATCGAGGACGTGGAACAGGTGCGGATGCCCAAATGGCTCGCCCAGCGTGACCTGTCCCCCGTTTCGTTGCGTCCGGCACGCGATGCCTGAAGTCGAACTTCTTGATAAGACCGAGGTTTGGGTCCGCGGTGTCACGTTGGACGGCGCGGACCTGCGGTTCCTGGCAGCGTCCGCCGCGCGGGCATTGGATCTGGAGCCGGACTTGGTCTTCGTGACCGACGCGCGCGATGACCACGTGGTGTTCGACGTGTTGAAACCTCGGATGAAGCTCGCCAGCATTGTCGGACGAGAGCCTGAGCTGCTCGCTGCCGTCGGCGAGGTGGCAGGTGTCACGGTGTCGCCCGGCGCGTCGGTCCACTCCCGCGGCGTCATGGGGATGATCGGAACCCCGTCCGACGAGGTAGCACAAACCCTGACGCGGGCAACCGAGATCGATGACCGGCTCCGTTGTTATGTGTCGTCGCGCGTTGCCGTCGTATCGACCGGCCCGGAGGTGGTGGCCGGCAGTATCAAAGACACCAATGTGTCAGTGGCCCTAGATATTTTGGGACGCGCCGGTTTCGAGGTGACGGCCGCGGGTGCCGTCGTCGACGACGAGGACGCCATAGTCGGACGGGTGCTGCGACTGGTCTCGGAGGGTTTCGGTGTCGTGATCACCACTGGCGGAGTCGGAGCCGAGGACAAGGACCGCACCATCGAGGCGCTGCAACGCTGCGATCCGCATTTGGTAACGGAAGTTCTCTCGACCTACCCGGTGGGACACGGACGCCATGTCAAACCCCACGTGCGCATCGGCATTGGCGAGGTGGCGTGGACGCGTCTGATCGCTTTGCCCGGGCCGACCCGCGAAGTCGAAGCCGCCCTGCCCATTGTGGTGCAGGGGTTGGAGCGGGGCTGGGATGACATCCGACTTGCGCACGCGCTGGGCAAGGTGCTGCGAGCCTGTCTGCGATGACGCCGCCCGGGTGATCGCGATCCCTGGCTGGCGCTAGCGGGGCCACGCGACCACGATGCGGAAACGTCAGTTGAGCCTGGTGTTTGAAGCCGGCGCGGTCGCTTTCGCAGTCTGGTCGGACCGCAGCTGCAAAAGCTGCCGCCCACATCGTCGTAGGCCCTGCGCAACTTTCGGAACGTACCGAACATCGTAGCCATCACGAGGGCACCGACCACGCAACATGCCATCGGAGTTCCACCTTTCGCCAGGCCGGGAAGCGCTCAGCGAGCGCCACGATTCCTGCGCCGGCGCGCGCGGAATCGCTCGAAACGGACATAACCGGATACCGCCGGCGACAGCGCCGCCGGATATGGCGGGGTGATGAGACCCGCGAAGCTCATCGGCAACCGGCTCGTGGTGACGGTGCGCCGATGGGTGAAGGTGTCAAAGCCCGCCTTGCCGTGATAGGCGCCCGACCCGCTGCGTCCCACGCCGCCGAAGGGAGCCGCCATGATGGCGCAGTGCACGGCGAAGTCGTTGATGGCCATGCCGCCGCTCTGCGTCTTGGCGCGGAATTCGTCGAGGCCGGAACCGCCTGGGCCGTACCAGTACACCGCCAGCGGCGAGGGACGGGCTCCGACGTAGTCACACACCTGGGTGATCGTGTCGTAGGGCAGGACGGACAGCACCGGCCCGAAGACCTCCTGACCGGTGATGCGCATCTCGTCCGTGACACCCACCAGCACCGTGGGGGGAATGCGTCGCCGCCCTGCGTCCAAGGGAGTCCTACTGTCATGGACCGTCGCGCCGCGCTCCCGGGCGTCCTCGATCAAAGCCGTCACGCGCGAGAAGTTCTTGTCGTCGACGATGCTTACCAAGCCCGCCCCGCCGTCGGCCAAGGCGGCGGCCCTCCCATGTTCCAGGGCGGCGACGACGAAGTCAGTCATCCGGTCGCGGGGAACGAAAACGTAATCGGGGCAGAGGCAAATCTGGCCGCCGTTGCCTAACCGGGCCGCCATCACCCGCCGCGCCATCGCCGGCACATCGGCGTCGGGAGCGATGACGGCAGGGTTTTTGCCGCCCAGCTCGAGGGTGACGGGGACGAGATTTTTGGCCGCCGCCGCGGCGACCAGCGCACCGACTTGGGGAGAACCGGTGAAGAACAGATGGTCGAAGGGCAGCCCGCTGAACGCCGCACCGACCTCGGGCCCGCCGATGACGACCGTGAGCTCGGTGGGATCGAAATACGTCGCGGCCTTGGCGGCGAACAGGTCGGCGGTGCGCGGCGTGACCTCGGAGAACTTGATCATTACCCGGTTTCCCGCGGCGAATGCGGAGGCAGCGGGCTGAACGACCAGGCTGACGGGGAAGTTCCACGGACCGATGACGCCGACCACACCCATCGGGTTCTTCTCCACTACCGTCGGCAACCCGAGCAGCGCGGCCGACCTGATGCGCTGCGGACGCATCCACGACTTCAGGTGCCGGCGGGTCGCGAGCAGATCCGGCAGAATGCCGGCCACTTCCGACACCAAATTGATTGCGTGCGGCCGATTGCCGAAGTCGGCGTTGAGCGCAGTCGAGAATTCGTCGGCGCCTTCCGTCAGCAGCAGGATCAGCCGGTCGATCCGGTCGCGCCGCAGGGCCACCGATGGCGATCCGGCTTTGAGGAAGTCGGATCGCTGAGCGTTCAACATCGCGTTCAACGTGGCCGACTGGCCGTCGGTTGCCGGAGGCGCCGACCGCTCGAGATCAGTGGACATTGCACTCCGTTCGAAGTCGTTGCGATTCGATGCGTTTGGCGAGTGGCAGGGTGACGACGGCGCAGGCGACCAGCATGAGCACCCCGCCCAGGCGCTGGTCCACGTTGGGCGACAACCCAAGCGCGTTGGAGTGGTGGGTGTGCGCGGACGGCCGGATCAGGGCCGCCAGGCCGAGGATTGCCGCGACCTCCTGGCCGATGATCAGGGCGCCGCGACGCACGGCGGGGCCGACGCGCCCGGCGGTGAGCAATATGGCGCCCCAGTAGGCAAGCCCGGTCATCACGACGAAGAGGGTGAGCCAGCGCGGGACGATGTCAAGGTGTGCGCCGTGATTGTGGACCGCCGGCAGATGCAGGGCGATCAGCAGGGCCGAGTTGAGCACAACGGCGACGATCACCCCCGCCGTCCAGAACGTCGAATATTTGGCGCCGGCCGTGGGGCGGTCCGGTCGCACCGCGGCGATCGACAGCAACGGCACGCCAACGAGCAGCGCCTCGAGTGCCGCCATCCCGACGAGGTGGGAGTGCAGAGCCATCACACACACCGTCTCCGACGTCCCGATGCCGATGAGCCCGGCGGCGGCGAGTAGAGCGGCGATCCTGGCCCGGGTGGCCAGCCACCAGAGCATCGTCGCCGCCGTCAATCCGGCGGCGACGAACAGGACGGGATGCCAATCCGATTCGTGCGATGACGGCGAACGCATGTCCGCCATGCCCGGCACGCCATGACCCGGCGCGGGTGCGGCATCACCGGTCCGCAGCATCAGCGTCGCGATGGCGAGGGCGACCGCGACCTCGGCGGCCGCTGCGATCCAGACGCCGGCAGAGAGCGGCCGGCCGTGATCGACCTTCGTGACATCACCCGCCCGTAGCGACATCACGGGTTCCTGATCAGCCTCGGCAAGTTCTTCTGCGACACCGCGCGCGACAAGACGGCGGCGAATTTGGCTCCCTTGCCCACGAGAGCCTGTCGCTTCCCGGCCGCAAGTGCGTCGTATCCCGCGCGGGCGACCTCGGCCGGAGACCCTGCCTTGTTCTTCTGGAACATGTTGTGCAGCATCGATTTGCCATCGAAGGAGTCGATGCCACCGGCTTCGGCGAACTTCGTCTGAGTGGCGCCGGGAGTCAAGCACGTGACGGTGACTCCGTAGGGCTTCAACTCCGTGGCCAGCGCGTAGGTGAAGGTGTTGACGTACGACTTGCTGCCCCCGTAGGAGGCAAAGCGCACCGAGGGAACCATCCCGGCGGTCGAACCGACGTTGAGTATGGCGCCATGGCCGCGCTTCTTCATCTCGCGACCGAAGAGCATGGAGGACATGGTCAGAGTAATCACGTTGAGTTCGAGCATGTTCGCCACGCGCTCCGGGGAGAGGTCGACGGCATCGCCGAAGCAGGCGAAGCCGGCGTTGTTGATCAGCGTGTCGGGGAACCAGTCGTTGCCCTGGCACCACTGTAGCAAGGCGGCGGCGGCGTCGGGCTTGGCCAGGTCCATCTGGAGGGTCTGCAGCCGCGAATTGGCGAACCGGAAGTCCTCACTCAGCTGGTCGAGTTCGGTCTGCAGGAGGCTGACCGCCAGGACCCGGGAGCCGTCCTGCAGATACAGCTTGGTGAGCTCCTTCCCGATGCCCGATCCGGCGCCGGTCACGAGAACCTTCTTCATACATTAATCCTTTAGTGGCAGAGGCATTAGAGGTGAGCTCGCGCCGAAGTGTCGACTAGGGCATCGGCGTGAGGGCGAGCTCGGTGCGGCCCGCCACATCGACGGTGATCGCCAGTCGGCCGCGGTCATCGGCCACCACTTCGTCGTCGAGCGTGCCACTCAGGCGGTAACGCGCGCGGGGGACGAGCCGTTCGACGCCAAGCTCTGCCCGTGTCGGGCCTTCGCCGGGGCGCAGCACCAGGTGAAGGTCGGTGCCGTCGGTGCGCGTCGACGCCACCAATACCTGCGGATAACTGGCACCTTCCAGGACGGGACCCGCTAATACCGCCGCGCCCGGGCCATCGGCGATCAGCGCGCGGTGACCACCGGGCGGATTGAACCGGGCGAGTGCAAGCATCGCGTTCATGTTCGTCGACAGTTCGTCGTACCACCGGGTGCCGCCGGCCTGGGCGGGTGGCAGTTGGCGGTCTAGCGATGCCGCTAAGAGCTGATAGAGCTCGGTGTCGCCCATTTCGGCGGCCGCCCACATCACCGGGGCAAAGGCACCCAGGTGGGTCTTGCGGTAGTTGCCGGTGTCGATGGCATCCCAGCCGCGCAGCGCGATGGCCGGCTCGGGTCCGGTGGTATCTATGAACTCGCGGCGCGCGATAGCCCAACAGCGTTGTGCGAGGTCAGGATCGAAGGCGTGCAGCATGCTGGCCAGTCCGCAGTCTGCGATCGTGGACGTGAGCATCGGAATGGTGACGCCCAACCGTGCCGATCGAATTGCGGTCACCCGCCCGTCCGGGGTGATGAACTCTTCGCGGAGGCGGCGACGGAAGCGGTCGCCGATCGATTCGACGAACCGAGTGCCGTGCAATCTGTCCGACATCGCCAGAGTGTTGATGCCAGTCATGTTGCAGGCGCTGTAAATCCAGTTCGGCTCGCAGGGGAACAACGTCATGCCCGACCGTTGCATGTTGTCGTGGACGGCCGCGGCGACCATGTCGTGGGTGTACGGCCAGGTGCGCTTGCCGAGCCGGAAGGGCAATGCACCGCTGCGGCGGTAACTGTCGTCGCCGGTGTTGGATTCGTAGGCGCCCAGCATCGTTCCGAGGTAGCCCGACAACATGATGTTGTCGCGCTTCATCGGGTCCCAGTCCAGGCTGAGGTTGCCCCACGTCTGCTCGAAGGCCCAGTAGCGCCAGATCGGCGGCAGTGTCAGTTTGTCGATCAGGTTGCGTTGTGCGGCGGAAAAGTAGCCGTGAAACGACGGTGCGTAGTGCAACTGGGCCATCGCGAGCGCCCATTGCATGAAGTTGAGTTGATAGCGAATCGCCGAGGTCTGGAACTGGTCTATCTTCGTGAAGCCGTCGAACTCGCCGAGCGGCTGCAGGGACCGGTCGAGCAGGGCTCGCAAGACCGCGAGGTCGTCGGTCGAAAGTTCATTGCGAACAGTGTCTTTGGGTCGGGGATCGATGCGCGGCACGGTCGCCAGGTACTGGGCCCGGACGTGGCCCCTTTCCTGCGCGGCGCGGAAGGCGCGACGCCGGGCAACGGTGCCGGCCGCCGCGGCGCCGATCAGTGCCGCCGGCACCGCCACGCGGGCGCCGTTCCACGTCGTGCGTCCGCGGGCGGCCTGCTTGCGGGCATTGAAGGCCGCCGCCACCCATAGCAACGGCGGCAGCACGATGTTCCCGCTGCCGAACCAGGCCACCAACGAGGCGGCGAACGCTCCCAGGGTCGCCAGGAACCGCAGTGGGCTTCGGGTGTAGACGTAACCGGCGCCGGGCGCCAGCGTGCCGACGGCAAGCGCGCGGGTGCCCGGCCGCTTGCTCAGCGCCGATGCCGCGATGGCCACGGCGGCAAGTGTTGCCCCACTAATTCCGGCGCGCCGCAACAGTGCTCGAACGGCCGGGCCGTTGGGCTTCTCGGGGACCGTCAGCGGGTATCCGACCTTCGCGTCTTGCCCTCGTTCGACCGTCGATGTGCTCATTCCTGCTCCCTATATCGGCAGCCCGTCACCGCGAATCGGCCCGCTCGTCAACCACCTTCGGTGGCGACCACCGCGCCGTCGCGACGGGCGACTCGCGCGTGCCCCGGCGTGAAATCTTGCGAAACGCGGCGCCGAACAGGGACGCCACCAGCACGCAGCAAGCCATCAGTCGCACCGACCCGTCATCAACATCGGGCCCGTGCCGCGTCCGCCGGGGCGTCGAATCCGTGAGGCGAGAATGGGGTCCCCTCGAGAGATGGACAAGTGTGGTCGTGCTGCAGTGTAATACCGACGCGAGCCGTCGGCAATACACCGGATCCCGTGAAAGTAACGCCTAGACTGCACTGAAGGAAAGGACGTGGATGGGTGCCAACCGAGTCGGCGTCGTAACGGCGGTAACACCAGAAAATACTCCGCCGCAACGGAGTTCGACGGCCGGCCGTCGGCGGGACCCCACGATCGACACCAGGCTCAGGCAGGCGGCGCGCATGCTGTATGGCCGGGAGGGATGGGCCGGGTTGCATTTCGAGGGAGTGGCGAGGGCGGCCGGCGTCAGCAAGGACGCGGTGTACCGGCGTTATTCCGACGCTCAGTCGCTGCTGCTGGATGCGCTGGCGGACCAAGCCCTCCCCACGCTCGCCGGTGATCTACCGGTCGAGGAGGCATTGGTCGCGTACGCCTGCGAGGTCTTCTCCTACTTCGCCAGCGGCAATGGATACGCCAATCTACGGGTTCATATCGACGGAGCGCAGTATCCGGATGTCCTGCAACAGTACCGCCTCCGGGTGGTGGAGCCGCAGATCGGGCAGGCCGTGCGTGTGCTGGAACGCGCGCGCGATGACGGACAAATGCACCCGCAGACCTCATGCACGGCCGTGATCGAGGCGCTGGGCGGAGCCGTCATGGTCCATGCGCTGGCAACGGTGCCGACCCATGGCGAGGACGTCGGTGCACCCAATACCGCCACGGTGCTCCAGCTCACCGCATTCGTCCAGCAGATCCTTTATGGACGGCTGACCGACCGGCCGGACCACGTCAAATCTTCAGCAGGGCGCCGCCGTCCACGGCCAGCTGCAAGCCGGTGACGTAGCGCGACTCATCGGACGCCAGGAAGACGACGGCGTGCGCGATGTCGTCGGGTTCGACGTACGGGATCGGCATCGCCTGCATGCGGGGGAACGCCTGCTCCACGTCGGCGCGGCTCGGCGCGGGCAGATCCTTGCGAAACGCCTTGTACATGGGCGGGCTGTGCAGCATGTCGGTGTTGCAGTTGGTCGGGTGGACGGCGTTGATGCGGATGCCTTGCGTGGCCACCTGCCGGGCGAGGACCACCACGTACTGGCTGATGAACTGCTTGGCCAAGCCGTATCCAGCCCCGCCGGGGCCGTTGCCCGGATTGTTCACCGCATTGGGCAGCATGGCCGCCACCGAACCGGTCGCGATGATCGACCCGCCGGCCGACACCAGCGGCAGGGCGACGTGGATCGTGTTCAGCACGCCGACCAGGTCGACGTCGACCGCGTCGGCGAAGGCGGACACCGGATAGTCCGGTCCTATCGGGCAGATGCCCGCGTTGGCAACCACGATGTCGAGCCGTCCGAATGTGCTGACCGCCGAAGCCACCGCCTGCTGCAGCAAGGGTCGGTCGCGCACGTCGACGGCCGCCGCGACGGCGCGTCGGTCGAATTTCTCGACGAGGCGGACGGTCTCGTCCAGGTCCTCCGGCGTGGCCATCGAATAGCCGACACCGGGAATGTCGGCGCAGATGTCGAGGAGGATGACGTCTGCGCCTTCCTCCGCCAGGCGCGTCGCATGGCAACGACCTTGTCCGCGTGCGGCGCCCGTGATCAGCGCTACTTTGCCCTCAACCCGCCCCACCGCAAAACCTTTCAATCGCCCGGTTCCCGCATGGCGGTCGCACGTGGGACCGCGAACGCAAATCGTATTACGTGGTTAGTCTATTGTCACGGCGCGCGGCTCACGAAGGAGGACGGTCACATGCCTGGGGTTTTGGACGGAGTCCGCGTCATCGAGTTGGCGACCTGGGGCTTCGTTCCCTCGGCGGGCGTCGCGTTGGCGGACTGGGGCGCCGAGGTGATCAAGGTGGAGCATCCCCTGCACGGTGATCCCATGCGCGGGCTCATCAGCGCGGCGTTGACTCCGCCGGGTCAACGGCCGGTCCACTACATGTTCCAGACATTCAGCCGCAACAAGGCAAGTGTTGGAATCGATTTGACGAGCGATTCCGGCCGCGAGGCGCTCTATCGGCTCGTCGCCGGCGCCGACGTGTTCTTGACCAACTATCTGGCACCCGTGCGACGCAAGCTTCGGGTGGACGTCGACGACCTGGCACGGGTGAATCCGAAGCTGGTCTACGCCCGGGGCAGCGGCCTGGGCCCGCTGGGCGAGGAAGCGGACACCGGCGGCTTCGATCTGGCGTCCTATTGGTCGCGCGGAGGAATGGCCTACGTCAGCACCCCGGCCGAAGCCGAGTACCCGCCGCCGATGCCGGGAGCGGCCTTCGGCGACCTGCAGTCGGGGCTTTACGCCGCCGGCGGTGTGGCGGGGGCGCTGTTCGCGCGCGAACGCACGGGTGCGTCGCAAGTCGTCGACATCAGTCTGCTAGGCGCCGCGGTGTGGGGCACCGCCCCGCATATCGCCGCGTCGTCGTTGTTCGACATAGATGCCATGCCAAGCAGCGACCACCACGCGGCGCACAATCCGATCTCCAACACCTACCGGACCCGCGACGGCCGGTTCGTCGCCCTGGTGATGCTGGAATCGGACCGGTTCTGGGCACCGCTGGTCGAACTCCTCGGCCGACCGGATCTGGCGACGGATTCGCGCTTCGCCGATGCCGCCGCACGAAGTTCCAACAGCACGGCATGCATAGCCGAACTCGACGCCATCTTCGCGGCCCGCACGGCCGACGAATGGTGGGAGGTGCTGAGCCGGCAACGGGGGGTCTGGGCGATCGTCCAGTCGCCGCGGGAAACACGTTGCGACCCTCAAGTTGTCGCCAACGGCTACGTCGGATCGATGGACGTCGACAACGACGCGTCCCTCACCGTCGCGATGCCGCCGGTTCAGTTCAACGGCGACCAACCGAGGCCCCGCCCGGCGCCGGAGCTGGGCGCCGACACGGACCGGGTCCTGCTCGAGCTGGGCTACGACTGGGACCAGCTGGTGGAGATGAAGGTCGCGGGCGTCATCACCTGACGGTTGCAGAACGTGTCTACGGGCCTGTTAATATAACCTGGTTAGTTAAATGTGCTGGAATGTGCATCGGATGGCGCGGCGCGAGGCGACGTATGGATCTCCCGGACCAGATGCGGGCGCGGATCTCCGCCCGCGGTGGGGACCCGTTGCTGTGCTACGACGGGTCATGGCACAGCCAAGACGAGTTCCGCGCCGTCGCCGGGCAGATCGACTCGGCGCTGTCGGCCGGGGGCATCGGACCCGGTTGCCCGGTGGGCGTGTACATGCGCAACCGGCCCGGTCCGGTTGCGGCCCTGGCCGTTTTGCTGGCCGGTCGCCGACCGCTGGTCGTCCTCAACCCCGCGATGCCCGACGCGACGGTCGGACAAGACGTCGGTTCACTGCGGCCGGCGGCCGTCGTGGCCGACTCGGAGGATTGGCGCCGCGCGGCGGTGGCCGAGGCGGTCGGCGACACCGGCGCGCTCGGGATCCGGGTCGACTTCGCCGCCGGAAGTGACGACGCGGTCGACGTGATCTTCGAACGCGCCCCGGGCCACGAGCACGCCTTCGACGACGGCGTTGCGGTTTTGGTGCCCACCAGCGGAACCACCGGGCCACCCAAGCGAATCCCGTTGCGCTATCAAGAGATCGAGCATGCGCTGCGCGGCGCCCAAGAGCACTACATGAGCGGGAGCGCGCGTGCGGGCAGCGTTCGCGGGGCGGGGGTGCAGATCTGCGCCCTTCCGCCGACCAACATCAGCGGGCTCTGGGCGCTGATCACCGCACTCAGTGGCGGTGGGCGAATCCTGTTGCAGGACAAGTTCGAACCCGAGACGTGGTCGCAGGCCGTGGCGAAATACCGGCCGCGATCGGTGTCACTGCCCCCGGCGGCACTGCGAATGATCCTCGACGCCGGTGTGGATCGAGACAAGTTGTCGAGCCTGAAGGCGGTCTGGGCCGGCGCCGCGCCCGTGGGCTCGGACCTCGCAGACGCGTTCGAGGGGGCCTACGGCTGCCCGGTTCTGCTCAGCTACGGCGCGACGGAGTTCACCGGTGGAATCACGGGGTGGTCGCTGCGGGACTGGCAACTATGGAAGGACACCAAGCGCGGCAGCGTCGGTCGCCCCCATCCCGGCGTCGAGATCGCCGTCGTCGATCCCGAAACCGGAGAAGACCTCCCGCCGGGACGGTCCGGCATGCTGCAGGTCCGCTCGGCGCAGGTGGCCGGCGGCGACGGCCGATGGGTCCGCACCAACGATCTGGGCAGCGTCGACGAGGACGGCTTCGTCTGGATCCACGGACGAGCCGACGACGTGATCAACCGCGGCGGCTTCAAGGTCTTTCCCGCCGAGATCGAGGACTGCCTGGAAGCGCATCCGCAGGTGCGTGAGGCGGTCGCCTTCGGCATTCCCGACGAGCGACTCGGGCAGGTGCCGGTCGCGGTGGTTGTGGCGCAAGGTGCCGTGAGCCCCGGTGAGCTCGTCGCCTGGGTTAGGTCCAGGCTGCCCGCATACAAGGCGCCGGTGCAGGTGTCCGTCACGGAGTCCATTCCACGCAACGCGGCGATGAAGGTGCTGCGCGGCCAAGTTCGCCGCCAATTCGAAGACCTTGCCGCGCAATCCAACGAGTGCAGAACCGGGAGGTGATCAGGCGGTGGGCGCGACGGGGCCTTCATCGGACCCTTCATCGGGCAGATGGCGGGTCGAAGCGGCCTGATGACCTTAGTCCCTAACGACGCCTACACTCGTGGGTGGGCTTCATAACTAACCAAGTTAACTATCAGGAGGCCGACGTGCCGTTGCAGGACTACATGCAGTTGATCTCTGTCGACGACCACCTCATCGAGCATCCGCGCATCTGGGCTGACCGGCTCCCCGCCAAGTACCGGGCGTTGGGACCGCGCATCGTGGAAGTCCCTCGGGCCAAGGGCGGCCCGCCCAGCCAGGTGTGGGAATACCAGGGTCAGACGTACCCGCAGATCGGCCTCAACGCCGTGGCGGGAAAGAAGCCCGAAGAGTTCGGCATCGACCCATCGCGGTACGACGAGATGCTGCCCGGCTGTTACGACCCGGTTCAGCGGCTTGCCGACATGGACCTCGACGGCGTGGAGGCGGCGCTGTGCTTCCCGTCGTTCCCCCGCTTCGCCGGGACGGTGTTCTTGGAGGGCGACGACCGCGACGTCGCGCTGGCCAGCGTCAAGGCATACAACGATTTCATCCTGGACGAGTGGTGTGCCGCCGCGCCAGATCGATACATCCCGCTGGTCATCTTGCCGTTGTGGGACGTCGACCTCGCGGTGGGGGAGGTGCATCGCACTTTCGCCAAGGGCGCCAAGACCATCGCGTTCCCGGAGAATCCGTCGCCGCTGGGTCTGCCGTCGGTCCACACCGATCACTGGGATCCGCTGTTCAGCGCGGCCGAGGAGTACGACCTGCCGTTGTCGATGCATTTCGGCACCTCGGGCATCTCGCCCAAGCCGTCACCGGAATGTCCGATGGCGGTCAGCATCACGCTGTTCAGCTGCAACTCGATGTCGGCGCTGACCGATCTGCTGTTCTCGCCTGTTTTCCATCGGCATCCCAGGCTGAAAGTGGCGCTGTCCGAAGGCGGCATCGGCTGGGTGCCCTACATGCTCGAGCGCGCCGACTATGTATGGGAGCGGCATCGCTTCTACCAGAACGTCAACCAGGAACACCGGCCGTCGGAGCTGTACTACAGGCACGTGTATTCGTGCTTCATCGACGACCGTCACGGACTCGGCGCCCGCGACGAGGTCGGGTTGGACAACATCCTCTGGGAATGCGACTACCCGCACTCGGATTCCAACTGGCCCAACAGCCGCAAGGTCGCCGAGGAAGTGTTCGCGAAGGTTCCGGACGAGGACGTCCATAAGATCGTCGAACTCAATGCCAGGCGAGTGTTCAACTTTCCACGCGCCGGCAAATGAGCGTGGGGCCGGTCGAGCCCATCTCGCCCGAGGACATGCCGGGTGCGTCGGACTGGGGCGACGAGGACCTGCTGACCATCGCCGAAGCGTCGGAACGACTGGCCCAGGAGATCGACGCGGCGCGGCGGCGGATCCGCCACGCCGAAGAGGTTCTCGGCGACCAGGAGTCGCCGGCCGCCGCCACGGTGTCCGCCGAACGCAAACGCTTGGCGGACCTCATGAGCGCGGCCGAACGCATCCGGGCGGCTCGGGCGCACGCGCCGAAGTGATCGCGTCGGCCGAACCGGAGGAAACAAGCGGCCCCATCGACGCCGTGGTCTTCGATATGGGCGGCGTGCTCACCGTCGATCCGTTCGAGGCCTGCCGGGTCTACGCCGCCGAGTTGGGCGTCCCCACCAACACTTTCGTCGACCAGTTACGCGGCCCGGAATTCGCCGACGTGGAAACCGGCCGGCGCTCGGTGCGGGAGTTCCTCAAGTTCGCGTGTCGTGACGTCGAGCAACGGTTAGGGGTACGCGTCGACATCCGTTGCCTCGCCGATTGCCTGGCCGCGGGACAGCGGGTGCGCCCCGAGATGGTCGCGCTCATCGAGGACCTCGTCCGCGGCGGCGCGAAGGTCGGCGTGTTGACCAACAACGCCAAAGAGGCCAGATCCTGGTGGACCAGCGGTGTGCTGCCGATCGACACCTTCGCGGCCGTTGTCGATTCCTCGGAAGTCGGCCGGCGCAAACCCGACCCGGTGATCTTCGCGCTCGCGGCCGAGCGCATCGGGTGTGCGCCCGACCGGTTGCTGTTCTTCGATGACGCCGAGGAGAACGTCGTCGGGGCGGCGGCCTGCGGCCTGGTCGCCCGGTTGTTCACCGAACCCCTTGCGTGCCGGGGGGAGTGTGCGAAACACGGACTGCTGTGACGAATGGCGTTTGTGCCACAGGCCACAGTCAAATACTATAACCAGGTTAGCGTTACTCGGTTGGCGACGTGATCTGTGAAGGCGAGATGTCGGGACGAGTTCTGGTTACCGGAGGCACCGGCGCGGCGGGCGCCGCGACGGTCAAATGGCTGCGGCGAATGGGCGCCGATGTCGTCATTCTGGCCAGGCGCAGTCCCGCGGTGCCCGTCCCCGGCGTGACCTATGTGGCCGCCGACATCCAGGACCCGGAACGGGTGTCGCGCGCGGTAGCGGGCTGCGATGCGATAGTCCACTTCGCCTGGACGGTCTCGGCGATGCAGAGCGCAGCAGTCGCGGAGGGCATCGACATCGGCGGCACCACAAATCTGTTGCGCGCGATGGGCGATCACGATTGCCGACGGATGGTGTTCGCCTCCTCGATCACCGTGTACGGCGGGCATGCCGACCACCCGCAGCCGTACACCGAGGACGAGACACCGCAGCCGGCTGCGTCTTTCCACTACGAGCGCAACAAAGTGCGTGCCGAGAAGATGATCGCCGACTCCGGAGTGGACGCAGTCAACGTGCGCCCCACCGTGATCGTCGGCCGATCGGCCTGGAGCGCGCCGGCCAACATCTTCCGCCAACCGGTGGTGGTCACCCCCGGACGGGACGCCCGGATGCAACTGGTTCACGTCGACGACGTAGGCCGGTTCTGTGCGCAGGCGGCGCTCGGCGGTCCTACCGGGATCGTCAATCTCAACGCGGATGACGCGCTGTCCTTGACCGAAATGGCCCACATCGTCGGAAGGCCGGTGGTGAACTCCGGCGAGCGGTTCTCGCGGATGCTGGCCGGCTTGATCGGCAAGGCCCGCAATTACGAGTCCGTTCCGGATCTCATCGAGTTGTTCATGCACTACCCGCTCGGCGATACCCGCAGGCTCCGCGAGGACTTCGGCTTCGACTGCGCCTACTCGTCGGCCGAGGCCGTCGCCGACATGACCGACTGGTCGTCGGGCAAGTGGACCGTGGGCACGCGCTCGGTCCGCAAGCCCATCCGCCTGGCCGAACCGGTCGTCTTCCCGCGCGACACGTGTGGGCCGGACGGCAGCTCGGTGCGGATCGTCCCGCCGGAGTACACCGGCGAATTCGACAACGTCACCGGCGATCCCGCGTTGCCCGAGTGGAGCGCGGCGAATCTGTCCGAGGCATTCCCGGGTCCGATGACACCGTTCTCGCTGGCCCTGGCCAACCGCACCCTGTTCAGCGCGGCGAATTTGTTGGACCATCTGTTCCCGCTCGACGGGGAGCTGACGGCGATGGTCAGCGCCAAGCAGGTCGGCACCATCGGACACCGGTTCTACAACAACATGACGGTCATGAAGGAACTGGCGAACGCCATCCCGGGTCAGACACCGGAGAGCTTCGAGCACCAGATGAACGGCACCCCGTTGCCCGAGGGATACCGCCCGCCGCGGATGTCGGTCGCCGACGCCGTGGCCGGAGCGCGGGCGGCGGCCAAGGGCGGCCCGCAGATCGCCGGGCTCGGGCACGAGGTGTCCACCATGGAGCGGCGAGCCGAACGGCTGGTCGCCGACCGCCCCGACCTGGGGGCGCTCCGTGACCCGAAACTGCTGGCACGCATCGAGCTGGTCAGCGACATGGTGGTGCGGGCCTGGGACATCAACTGCATGAACACGTTTGTGGTCAGCCTTCCTATGAACCTCATCGCGCAGCGCTACGGGGACGACGTCGCGATGAATGTGCGGACCGGGACCCGGAATTTGCGCAGCGCGGCTCTTCTCGCGGGCGTGCGAGAGCTTGCCGACATCGTCGCGACGGACGACGGCCTGCGCCGATTGATCGAGGAGAGTCCGCGCGAGGTGGTGCTGGACAAACTGCGCAGCGACGCAACGGTTTTCGCCAGGAATTTCGATCGGTTGCTGGTCGACTGTGGACATCGCGGGCCCGGCGAGACGGAACTGAGCAACCCCGTCTATGCGGACGCACCGGAGCTGTTGCTGCGCTCGGTGATGGGGAGCATCCGGGCCGATCACGAGACCCCCAGGGCCCCCATGGCCGTAGTGCCGACGCCCGTGGGGCGAGCGCTGGTTCGCGTCGCCGTCGCCGCCATCGAGCGACGCGAACGCGGGCGCGACGTGTGCATGCGCATCACCCACGAACTCCGGCTGGCCCTGCGCGAATGGGGACGGCGGCTGGCCGGGCGCGGAACGCTGGCCTCGGCCGACGACGTCCACTATCTGTCGACGGACGAGATCTATTACCCGCCCGCGGAATCGAAGGATCTCGTCGCGCGCCGACGCGCGGAGCGTTCCCGGTTGGCCGCGCTGGATTACCCGGTTCACTTCCGCCAGCCCTGGACACCGGATCAGCGCAGCGAGGTCATCGACGGCGCGGTGGTCACCGGCCTGGCCGCGTCGCGGGGCACCGCACGCGGCCGGGTGCGGATCATGGGCCACGCCGACGACGACCTCGAACCGGGGGAGGTGCTGGTGGCCAACGTCACCGATACCGGGTGGACTCCCTTCTTTGGTTGCGCCGCGGCGATCGTCACCAACGTCGGCGGCCCGATGTCGCACGCCGCCATCGTGGCCCGCGAATTCGGGGTGCCGGCCGTGGTCAACACGCAGACCGCGACCCAACGCCTGAGGAACGGCCAACTGGTCGAGGTCGACGGTACGGCGGGCACCGTGCGCATCATCGACGAAGAACCGCCTACGGTGTAGGAAGGGACGAATACCGTGGCAACTAAGGGTGATTACGGTCATCGCACCCTCGTCGGAACGTTTGACCCCACCGGGGACGACTCCGATCCGACCCGGACCTACTTCGGCCTCTCGCTGTCGATCACCTGGTTCTACCTCAACTTCCGTGACGTCGATGGCAAGCTGCACTTCGCCTACCGCGGCGTGCTCGGCTTGGAGGGATCGCTGCACGGCACGTGCTTCGAGTCCCGGGACGGCGCGCTCCGCAAAATGACCATGCCGACCGGACGGGAGTTCTTCCGCGGGCCGGTCGTGACCACCGCCTCCGACGACGGGTACCGCATCGCGAGCAAACCCCCCGAACCGGGCTACGCCACCGGGCAACCGTTCGAGATGGCTCGCACCGCAACCGACTTGCGATACCGCGAAGGGGAGGAATTGCAGTTCAGCGGCCGGCGGATCGGACCGGGAATGCAGGTGTACGTGCCCAGCGGACCGACGCCGCTGTTCTACACGTCTCTGCTGCACCGGGTTTCGGGCACGGCGTTCGGAAAGTCCGCGGAGGGCTTCCTGTGGCTGGACCACTGCTACCTGCCGCCCGGGGTGACATGGCGCAACAGCGACTTCTTCAAGGGGGTCGAACTCGCGTGGACGCCGTTCGGCGCGGAGTTCTCCGATGGCTCCGTCGAAATGGGTCATATCTGCTACGGCGCCGACGGCTTCAACTTCGCCATGATCGTCGACGGCGACGGCGACGTCGTGCACGCGACCTCGAACGTCGGCGCGCGCGACATCAAATACAAGCCGAACACCTTCCCCGAGCATATGTATTACGAAGTCGACGGGGTCGACTGGGAATGGTCGGCCGTCGATGACGGCGAGTTGCCCGAGCAGGCCTCGGGGCACGACTTCTACCGGTCCTCGGAGGGCTACCTGCGCCGCGCCGGGGAGACCCGCGCGCCGGTGGTGTACCACTCGTACAACGAGTTCTTCCCGCCGGCGATCAGCGCATGGGAGAAGACGGGACGGATCATCGGTCGGTGAGCAGCGACATTCAGGCGGGAAGGCCGCCGCGAGTGGGGCCGCTGCTGCGGCCCGCGCCCACCCGCGACGAGGAGGAGTTCTGGCGCTCGGGTGCCGACGGCCGGCTGCGGATGCAGCGCTGCCGCGGCTGCCGGCGCTGGCAGCACCCGCCGAATCCGGTCTGCTTCCAGTGCCTTTCCCGCGAGGTTGCCTTCGCGCCGGTCAGCGGCAGCGGTACCGTGCATTCCTTCACGATCAACCACCAGCCGTGGCTGCCGCATCTGCGCGACCCGTACGCCGTGATCGTCGTCGAACTCCACGAGCAGCCCGGGCTGCGCTTCGTCAGCCGCCTGGTGGACACGGACATGGCAGAGGTTCGGATCGGGCTGCGCGTGCGGGTCGTCTTCGAGCCGTTGGGTGAGGGCCTGTTCGCGCCGCTGTTCACCGCGGCGGGGGAGGACCGGTGATGACGCGCCCCGAGCGGCAGGCGGTGATCCGAGGTTTCGGCTCGTCTCAGGTCGGCCGCAGACTGGCGGCCAGTGAGATGGGGTTGACCGTCGACGCCTGCCTGGCCGCGCTGGCCGACGCGGGCGTCGACCGCGGCGAGATCGACGGCCTGGCAACCTTTCCCGGTGGCGGTTTCGACACTCCGGGCCTGGCCGGTCCGGGAGCCGACGAGGTCCATGCGGCGCTTGGCTTGGAAACCAACTGGAAGTTCGGCGGCGCCGAGGGCGGCCAACTGAGCGCGTTCTTCTCGGCCTGCCTCGCGGTGGCCACGGGACTGGCCCGGCACGTGCTGGTCTACCGGACCGTCGGTGAGGCATCCGTCCAGGGCGCCGCGGGGCGGGCGGGGGCGCTCGCCGGTGCGGCCGATACCGCCGTTTCGGGCTTCCGGCGTTGGCTCGCGCCGTTCGACGCGCACTCGCCGGCCAACTGGATCGCGCTGTACGCGCAGCGCCACATGCACGAATTCGGCACCACGCGTGAGCATTTGGGCATGATCGCGGTCAACAACCGGCGGAACGCCGGCGGCAATCCGAACGCGGTGTACCGCACGCCGATGACGATCGACGATTACTTCAACGCCCGGATCATCAGCACACCGTTCGGCATGCTCGACTGCGACGTCCCCTGTGACGGGTCGGTCGCGTTCGTGGTCTCGCACGTCGACACGGCGGACGACGGGCCGCATCCCGCGATCGGCATCGAGTCGATCGGGTGGGCCATGCGCCACCGGCCGCTGTGGGATCAGTGGGCCGACATGACGGAGATGGCCGCCTGGGACGCCGCGGCTCACCTGTGGGAACGAAGCGACCTGGGTCCCGACGATGTCGACCAAGTCCAGCTCTACGACGGGTTCTCCTTCCTTCCGCTGGTGTGGCTGGAGGCATTGCGCTTCTGCGGCAAGGGGGAGTCGGGTCCGTTCCTGGCGTCCGGCAACCGCATCGCGCTGGATGGTGAGCTGCCGTTGAACACCGGTGGCGGCCAGCTGTCGGCGGGTCGGCTGCACGGCTGCGGATTGCTCTACGAGGCGTGCGTGCAGCTGCGCGGCCAGGGTGGCGACCGGCAGGCGGGCCGGCCCGACACGGTGGCGGTCGGTGTCGGCGGGGGACCCACGGCCGGGGCGGCACTGTTGGTCCGCCGATGAGCACGGTCGTCCGTTCGGTGCGGGGAGAGGAGCGCGATGAGTTTCCGTGAAGACGGCAAGGTGTACCTCGAGGTCGGCGTCAACGAGGTGGTCGGCAAGGACGACAACCCGAACGTGCCCTACGGCGCCGAAGAGACGGCACGCAACCTGGTGGAGTGCATTCGGCACGGCGCCACGGTGGTGCACTTTCACGCCCGCCACGAGGACGGGCGGCAAGCGTGGACCGATGACGAGGTCTCGCGCACTGTCCTGGCGACGGCGGCGCGCGAGGTCGATCCGCTGGCCTACCCCAGCTACCACGGTAGCCTCGACCACATTTGGGCGCTGGCGCAGCGTCCGCCGACCGGCACCCGCCTGCTGCTCACCCCGTTCGATCCGGTCCAGCACGTCAAGCGAGTCCTGTGGGTGGAAGAGGAAAACCGTTTCGGTGTAGTGAGTTTCGGGCCCGACGATCCGAACAACTCCAATCCGCCTTACCCGCCGGAGCTGGATCGGTTCGCCGAGCTTGGGCTGGTGCCGAACATTGCCGTGTTCAACGCCGCCGACATGCGCTGGGTGGTGTTGGCCGCGCGCATCGGCATACTGCGCCAGCCGCTTAACATCAAGCTGTTCTTCTCCGATCGCTGGGTGTCCAACAACGACCCCGATCCCGATGTTATCGACTTCCTGATCTCGCGCATTCCCGCGGGAATCGATCACGAGACGGTCGTGGTCCCCTATGCGATGAGCTCGGCGGAACGGTGCCAGCACCTTTGGGGACGCGCACTCGACCGTGGGCTGGGCATCCGGGTCGGAATCGGCGACTGCCCGTGGGCGTTCCCCGCCGCGACCAACGCCGACATGGTCGACCTGGCGGTAGACCTGATCACGAAGCGGGGCTTAGCGCCGGCCACGCAAGCCGACCTGCGCGCCCGAGTTGGCGAGAGTCCAAAGACACCCCACGACAGTGAGAGGCCATCCCATGCGTGAGGCGAACGTCGACCCGGGGCAGTCGTTCGATCCGTTCACCCCGATGGTGGATCCCTACACCGCGCTGAAGGATGCGGCGTCGCGTTGCCCCGTCTTTCCCGTGCGCAACGGCGCCTACGTCGTCACCGGCGCCACCAACGTTGCTGCGGTCTTCAAGGACTCGTCCGCTTTCCGCAGCGAACTTCGCCCGCGCACGCCCGGAACTCAGCCCAGCATGGTGCATCTCGACGGCGAAGAACACACGCGCACGCGCAAGCTCGTCGTCAAAGCCTTCACACCGCGGGCGGTCAAGAACCTCGAAGATCCCACCTACGCGATCGCCCACGAGCTCATCGACCGCTTCGCCGCCCGCGGGACCGCGGACCTGTGCGCGGACTTCGCCTTCTTGTTGCCCGCCATGGTGATCGCGGAGCTGGTCGGCATCCCGGCCGGCGACCGCTCGAAATTCGTCAAGTGGGCGGACGACGCCATCACCGCCGCGGGGCCCGACTCCGGTGGATACGCCGAATCCGACCCCGCGCTGCGCCAGTACGTGTTGGGCATCATCGACCAGCGCCGCAAGACACCGGGCGAGGACCTGCTCAGCCGGCTGATCGGAGTGCACGACGGCGAAGATCGGCTCGCCACAGAGGAACTCGTCGCACTGGTACGGATGCTGATCCTCGCCGGCACCGACACCACCGCGAACCTGATCGGCTCGATGCTGCACTACCTGCTCTCCGACCGGACTCGTTGGGAGCGGCTGCTGACCGACCGCTCGCTGATTCCCAACGTCGTCGAGGAGACACTGCGCTGCGACCCACCACTGTATTGGGTGCCCCGGAGGACGGCCGGCAACGTGGAACTCGCGGGCACCACCATCCCGTCGGGAGCGCTGGTGTGCAACGCCGTCGCCAGCGCCAACCGGGACCCCGAGCTGGTCGAGCGGCCCGAAGAGTGGGACATGGACCGTCCGGCCGTCCGGAACCGCACCCATCAGACGTTCGGTTTCGGTGAGCACTTCTGCCTCGGGTCGTCGCTGGCGCGGCTGGAGGCCAGCGTCGTCCTCGAGGTGTTGCTGGACCGCCTGCCCGACATCGCACTCGCCGACGACTACGTGTACCTTCCGCACGGCCCGTTGATGATGCGCGGAGTCAAAGCCATGCCGGTGACCTTCACCCCGGCCCCGCCACGATGACGTCAGTGCGTTCCGTCGGTACCCAACTGCTCATCGACGGTGAGCTGGTGGGTGTCGGCCGCGAAGTCGGTCGTGAGGGACTGCTCGAATACACCACCGTCAAGTACATCGGTTGGCAGATCCCAGCCGTCGATTAATCCGGAAAGGACCAGGTATGCTTCACGTTTCGAAGGTCGGCGACCTCGATTTCGCCACCGCCGTCAGCTGTTACGAGCCGAATCTCGACATGCACCTGCCCACCGCGCGGCCGTTCGGCCTCACTGAGGAGTCCACCTACCTTTACGGCGGCTGGCGCGACGAGTCGGGTGCGCTGCACATCGTAGAGCGCAAGTTCTGCGGGCCCATGACTGCGGGGCTGTGGATGATGACCACGCGCTCCGGCAAAGTCAGCCTGGCCCCCGAGTCGCTGCAGACTGTGCGTGGCGAGGTCAAGCGTGAATACGCGGCCACCGAACATCATCTGCATGGCTCACTGCTCGGCAAGGCCGGGGGAGCGCCCGAAGAAGGATTCGACTACCGGCTCAGCCCGGGAGCGATGCAGTGGCGTGAGGGCACCATCCTGCAGCTGGACGCCGCGTTGGTCGGCCCCGGCATTCAGATCGGGTCGCTCGACCACGACGAACCGTTCTTCTACACCAGTGAGCTGTATAAGGCGCGCGGCACCGTTCTGGGCGAGTCGGTGGAGGGCTTCGTGTTCCTGGACCACGGCTACTGGCCGCACGGGCGGGACTGGAAGGAGTGGCGAATCTTCAACGGCACCCAGCTTTCGTGGTCGGCGTTCGCCACCGAGTTCGACGACGGCCACGTGGAATGGGGCCACGTCGCCATCGGTCGCCAGAAATTCAATTTCGTTGCGGTGGCCGATGAGAACGGCCCGCTGGTGATGGACGTCGACACCGCCGGCGGGATCGAACCCGACCCGGACGACTGGGCCCAGCGCATCGCTCACCAAGCCCATGACGGGCGCACCTGGGTCTTCGAGTTGGAGCCGGGTGGGCAGATGTCGCAGTTCTCGGCCGCGCGCTGGGGCGGCTATCGCGCTCAGGCCGGCCACATTCTCCGCCATGGCGACACCCGCGACGTCAAGGTCGCGTTCTCCTGGGGTGAGACCTTTATGGAACGCTGCCGCGAAGATGGTGTCGGGTCGGTCGACGACTTGCTTGCCGGGTCAGACAACACCAACCGGGTGTCGGCCTGACCGCGTCGAGGCGAGACGCCGCCGTTCTGCGCCCGGCGGTCAGGGTCGCTCGGGCAGACGGATCGAAGTCGCGGGGTCATGCGCCGCGCGCAGGTCGGGTTTAACGACCTTCGCTGTCGCGTTGCGGGGTAAGTTCGCGACGAAGTCGTACCAACGTGGGCGCTTGAACGCCGCGAGGCGATCGAGGCACCACCGGTCGAGCTCTTCGGCGGTCACCTCCTCGCGAGCGACGACCACGGCCTTGACGGCTTCGCCCCAGCGATCGTCCGGAACTCCGATGACTGCGCATTCCACTACCGCGCGATGAGAGGTCAGCACGGCTTCGACCGCGATCGAGTAGACGTTCTCGCCACCCGGCTTCACCATGTCCTTCTTTCGATCGACGAAGAAGATCAGGCCGTCGTCATCGGCGCGACCGAGGTCGCCTGTATGCAGCCAGCCGTTACGTAACGCCTCGGCAGACGCCTCTGGCAGGTTCCAATAGCCAGGCGTGGTCGCCGCCCCCCGGAAGCACAATTCACCAATCTGGCCGTGTGGCACCGGCTCGTCATCGTCGTCAAGCACCGCGGCGACCATGCCGAGCAGCGGTCGTCCGAGGACGGGTCCCGGCCGAAGACACTCGTCGCCGAACGCGACGAGCGCCATACCGCCCAGCTCGGTCGCACCGTACGACGTCGCGATGGTGACACCCGGAAGCGATTGCACGAGTGCGTCATTGGTATGTTGAGAAAACGCCAGCCGGATGCGGTCCAACGATCGACTCGCATCAGGATGCGCGACGAGGTCGAACGGGTTAGGGAACAGTGTGGCTACCGTGACCGCTCGCGTCCGAATCACCTCCCAGAAGCGCCCCGCATCGCCGGGTCCGTCGACCACATAGGTGCCTCCCGTGGCAAGAGTGGTGAACAAGAAGTGCAAGCCGGCGACGTGAAACAGCGGTAACTGCGCCCATACGACGTCCCGGCTCGACATACCCGTCGCATGGGCCCAGCCCGCGATGCTCGAAAGCCACCCGCGGTGCGTCAGCAGACAGCCCTTCGGCCGACCAGTGGTGCCGGAGGTGTACAGCTGGACCACGACGTCGTCAGACGAGGGGCGCAGGCCCCGGTATGGCTTCCCTGAGTCGGCGAGCTTCTCCAGATCTTCTCCGGAAGACCATGAAGGACGGTTCAGCAAGCCACCGGCCCGGGCGAGCGGTTCAAGTTCGGCTTGGACGAATGCGAAGCCGACATCGGCGTCGTCCGCTTGGAAGGCGAGGTCGTCCGCGGTGGCGCGCGGGTTCAGCGGCACCACGACCGCTCCGATCATGCTGGCTGCCAGGCAAATCTCGACGACTCCAGGGTCATTGGCGGCAAGAACCGCCATGCGGTCACGCGGCCGCACGCCTGCCGCGGCCAGCGCGCCGGCGAGGCGATCAACCCGATCGGCGAGCTCGCCATACGTGCGCGACATCTGCTCACCGATAATCGCATCCTTGTTTCGATACTGCGACCGGCCGCACGCGAGTATGTCGCTGACCACCATGTCGGCGCTGTGCACTGAACCTCCTCGATCGCAATGAGTTACAGGTATGCCTTCAGATGCGGCAGGGCTGATTCGGCTAGAGGTCCGTTGGCCCGCAAGCTCGTGGCGTCGTCCAGCCGCATACGACGCACGCCGACGCGGGCGAATTCGGCCGCGGTGCCCTCAATCCGGTTGGGCGCCCCCGGCCGGCCGAAGCGCCAGAGTTCGCCCGTCGGCGAGGACACCTCCACCACGAGATCGTCGAGCGGTGCCGGCATGGCCAGGCCGGCCTGCATCAAGGCATTCGGTATCGCTCGGTATGCGATGTGGCACACAGGGCGGAGCCGCTCGGTGTCCACCGGCTTCACGCCGAGTGCCATGAAGCAGTCGAGGCCGTGCGCCCAGGTCTCCATCAGGCGCGCCGTGCACAAGCTGGCCGCGGCCATTCGGTTGGGTCCCCACGGGACACGGGCGCCGGGATCGATTTGCCGGAACGCCTCAACTTCAGCGGTGCGTGCCCGTCGCCACCGCGCGAGTACCTCGCGACCGGACCTGCCCGCGCCGGGACTGCGAATGAAATCGGCGTCGCCGGAGCGCATCGCTGCTTCGAGTTCGGCGAACCGGGCTTCGCCTCCGCCGCGCAAAGAAGCCACAGCGACGAAGTCGAAAAAGGCGAGATGACCTATTTCGTCGCGAACACTCCAGCCGGCGGCTGTCGACGGCGTACCCCATTGCTCCTCGTCCAAGTTCCGCACGAGCTCATCTAGTGCCGTCTGCTCATCGGCAAGATCATCGACCATCGAGGAGCCCATTCCGTGCCCCCTGCTTACTGCATCGACGGACCGAGCACCCATCGGGCAGTCGTCGACCGCAATGGAGACGAGCCGGTTTACCCGCCCGCGCCCGTCATCACCGGCGGATAGGCCGGTGGCGGATAGTGGCCCCTGAGGATCCATGCAAACCAGTTGATGCCGTACTCGAACTCGTCACTGACGTCGTAGTCAAGAGTCGGATCCATGTCATAACCCTTCGAGGCCGTCGCTCGATCCTTGCTTCCGTTGGCTCCCGATTATTGCACTAACATAACTTCGTTAAAAGGGTCGGCCACGACGGCAGACGCCGGGAAGGTTGGACGATGAAGTTCAGTCTGATGCTGCCGCTACGGGGAGCGCTGGTGACGGTGCTTGCACTGGCCTTGCTGATGCCGGTCTCGACCGGCGCGGCCAAGGCCGCGGGCGTGGAAAACCTGATGGTCCCGTCGGCTGCCATGGGCCGCGACATCCCGGTTACGTTCATGGCCGGCGGCCCGCACGCGGTCTACCTCCTCGACGCCTTCGATGCGGGGGATCCCGTCAGTAACTGGGTGACCGCAGGGAATGCGATGAATACCCTTGCGGGCAAGGGCATCTCGGTGGTGGCACCGGCGAGCGGCGCCTACAGCTTCTACACCGACTGGGAGCAGGACGGCAG
>NZ_JBKQQD010000032.1:0-7282 GCF_052144515.1 Mycobacterium sp. | reverse complement strand
GCACAATGACCAGGTGAGCGCAGCCTGATGCTCACCGGACCGCCACCGAAGTTCCACGGAACTCGGGACAACCTCCACCGATGGTGCGGCCGGGGTTACTGCAGTCGAGATTGTGAAATCGGCACCTCGACTCGAGGTACTCCTGTTCGCTGACGGCTTCGGCCGCCATCAATATTGTGAACATCACCAGCCCGCCGTGCGCTAGCACCAGCAGAATCGTAATATCGGCCCAACGTCGGGGGATTGCAGACGGGGCCGTCGACATGGCTCGATTATCCACGCTCTGCTAACCCCGGTCATTGATGAATGTGTTGAGGCTGGACTGTTGCTGATGAGTCCGGTTGGGGTCGGCGGTGGGTATATCGGGTGGTCGGCTACGGGGCACCGGCGGCCATGTCGGCGGCCAGCTCGCCGATCTGGCGTTTGACTTTGGGGGTCCGGTCAGCCTCTACGGGTGAGGGCCGGTGGTGGGTGGCGCAGCCGAGGGCTCGAACAGTGCTGGATCAGCCAGGATAACGGCGGGCGGCACGTCGCCCGTCCGTGTCACCGAAACCGGGGTTCGATAGACATTCCCCTGCGTGCCGCACTCGTTGGTTAAAACGGTCATGGTGTCGATGCCTCGAAGCGCGCCGTCAGGCTGCGGCTCCCATGACCACGCGACGGTCTCGTCCTTGGTGGTTTTGCCGTTTGTTGCTCCGGGGCATGGCTCCGGGTCTTGAAGCACGGGTGCGCTCTGCCAGTGACCGTCGACGAAACGGAGCACTGTGCCGCCACCTATGGGCGCTTGCTGATTTTCTTTGGCCAGTGGGGCCCCTGTGGCGACGCAACCAGCCGATGTGCACAACGAACGAAAGGCCAACCAATTGGAGTCGGTCCCGCCGGGGCCGGTTGTCGCCTCGCCGTTAACTGTCTGCTTTGCCCAGTCGTAGTCGACACGGAAGGTGCCGTCGAGCACGGGAGTCACACTCGCAACCGCTGGGATTGGGCTGCTGGTCGCCGGGGCGGCGGGAACTGTCGCATGATCGGCCACGGTAACGCTGGGCGGCACATGGCCTATCCGTGTCACCGAAAGCGGGGTCTGCGACACCGTTCCTTCATTGCCGCATTCATTGGTTAAAACGGTGTCGGTCAAAACGCCTCGCAGGGTCCCGTCGGGTTGTGGATCCAATGACCACGCAACCGTTTCGGTGTCCGCGCCCGCGACGACTTTCCCGTCTGCTCCCAGGCACCGCGGATACTGCTCTTGGATCTGAACGGGCGTTCACTGCCAGTGTCCGTCGGTAAAACGGAAATCGGCTGTGTGAGGAGGTGTGGACGCCACTTGGTGGTTGTTGTCGTCGAGCTTGGTCCCGGTGGCGACGCATCCCGTGGATGTGCACGATGACCGAAAGGCCCACCACGCGGTGTTGTCGGTGTTGGGGTGGGGGTCGGGCGCGCCGTTCTGTGTCTGCTTTCCATAGTCGTATTCCAGGCGGTAGGTGCCGTCGAGTACGGCAGCGGGTGGGGCCGGTTTAGAGGCGGTGTCGTTCTTCTCGATCATGTAGCCGATGACGCTGGTGGCCGTGAATGTCACCACCGCTATAGCCGCAGCGACGAGGATCCGACGCCGCCTGCGTCGCTTCTGCTTGTCGGCGTCAGTCCGGGCCGAGGGCACTGCTGCGCGTTCGGATGGCCTGCCCGCCAAGGGTGCTGACAAGGTCGGGGCCGCGGCGGTCGCGTGGCCGCCAGAGTGCGCTGCCTCTGCGAACGCGCGTGCGAAATCAGTGCAACTGGCGAATCGATCGGCAGGGTCCTTCGCGAGGGCTACAGCAAGCACCGAGTCGAAGGCCGTGAGCCCGGGGCGGGTGTCCGCTAGCGTCGGCGGTGGCGCGGTGAGGTGGCGGCTGATTACGACCGCTGGGTTGGTTTGAGGGAACAGTGGTGATCCGGTCAGCAGATGGTAGGCGGTGGCCGCTAGTGCGTACTGATCAGCGCGTCCGTCGATCGGTTCGTCCATTAGCTGTTCCGGTGCGGCGTAGGGAAGAGTGCCTATGGTCATGTTTGTGGCGGTCAGGCCACTGATGTCGCCGATGTTTCGGGCTATTCCGAAGTCGCCCAAAAGGATTCTCTGGTCGCCATCCTCGGGATTGGTTAGGAAGATATTCGCGGGCTTGACATCGCGGTGCAGTAGATCGTGCTGATGCGCGTAGTCGAGCGCGCTGGCGATCGCTGCGATTATCGTGGCTACCTCATCTGCTGGCATGCCGACCGGATAGCGGTCCCGCAGCAGGCTCGCTGCGTCGGTTCCGTCGACGAAGTCCATCGCGATCCACAGCTGTCCGTTGAACTCGCCTCGGTCGTTGACACGCACGATGTTCGGATGCCATAGCGTGGCCGCAAGGTCGGCTTCGCGGTGGAATCTTTCGCGAAACTCGCGATCAGCGGACACGTCGGCCCGCAGCACTTTCAGCGCTTCGCGGCGCGGCAATCGGGGGTGCTGTGCAAGGTAGACCTCGCCCATCCCCCCGGAGCCCACCAGCCGCAGGATGGTGTATCCAGCAAAAATCGCGCCGCTCGCCAACGGCTGTGAACCCTCGGACACGACATTCATAGATGACACGCCCTGGCTATCACGGCGGTGAACCTGATGCCAGTCGAGGCGTTCGAGCCGGGCGCCCTAGGGATACGGCCATCTACCTCACAGGCCCAGCTGCCAACGGAATTCTCGTAATAGCCATCCACGCAGCCAGTGCTGAAGGTTACTGCGGAGGTGGCCAAACCGGACGTAGCCGCCTGGGCGGCTGCGACTACACCGTTCCCAGTCGCTGCGTTGGCTTCTGCGGCGAGTAGCGCACGAATCATTGTTCCAACCTCCTCCGCGTTGGACGCCGCAAATTGTTTGCTGTGGCTGCCACGCTTTCACCCGGAACTCTCCCGGACTAGGGGCCAAGGTCCTATCGTCAGGAGCCTCCGACGCCAGCGATGATCCCCCTTCACTTGCGTTGAACGCCTCTTTGCCAAGTGACAGCGCCTGGAGCGGACCCGATGGCAGCGACCCGGCACCTGGGCAGGCCCGGACGATTGACCCTCCTGGCCCCCCGAACCGGCCTGATGGCCAACTGACCCTGGCTCTCGGGCTCTTCGGTGAAAGGGATCGGCTTGGCGCTGTTCGCCTACGCGCGGATGCGGTCCGGTGCGGATGCCATTAAGCCCGACGTCCGAGTGAAAAAGGGGTTGCGCTCACTGGGTTTTTCGGTGCCCGACGACGAGCACGCGGTGCTGTTGGTCGCCACGGCCGCTGCCGAAGATATCGGGATGTCACGACTCGTTCTAGACCAGCTGTTGTGGTGGTTGGACAACGATTAGGTCCCTTTGCCCGCCCGCCTGAACCCCGACGTAGCCTTGCAGCCGTGGCAGCGATTCCACTCAAAAGCCTAATCGGCGACCTTGATCCGGCAGCGTGCAAGCTGCACTGCGCAGTGTGGAACGGCGAGGACCACCCGATTGATGTGCTCGCTCGCTCATGGGGCGAGTGGGTGGAGTGGAACCGGTGGCGTGGCAAGCGCGACGACTTCAACCGGCAGTTCATCTTCTCGCTCGCCAGGGACCGGGATGACCCATCTCGCTGGCTCTTCGGCGGCGTCTTCGAAGTTCTCGCCCGCCGCCCAACACCGGGCGCGTCGTCGTATGACGTGGTGCTGCGGGACGACCTCATGGGCGCGTTCATCAAGCGGCTCGTAGTCGGGTTCCGGCCACCGGGGCGCGCGGTACGCTTGAACCTGAAGTCGCATCTAGACCACATCGAGGTCGTGTCGATCCTCGAACAGCCCTATGCAGGCGAACCCTTCCCCGGCCATGATCGGCTCAATCACACGCTGGGAGTGCTGGAGGTCGCCGTCAAGCAGGATTGGCGCGATTGGCGTGGTGCGCTAGAGCACATGAAGGGCGTATACGTCATCCACGATGTTGAGACTGGCAAGCCCTACGTCGGATCGGCCTACGGAGACACCGGCATCTGGGCGCGGCTATGCCAGTACGTCGACTCACTGCACGGTGGAAACAAAGCGCTGCGCGAGCTTGTCGGCCAGAAAGGACCGGAGTATGCCAGCTCCAACCTGCGCTTCGCGCTGCTCGAATTTTGGTCGATGCGAACGGCAGACGAGCACGTACTCAAGCGCGAGAGTTACTGGAAGGACGTCCTGCTGTCGCGAAAGTTCGGGCTTAATCGGAATTAAGGCGCCGCGTCCCCGAGGCATTCGTAGGCGTGACCGGTACTGAGTGGCGAGTATTGCTCCCGCTGATGGCCATCTCCTGCGAGTTGCTTATCTTCCGAACGACACCAGCGGGGCCGAACGCGCCGAATCGAGATATCGAGGAGCGCCTTGGCCTCATGGGTGTAGGCGGAGGTTCATCGCCACGCTGTACAGGAGAAACGTAACGGTTACCCCACGGGCTTCGGCGTAGCTCTCGATTCGGGCGCGCACGGACCTGTTTGGTTGGCCGCCCGCAATCAGGATGAATTGCGCAGAGCAACCCAGCTTGTTGGCCTCCTTGACGAGATCATCGAGGTAGTGCTCGACCTGACCGACGGCCCAGTCGTCTGCCTCACCGAGCTTCAGTTCAATCCCGACCAACTGATTGCGCCTGGGTCTCTTGCAGAGGAGATCGAACCGGCGACCGCTGGCGAACTTCGCTTCTTCCTTCCACTCGGTGAGGCCTCGTAGCTCGTCGAACTCATGTCGGTTGGCCACGATGAAGCGCCGGAGGGCTTCATGGTCCGGAAACGACTGGCGTGTTAGTGACAGACCCTTGATTTGGTGGCGGCGGTCGAACATGTATATGCGTTCGACGGGTTTGTTGTGTGGGTCCGTGAGGCGCGGGAAGGTGACGATCCCGGCATCGGCGAAGGCTTCTTCGAGTCGGGCGAGGAGGGGCTCGTTGCGACGCTTCGCTCCGGCACGTTCAATGATTCTGTGGAGTCCGCTACGAGTCGCTTGTTGCAGCGACTCCGGCGTGCCCGGACGGGCGTCGAGCAGTTTTCTGAAGTGATCGACGCACTGGGCGACCTTCTCGTCTGTGACTGCCATCTGGCAATAGTGCCCTGCTGTCGCCAAAGAACACCAGATCGATGGCGACGGCGGCAAGGCCGCGCCGCTGCACTGATTGTCCGGCCTCCGTGCCGACATCGGTCTGCTCTTACGGTGTCTAGGTAGATTCAACCCAATGGGTCGCCGCAAGCAGGTTTACAAGATCACGTATCCCAACGGCAAGATCTATGTGGGGATGGACCTAACGGGCACGGCGCTATACATGGGTAGCCCGAGCGCCTATGAGCAGATCGTCGCTGACCTCGAACTCGAACCCGACCGATTTGAGTTGACGCTGCGCAAAGAAATCCTGTGGGAATCCGAGACGGCCACCGACGCCGAGGTTCGTGCGATGGAATTGAAGCTGATCCGAGAAACCGGGGCTAACGATCCCGCGATCGGTTACAACAAGTTGCCGCGTTATCGTCCGGGACAGCCGCGACGATCCGGCATAGGCGATCCGTGTGGACCTTCTGGCACGCTGCGGGGGTCGGAAGGGTTGGCCGGTCGGCAACGACCCTGAGCCACGGTCCTGAGCGGCCCACGGTGCGCTGGTGAGTGCTGGCAGATGCTGTGGACCTGCGGAATCCGCTCGACTGCGAATCAGTCTGCGCTGCAAGGAAGTTCGCGTCAGGCCTCATGGTTGGTCCCAGAAGCCGGGTACGAGCTGCGTATAGACCGGCGCGCAAGACGGCCCCACTATCGGGAGTGGCGACGTTATGCACGAGATGACGCTGCCGTCTGGGTATTGGCAGACGTGGCTATTGCCGAATGTCCCTGGCAGATCCTTGCATCGCACCGGGGCCGGGTCGGCATGCGCCGCTGGCATGAACGCGAGCTGTGCCGCAAACCCGACGATGCCGAAAAACCACAGGGTGAACCGGTCCATGATGAAACCTCCTGGCATCAACGCGGGGACGTTCAAGGATCATGCGGGGCAACCTAGACCCGGCATAGGGCCAATCGACCTCATTGCGGCCCGACAGCGCCGCCGTCGCCACCTGGCCACCGCCATCGCCGACGCCGAGAGCAGATCGCTCGCCCGGTGAGCCCACCAACTGCTGACAGTCGACCGGCTGGATCGCCGCCGTGCTGTTCGGTTCTTCTGGGGCTTCCTGATCGGCGCGACCACGGTCAGCCTCGTCGGCAACATCGCGCACGCCGTGCTGCCGTACCTTCCACGCATCGCCGTTCAGATCGGTGCCGCCGCCGTGCCTCCCATCGCCCTCCTCGCAGCCGTGCACGGCATCGCCCTCGCCGTCCGTGCGGGAGCGTCCGGCAGGGTTTACCGCTGGGCGGTCAGCTCTGTTGCAGGCATCGGCGCAGGTGCATTCGCCGTAAGTTTCCTGGCGCTGCGCGATCTCATGCAAGCCATTGGGTACGGCTCTGCAACGGCGTGGATCTTCCCCGCGATCATCGACACGGCAGTGGCCGTCAGCACCCTGATGTTAGTTGCACTCGGGGACAAGCCCGCACGCCGTGGCCGTACAGTGACGACATCTTCCGGTGCACAAATCCCAACTACGGGGCTGCTGCATCAACCGGCGAGCCAAAGTGCAAAAGCGCACGTCAGACGGCCTGCAACGGCCACTGGATGGGTACAGACCTCTGCATCGGTACAACCTGGCCCGGCACAGACAGTGCAGGACTCGGTGCAAAACGATGCGACACACGTTGATGCAGACCTTGCGTCCGAGCTGATTGCATCCGGCGCGACGACACAGCCTGTCGAGACGGTTATGGCGGTGCTGGCTGCAAGCCGCGATGGGGCCTCAATCAACGCTGCGGCAAGGGCCTCCGGGATCAACTACCGGACTGCGCAGCGAATCATGCAGGCTGCCAACGGATACCGGGAACGCCCGCTTGCAGTGGTGAGCTGACTCCTCCGAGCCGACAATCAAGCAGTGGACCTTCCGACCCCCTGCTGCTATCTGGGGGTAGTTCCCTTTAGTGAATACCTAGGCAGCTCGTGAATGTGGGTAATTCGCCAGCACCGATGCATCGGCGTCGGTGGCATCTGCATGCGACTCACCTGTCAACGATGTCGAGGACTCAGACACCTCCAACCGCGCTGACTCCGGCTGTTCAGCGGCGGCCTGCCGGCGGGTGTGAGTGTCACGACGTTGTCACAACTCATCCATAACTCACCGCTGATCACCCGATGGACTGCCTCGGATTGCAATGGACTTCTACGGCCTAACACCGCAGTTCAGGGC